>WLMU01000073.1 GCA_009700115.1 Actinomycetota bacterium
GCGATCGACTCCGTAGCGCCCGATGGTTTCGTGGCTGGTATCGATCTCACCTTCGTGGCAACACCTGTGGGAGCTATCGCAGACGAGGTCGCGCTTGCTCTCCAAGACACAGAGGGTTTGGTCACCGATGTCGGGAGTGTGAAGACGCCCCTGTTGTCACTCATGAGCAACCCCCGCTTCATTGGCGGTCACCCGATGGCTGGGTCTGAGCAAGAAGGCGTCGAAGGGGCTCGCGTTGATCTTTTCGAAGGACGAACCTGGGTCCTGACCCCAGTCGATACAACCGATGACGATGCGTTAGCGATGATTCGCGCCGTCGTTTCAAGTTTCGGTGCGGAAGTGGTGTCATTGCCTCCCGAGCGACACGACTCAATGGTCGCAATCGTTTCGCATGTTCCGCATCTCACCGCAGCGAGTCTCATGGGACTCGCCGACGAGCGTTCGAGTGAACACCGTGGTCTGTTGCGTTTGGCTGCAGGAGGATTTCGCGACATGACTCGAATTGCCGCGAGTCATCCAGGCATCTGGCCAGATATTTGTGCCGAAAATCGTGATGCGATCGTGGCTGAACTCGATCGGTTGTTGTCGACGCTCTCAACGGTTCGTGAGATCGTCGAAAACGGTGATCGCGAAGCGCTCGTTGCTGTCCTTGAGCGTGCACGCAATGCCCGACTTGCTCTCCCGGCCCGATTCGCTCGGGCGGAGGATCTCGCTGAATTGCGCATCCCGGTAGCGGACCAAAAGGGTGCGCTGGCAGGTATCACCATGATCGCAACCGAGCTCGATATCAGCATTGCCGACATCGAGATCGCTCATTCGGTGGAAGGCGACGAAGGGGTTGTCATCCTTCTGGTGGAAGCAATAAACGGAGCGCAGCTGCGCGACGGACTTCTCGACCGTGGTTACAAAGCGGCGTTGCGGTCTCTCGACGGGGCCGAAGAACGCTGATGCCTGATGTGCTGAGCATCGTTCCCTTCAAGGGGCCCATCGACGCGGTGGTCACTCCGCCGGGCTCGAAGAGCATTACAAACCGATCACTACTGATTGCAGCCCTCGCCAGTGGAGAAAGTGTCCTGCGGGGCGCTCTGCTCGCAGAAGACACGCACGCGATGATCGATTGCGTAGAAGCACTCGGTGCCCGTGTTGAACGCAGCGCCGATGATTTGGCGCTAACGATTACCGGTATCGGTGGCGAACTCGCCAACGCAGGTCCGGATTTTTTCGCTCGTCAATCAGGCACAACCGCACGATTCATGGCTGCAGTCCTAGCCCTCGGGTCTCAACCGTTTCTGCTCGATGCCGACGATGCGATGCGACGGAGACCGATGGGCGATGCACTCAGTGCTCTTGACAGTCTCGGTGTCACTATCAGCGCCAAGGGCGAAGCAGGATTTCTTCCTGTCGAAATTTGTGGCCCTCCAACGCTTGTCGGTTCTATGCCCACTGTTGTCATTGACGGTTCAACCTCAAGTCAATTCACTTCGGGACTTTTGATTGCTGCAGCATGTATGCAGGATGGATTGCGCATCGAACTTCGAGGCGACATCGTTTCGCGCCCATATCTCGATATGACTGTGTCGGTGATGCACGCTTTCGGTGCCAAGGTTCTCACGCCCGATGATCGCACTTTTGTTGTTTCGGCAGGCTGCTATCAGTCAACCAACTACGAAATTGAACCGGACGCTTCGGCAGCGTCGTACTTCTTCGCTCTCGCCGCGATCTGTGGCGGAAGTGTTTGTGTAAAGGGACTCCATCGAGATTCTCTGCAGGGTGATGTTCGATTCGTTGATGTGCTTGAAACTATGGGATCGAATGTGGTGTTCGAAAAGGATGCCATCACGGTTACCGGAGCACCCCTGCACGGGGTCAATGTCGATTTCAGCCAAATTTCCGATACGGCTCAGACCATTGCGGCAGTCGCAGTGTTCGCCGACGGTCCTACGACGGTGACCGGCATCGGCTTTATTCGGCGCAAAGAGACCGATCGCATCGCGGCTGTCGTTACCGAACTGCAACGCCTTGGTATTCATGCAACTGAGGATTCCGATGGTTTCACTGTGAACCCGGGTCCTACGAATGATGCAATCATCGAGACCTACGACGATCATCGTATGGCTATGAGCATGGCGCTCATCGGTTACAACCGTGCTGGTGTCACCATCTCTGATCCAAACTGTGTAGCGAAAACCTTTCCGAACTACTTCGACCAGATGGACGAACTCCGCAATGGGATCTCACTGTGACTGAACAACCGATGGTGATCGCAATCGATGGTCCGGCAGGCTCGGGGAAGTCGACAGTCGCGAAAGCAGTTGCATCAAGGCTTGGGCTTGATTATCTCGATACCGGAGCCATGTATCGATCGGTCGCGTTCGCAGCGTTGCGCGGGGGAGTAGACCCCGAAGACGCCGAGGTTGTGAGCAATCTCGCGAGAAACATCGATCTCCAAATCGACACCAACGGAACCGTCATTGTTGACGACGTAGATGCAACGATCGAGATCCGTGGGCCAGAAGTGACCCGGGCCGTGAGCATCGTCGCCGCGAACCCCGATGTTCGTAAGGAAATGCGAGCTCGCCAACGCCAGTGGGTGGCGAAGCGAGGCGGAGGCGTGATGGAAGGTCGGGACATTGGCACGGTTGTGTTCCCCGAAGCGCGCTTGAAGGTGTATCTCGATGCGAGCCCCGAAGTGCGGGCAGCTCGACGGTCAAAGGAAGTCTCTGACCTGTCTTATGAGACAGTTGCAACCGACCTAGCTCGACGAGATGCTCTGGACCAGAACCGAACCCACGACCCGCTTCGAACAGCTTCCGATGCCGTGACCATCGATACCAGCGATCTCACCGTCGACCAGATCGTTGACGCAATCATGGGGCATCTGGCGTGAGCCGACGCGAGATCTTCATTCCCGAAGGTCACGATAACGGCGAACAACTCACGCTTCCGCAGAAGTCGCTCCATCACTTCGTGCGGTTGCTTCTGGAGATCATTACTCGGCTGTACTTCCGACTCGAAGTGCATGGTCGAGAAAATATTCCGAAGAGCGGACCCTTTATTGTTTCGCCTATCCATCGGTCGTACCTCGATACACCGGTGATCGGTGCCTCGATCTGGCGGCTCATGCGTTACATGGGCGCAGAAAAGATGTGGACCAATCGTCAGCTCGGTTGGTTTCTCACTGCGATGGGCGGATTTCCGGTGCAACGCGGAGCAGCTGATCGCGACGCGTTGAAGGCGGCATTGCTTGTTGTAGAGCGCGGTGAGCCGTTGGTGATGTTTCCTGAAGGCACTCGTCAGTCCGGTCCAGTCGTGAACCAACTTTTTGACGGCCCCGCCTACGTGTCCTGTCGCACCGGAGTGTCGATCATCCCCATTGGCCTCGGGGGCACAGAGCGAGCGATGCCTAAGGGCAAAAAGTTCATCCGCCCAGTCAAAATGGTGGTGGTCATAGGGGAGCCGATTGCTCCACCACCCAAAAAGGAAAGCGGCCGAGTCTCTCGCAACGGAGTGCGTGAGATGACGGCTCTACTCAGCTCTCGTATTCAAGACCTTTTCGACGAAGCTCAATTGCTTGCAGGTTCGCCAAACCAGCACTAACTGCTAGCGCCAGGTTGTTAAGGCGCCTAACTCAGAGCATCGAACCAACAGTGAGTTTGCGCACGAGGGGTTCGAAGTGCGACAGGGGCAACGTGTCGTAGTCAGTGTCGAAAGCGATCTGATCCCATTCGTCGGCAAACTGTGCAGCAAGCGCAAACTGCTCGGCGGTGAGCGTGTCTCGATGAGTTTCACGAGCATTCGGATCGGCGCCGAAGTGTTGGTAATAGTGCTTGCCTTGGAAGTCCTGGTGAACGCGAATCATTTGGTAGACGTCATCACGCACGTAGGGCTTAATCATTTCAGCTGAAATCGCACCATGATTCGCAACCGTGATCGCCTTGCCGACGTCGTGCATGAGCGAGGCGAAGACGACTTCCTCGTCGGCACCGGCGCGTTCGGCAAGAGTGGCCGTTTGCAGACAGTGGGTGAGCTGATCGGCATTAAAACCATCAGTGATATCGCCGAGTGACTCGAGCAGCATCAGCATGCGATCAGCCACGCGTCCCTGACTGAGGGCGTGTTGGGCGCCGATGTGGAGCCATTGCTCTTGGGTTGATTCGTCCATGCGGGTGAATGAAGTCGCCATGGGTACATTCTGCCCTGCGGAGAGCCCGCAACGCTGATTTTGTGCGCAGTGAGCTTCAGCCGGAGGCTGTAGAGAGCATCACTCCGAGAAGGACCGAAGCGAGTCCAGCCAGCAGGGACACGGCACCGCCTACAGCCAAGATGGCCTTGGAGCGGGCCCCTGCGTGGAAGGCAGCAGCAATTCCCGTCGCTGCAACCATCAGGAGTTTGATCCCAAGGGTGGCATTCCAGGCCGTGCCTTTAGCGCCGGGTGACTCGGCCAGCAGATTCCAAATTCCTGTGATGAAGAGAACGCCAAAGGCTGACCACGCGATGACGTTGAACTTTCGAGCCGCCAATTTTGTTGCATCGGGCCCGAATCCCCGAAGCACAGGAAGGAGTCCAAGAAGCGTGAGTTGACCTCCGACCCAAACAGCAGCCGCTGTTATGTGTAGGAACAATCGGATGGATTCGAAGGAAAGGGGAAGCATCGAAAGCGTTGACTTACGCGAGTGATGCGAGAACGTCGCTGGCGTGCAGAGAACGATCCTGCGTTGGTGGGCGATTATCGACGGGCCCACCGAATGCGAGAGTGGCTGCGAGATCAATTGTGGAGATGAGGTCGCGAAGGTTGCGCGGGGGAGGGAAGTACTCATCTTCTTCGGTGACGCTCACAATCTCGACGCCGTCTCGTGGTGAAATCCGAGCTATGACCGATTCAACAAGTTCCTCAGGAGCTGAAGCTCCAGCAGTAACGCCAACGATTCCCTGAAGATCGTCGGGAAGTTCTTCTGGACCGTTGATCCGATACACGTGATCACATCCGGCCTGTCGAGCGAGACTCTCAAGTGCTCGTGTGTTAGAGGAGTTGGCTGAACCAATCACAACAACTGCATCGCAGCGAGGGGCTATTTCAAGTAGAGCGGATTGCCTGTTGGTTGTGGCGAAACAAAGATCGGAACGCCCGGGTACCCACATGTCGGGGAAGCGCGTGCGGGTCGCCTCGAGTACGTCGGCCCAGTCGCGGTGGCTCAGCGTTGTTTGTGCGAGGAGTGCTACTGGTTCGGTGAACGGTGGTAGGGCAGCGACTTCCTCGACCGATTCAACGCGATGAATGTTGTCGGGGGCGACTGCCATGGTGCCGACTGCCTCTTCGTGTCCTTCGTGTCCGATGTAGACGATCTGGTAACCCTTGCCTGCGCGTACTTTTACTTCGTGATGAACTTTGGTAACGAGGGGACAGACAGCGTCGACGACGTATCCGCCGTTGGCTTGAGCGGCAGCCACAACCTCGGGCGCGGACCCGTGGGCTGACAGCATGACTGGACTGCCTTTGGGCACTTCACTGATGTCGTCAACAAAGACCACACCGAGGTCACGAAAACGCTCGACAACTCTCTGGTTATGCACGATCTCGTGGTAGCAGTACACCGGGGCTTCAAAGGAACGAACCATCCAGGCGAGTGCTTTGATGGCCATCTCGACGCCGGCACAGAAACCACGCGGCGCCGCAAGGAGAACCTTCTCGACTGAAGGCAATTGCGACGTGTCCGAGGGCACGGGGATCTGCTCGTTCATGGAATGAGAGGCTACCGGCACTAGCCTTACTGCCCATGTCGTCACCTCGTGTTGTCAGTGTCGCGCCTGCGTCGCCGGCTGATCGGGCGGGCCTCTTGCCTGGGGATCAAATCCTCCGTCTCAACGGCGAAGTTCCCCGCGACATCATTTCGTACCGGCTCCTCGCCGATGAGGGTGAACTGAACCTCGATATCGACCGAGGTGGGCTTCAACTTTCACTCGACGTTGAAAAGAGGGACGGAGAGTCTCTCGGTGCTGAAATCCACTCGGCCCTCTTCGACCAAGTTCGCACGTGCGACAACCACTGCGAGTTCTGTTTCATTTATCAGCTGCCCCCGAACCTTCGAGAATCTCTCTATCTCAAGGATGACGACTACCGCCTGTCATTCCTTTACGGCAACTTCACGACGCTCACGCGATTCACTGAGTTAGATCTCGAGCGGGTGGTGACTGAACGTATTTCACCATTACATGTGTCGATTCATGCCACCGATCCGGACCTTCGCTCGTCGATGTTGCGGAACCGACGGGGCGCGACGAGTCTTCGTTGGTTGCGGGCACTGCTCGACAACGACATCGAGGTGCACGGCCAAGTGGTCGTATGTCCGGGCCGTAACGATGGTGCCGCCCTCGATCAAACATTCGCCGATGTGCTTGACCGTTACTCAGAGTTGTCAACCCTGAGTGTGGTGCCCCTCGGAGTAAGCCGGTTCAATACCGAAACCACAATGCGTCCGCATACGGTTGCGGAAGCATCCGATGTGATCGACGCAGTCCACGATTGGCAAGAGGTGTATCTCGCCGCGCTAGGTCGTCGTGTCGTCCACGCCGCCGACGAGTATTACCTTCTCGCCGGTCGTCCCTTTCCGGATCACTCCTCCTACGAGGAGTTTCCGATGCACGAGGATGGAATCGGTATGGCGCGAACCTTCGAACGAGAGTTCCTGGGTGAGACAGAGACGCCTACGGGTGTGGCCACCGGTTTCTTTGCCTGGGTCGATGGTGCTCCGCCCGAGGGTTACCGCGCTCCTCGAGGCGGGGGAGAGGTCAGTCTCCGACCCCGGCCAAATGCTCCGATAGCGATCTTGACCGGTAATTACGGCGCAAAAGTGATCACTCCGCTGATTGAGTCTGTCGATCGATCTGACGTACGCGTCATTACGGTGGAGAATGAGTTCTTCGGAGGCAACACCGGTGTGGCTGGTCTCATGACTGGCACGGATCTCATCCGGGTGCTCGCTTCTGAACCAGAGGGTCATCGTTACCTCTTACCTGATGTCTGTCTATCCCAGGGCGTCTTCCTCGATGGTCTTTCCCCTGATGATCTGCCGCGACAGGTCGAGATTCTTCCCACTGATGGGATCGCCCTTCGTAGGGCATTGGAGCCGAAATGAGTACTCAACCCACCGAACTTCCCCTCGTCGCCATTGTTGGTCGACCAAATGTGGGGAAGTCGACGTTGTTCAACAGGATCGTCGGTCGCCGCGAGGCAATTGTTGAGGAAAAGTCAGGCGTAACACGTGACCGCAAAGAGGTAATCGCTGAGTGGCAAGCGCGTGACTTCCGACTCGTCGATACCGGTGGTTGGATGCCGGGTGGCGACGCGCTCGACGAGAAGGTCTCGAAGCAAAGCGAGAAGGCGATTTTCGAAGCCGACGTCGTGTTGTTCGTCGTCGATGTCACTGTTGGCATCACTGAGGAAGACAATCGAGTAGCTCAGATTCTTCGTAAACGTGGTCGGCCGGTGCTTCTGGTGGCTAACAAAGTTGATGACACCAACCGTGAGTCGGCAATCTGGGATCTCCTTAACCTCGGAGTCGGTGATCCATTCCCCGTCAGTGCGCTTCATGGTCGAGGGACTGGTGACCTCCTCGAGTCATTGATGCTTGAGTTTCCGCCTGAGCCGGAAGCGGCCGTCGATGAGGACGAAGCCGAAGTTGATAAAATCTTCTCTGTTTCGATTGTCGGTCGACCCAACGTTGGCAAATCCACTCTGTTCAATCGATTAATCGGCGATGAACGTTCAGTCGTGCACGATATGCCGGGCACCACACGTGACGCAGTCGACACAATTGTCGAGACTGAAGATGGGCCAATCCGATTTGTTGACACCGCTGGTATGCGTCGACGGAGCAAGGTTGACGAAGCGCTTGAGTATTACTCGCTCGTGCGAGCCCTTCAGGCGATCGACCGATCCGATGTTGCACTCCTCGTTATTGACGCCACCGTCGGGGTGACTGCGCAGGATCAACGTCTCGCTGAGCGAATTGATGCTGCGGGATGTCCCGTCGTGGTTCTCCTCAATAAATGGGAACTTCTCGACGCAGATGGTCGTGAAGAGGTTGGCTATCAGATCAGCCAGCGTCTGCATTTCATCGGTGAATCTCCAGTGCTGAAGATCAGTGCGCTCTCTGGCAAAGGTGTGCATCGATTGCTGCCGGCGTTGCAGGGGACGATTGAGGACTATCACCGTCGAGTTCCGACTCGAAAAGTCAATCAGGTCCTTCGTGCAGCGCAAGCAGCGCAACCCGGCCCGCACGGAGCAAGAGTCCTCTATGCAACGCAGGGCGCGACCGACCCTCCGACATTTACACTTTTTGCCAATAAAGAAATACCCCCGTCATACCTGCGCTATCTCGAGCGATCGCTTCGGGAAGCATTTGATATGGGCGCAACACCTATCAAGATGAGAGTACGAAAGAGAGACTGATCTTCATGGGACGAACATGTGAAGGTCGAGTAGCTCTGGTAACCGGCGCGAGTCGCGGTATAGGCAAAGCCATCGCTCACCGTCTTGCCGCTGAAGGTGCTTCGGTAGCCATTTGTTCGAGACCGCAACCCGGACTCGCCGATTTGGGAACGCTTGATCAAGCAGTCGCTGATCTGAAGAGCACTGGATCAAAGGTCGTCGGAATCCCATTCGACTTGAGTGATCCAGTCAACGATCTTTCACAACTCGTTGGGCAAGTCGAAACAGAACTCGGTCAGATCGACATTCTCGTAAACAATGCCGCCGCCGGCGGTTTCAAGCCGTTTATGGACTGGTCTGACAGCGGGATTGAAAAGATTTTGCAACTCAATTTCTGGGTGCCGTGGAAGCTCATCCGCGAGGTTCTTCCTCAAATGAGAGAACGAGGAGAGGGCTGGATCATCAACCTTTCCTCAGCAACGGCGATACCTCCTGAAGGTCCGCCATTTCCACCGACTGGTCCAGCATCGATGGGAACGATGTATGGCGGAAGCAAAGCATTCCTTGATCGGTGGACGGCGAGCCTCGGTGTTGAAGCAGGGGCCGACGGTGTTGCGGTGAACACCTTGGCACCGCAAGCAGCGGCAGCAACTGAGGTGCTTCTCGCTCATTCAAATCTTCCCGATGAACTCTACGAACCACTCGAAACGATGGCGGAAGCGGCACTTGCCCTCGCAACTGCATCGCCCACAGAACTTACGGGCCGAATCACATACAGCCTCGAATTGCTCGCTGAGTTGAATCGACCGACCTTCTCACTCGACGGTTCGGAAGAACTTGCCGACTGGGCCCCTTCAACTCTGCCAGCGCGAATCGCAATAATGCATGCGCATTCTCGCGGTGAGCGTGACGGTCAAGAGGCGTCGAACGTCCCTGATCTTTTGAAGACGCTTCGGGGCTGACGAGCAATGCCTTGGTGTGAAGAATGTTCCAAGTTCTGGAATCCCAACTCACTGCCACCTGATGGAACATGCCCATCGTGCGGTCGCATGATTGGTGAACCGCCGAAGGTTCAGCGGATTCCCTGGCAC
>WLMU01000074.1 GCA_009700115.1 Actinomycetota bacterium
CACGAGATTCAAGTTCGTCCATCCCCTCGACCACAGCGGCATTAAGCGCTGCGGAAACAATGTTCCGGCGTTCCGGATCACTCAGAGTGATGGTGGCAACACGGTCTGAAACTTCGAGCGTGATCATGGGGTCATTGTTGCCTGTCTCAAGCAGGGATGCCGACCTGTTAACGGGGAAGGCCCAAAACCCGGTCGCCCAGAATATTTCTCATCACGTTGGAGGTGCCCCCCATGATTGTGTAGGCCGGGGCATACGCAATTTCTGTCGACCATTCCGAATGCAACATTGCTTCGGGGCCCATGATCCGGGCGGCAAAGTCTGCGACCCGCTGTTCGTACTCCGTGCAGACACATTTTGTTCCTGCTGCGAAACCCGCAGGCGTCTGGCCGAGCACGCTTCGGTACACCAGCAGTCGACCAACGATGAAGCCGATCTCGAGTTCGGCGATTTCCTGGCGAATAACCGGATCAGAGGTGTTGGCCATCTCGAGGGCGTGCAAGTACAGCGCCCGATTCGAAACCAAACGATCGATTCCACCGCGCTCATGTTCAAGTTGCCGCATTGTCTGAGAGAACGCGTTGCCCTCGACGCCAACAAGGTTTCCGATCGGCACCCGCACGTTGTCGAACCACACCTCGTTGAAGTGGCGAGCATCGACCATGTCCCGAATCGATCGAACTTCAATCCCAGGCGTGTCCATCGGCACGATGATTTCGCTGATACCTAGATGCGGTTTGTTGGGAACCGACTCCGTGCGACAGATCAAATAGCAATAGTCCGATTCGTGGGCGAACGATGTCCAGATCTTTTGTCCGTTAATGACCCACTCATCGCCATCGCGAACTGCCGAAGTCGTCAACGACGCAAGGTCGGACCCACTGTTTGGTTCCGACATGCCGATGCACCAGGTGACATCACCCGCCAAGATCTCTGGGAGATAACGCTCACACTGTTCTGCAGTCCCAAACGTATAAAGCCCCGGACCCATCTGACGATCAGCAAACCATGTGGCGCCGATTGGGACACCCGCAGCAATAAGCGCTTCGCTCACGATCAATCGGTCAACGGGAGAGCGACCACCGCCACCGAATTCCTTCGGCCATGTCATTCCGATCCAGCCGCGTTCCGCCAACTCTTTCGAACACTCACGCGAGAACGAACACAGCCATGAATCATTAAATCGGCCGTACTTCGCAACAGCTTCGGCTGCGAATGATTCGGCCTCGGCTTTCAGCGCACGATGATCGTCGTCGAGAGTGAAATCCACAACCGTCAATCTAGGAGAAAGAACGCGAGTTGCTTACCCCAGGAGATCGGCGAGGACCTCACGTCGAAGAAGTTTGCCCGTCGGCGTATGCGGCAATTCGTCGCGGAATTCAATCCGATAGGGGGTCTTCGAACTGCGCAGATGCAACTGGCAATAGTCGTGGAGTTCATCGACCGATACCGAGGCCCCGGGCCTCATGACCACGACAGCAGCGATCTGCTGACCCCATTCGTCGTCGGGGATTCCTACAACCGCAGCATCGATAATGGCTTCATGACGACGTAAGACGTCCTCGATTTCTGCAGGAGCAATATTCTCGCCTCCGCGAATGATGGTGTCATCGGCGCGACCCTCGATGAAGAGGTAATCGTCTTGATCGATCCAACCGCGATCTTTGGTCGGGAACCATCCTTCGGCATCGACGACGCTTCCGCTTTCGTATTCACCCGAAACCTGTTCACCCCGGAGAAACACCAATCCGGGTTCGCCAACGGGAAGGACACTGCCGTCTTCGTCGCGCACTTCAACTTCGATACCGGGAAGCACTTTGCCAACCGAGCCCAATCGAACTTTGGCCACTGGATCTCCGGCAAATGCCGCATCGTGATCTTCGGGACCGAGCAAGGCGATTGTCGATGAGGTTTCCGTCAGCCCATAGGCATTCACGAACCCAGTACCCACGAACAATTCAAGGGCTTGTTCAAGAACAGGAAGCGGCATGCGCGCTCCGCCGTACGAAAGTGTCGCTAGCGATGGAGCACCGGCGGGTGAACCATCGAGCAATTGAACAACCCGAGCAAGCATGGTTGGGACGACCATCGCTTGAGTGATGCGTTCATTACGAATCGTGTCGAGCCACACCTGCGCATCGAAGGATTCCAGATAGACGATGCGACGTCCCGAGTACATGTTCGACAGAAGGTTGGCCAAACCAGCGATGTGATACGGCGGAACGGTGACAAGCGCAGCTTGTTCTGGGTCAGCCCCAGCGAATTCAACAGTGCCGATCACATAGGCAGTGAGATGGCGATGGCGAAGCAGCGCCGCTTTTGGCGTACCCGAAGTTCCAGACGTGTAGAGAACAATTGCGACATCTTCGGGATCGACGAAGGCCGGAAGTTCGACATCGGCTGCTGTCGAAAATTCAGCATCGAGCAACGTCGACCGAAGTACAACCATGGCGGGATCGGCGCCAGGAACCTTTGCCGTTTCCGCAATGATTACCGCGCCGAGATTTGCTTCAACTAACGGTTGGAGTTGTTCCTCGCCGAGGCGATAGTTCAGCGGAATGAACGGAAGCCCTGCATACGCGGCACCAAAGACTGCAATCGGGAAACTCGCATCATTCGTTCCGCAATAGACGACGCCAGTCGCCCCCATAGAAAGAAACTTTGCCGCGCATCGGCGAGCAGCAGCATCGAGTTGTGCGTAACTCAGAGTCCGCGACCCTGACGTAACCGCGGGACGGTCCTCGAGTGTCGATGCCGACATCTCGAGCAAAAGCGAAAGATTCACGCGACGACCTTCAGATCAGTCAGAGGATGGAAGCGGCTTGGCGCCCTTGATGGGGACTTCACGACCATCGGCAGCCAACGTGCCGGGACCGGGCTTGGCACACAGAACCTCAATGCCCGAATCTTCGTCGGCGTAGCGCTTGCCAACGAGGGTGCCATCGCCACTGGCGTCGGCATGGCCTCCACCTGGTCGATCGGCCGCAGCTTCGACAACTTCGACGCCACCGCAGGTAAGTGCGACAGGTGAGCTCGGGGGACGGACCACGACGAGTTCGACGCTGCACTCTGGGCAAGCGAGTCGACTACCGGCCTTGATGTCCATCTCCAGCTCCTCCCGTGAGACACCCCGTGGTGCTTCAACGTCTTGGCAACGTATCGCGCCTGAACCACCTTCCGAAAACATTGTCGCTCTGAGCATGCCAACCGCTCGATGTGCGAGGATCTCGGCTCTCATCACCAGCGGGGAGATTTCCATGCCATATGTGATTCCGGGCCGGTTCGACGGCAAGGTTGCCTTCCTCACCGGAGCAGGTTCTGGCATCGGCCGAGCCTCCTCACTGAGACTCGCCGCAGAGGGTGCTGAGGTCTTCATCCACGACATGAACGCCGAGTCGCTCGCGGAAACTGTTTCGATGATCACCGCCGCCGGCGGGACTGCCGTGTCTCGAGTCGGAGACGTCACCGAACGTGCTGAGTGTTTCGCCGCTATCGCTGAAGCCATTGAGGTGTTCGGTCGTCTCGATGTACTCGTCAAC
Source organism: Actinomycetota bacterium (assembly GCA_009700115.1). Classification (GTDB taxonomy): domain Bacteria; phylum Actinomycetota; class Acidimicrobiia; order Acidimicrobiales; family Acidimicrobilacustridaceae; genus Acidimicrobilacustris. Next base: position 3,538 of record WLMU01000074.1, read on the forward strand.
GTGGCCGGAATCGCTGGCGGGTACCACTTCACCGAAATGACCGAAGAGCAATACCGGCGCATGGCTGCAGTCAACATGGACGCGCCGTTCTTCTTTTGCCAGGCCGCGGTTCCGCACCTCCTGGCATCAGACGGCAACATCGTGAATATCGCGTCAAATGCGGGGCTCATGGGACAGGCCTATACAACGGCCTATTGCATGACCAAGGGTGCCGTCGTTCAACTCACCAAATCGCTGGCTATGGAATACGCGAAGACAGCGTTGCGCGTAAACGCGATTGCTCCCGGGGGCATCGTCACCAACCTCACACATAATTTCCAGATGCCATCTGATATCGACTTCGAACTAATGGCTCCCTACCTCGGCTACCGAGGCCAAGGCGAAGCCAACGACATCGCCGAACTCATTGCACTCGTAGCCGCTCCCGATTCAACCAATATCCACGGCGCAATCTTTTCCAGCGATCGCGGAGTAACCGCTGGCTGAGGCCAACCCTTAGAGAGATGCGACCGCAATCATCGCGGCCAAAGCCCCAGCGGAAACTTTTCGTTGGAACGGCCCGCTCAGTGATTCACCTTGAACGTACATTCGGTTATGCAGCGGGCCACCGATAAAGGCGAAAGCAGTTGCTGCGTCGATGTCCGCACCTAATTCACCGCGATGTTGTGCTCGTTCAACAATCGCTGCCATTACTCGTCGCCGCGGAAGAATGAATTTCTCTTTCACCGCCGCCCGAAATTCAGGATTTCGGCGCAGTTCAACAGCCAAATCTTCAGCAAGGTCCTCACGTCGCACCGACATTGCTTCCGAAGTTGCTCGCACCATCTCGATGACATCAGTTCGCAAAGAGCCGGTGTTGATATCGATGATTTCCGCATGAAGTGTCGCGAGGGCTCCCGTAACGAGTTCTTGTTTTGTTGGCCACCGTCGATACAGCGTCGCCGACGAAACGCCGGACTTTGCAATGACAGCAGCCATCGTGAGTGATGCGTAGCCGTGTTCACCCAGCAACTCGAGTGTTGCGTCGAGGATTGCGTGATCGGCTGCTTCACTTCGCTGGCGGCCAGGACGGGCTCGCTGCGTACTCGTCGCGGTCATGACCGCACCGTCCCACCGGTTGAGTCAACCGCTGCATCGCGTTCGACTTCCATCTCAGCTTCGAGTTCAACTTGGTCGTCCTCGAGCGCGCCTTCGGCTTCAGCGAATGTGAGCGACGCCAAACCATCGAGCGGACCGCTCACTTCACTTCGCGCATCATGAGCGTGCGCCGGTAACCACTTGAACGCGATGAATGCTGCGAAAAGAATCACAGCTGCGGCGATCTTCATGGCGATATGAATGCCATCGACATATTCCTGCACAGCGATTTGATGAATCTGCGCCGCAGTTTCAGGAGAAATGCCGGGCGTGGTGGCGGCGCGAAACACCGCTCCGGCAACCGATTCCTTTGCCGTGTCGATGAGCGGCTGTGCGATACCAGCAGCGCTCATACTGCTCTGCACGCCGGGGCGGTAGACCGCTGCGAGTAGAGAACCGATGACCGCGACTCCAAGCGCACCGCCCATCTGACGCGTCGTGTCATTCATCGCTGACCCCACGCCGGCTTTCTCGCGAGGCAACGAACCCATGATCGATTCAGTTGCCGGCGCCATAACGCAGCCCATTCCAAACGCTAAGACAATGATGCCGGTTACTAAGACCGGATACCCGTTCGACGTTGGAACAGTCGAAACAATCAATACGCCAATCGACGTAAGTACGAGTCCTCCGCCAACCACAAGCTTCGTGCCGATTTGATGCACAAATCGCGGTGCCATCGGAGCAACACAAATCATCACTAGCGACATCGGCATCATGCGCAGACCCGCTTCGAGCGGTGAGTACCCCAACACAACCTGTGTGTATTGATTCATCACGAACATCTGGCCAAACATCGCGAAGTACACGAGTGTGACGGCGATATTTGCTGCAGTAAAGCGTGGGTTCTTAAAGAACCGCATATCGAGCATCGGGCTTTCGATGTGCAATTCCCAAAAGATAAACGCGGCGACAACGAGTGCCCCGAGAGAACCCACCAAGACCACTCTCGGGTCAGTGAGCCCCGCCGAAGGCGACTCGATGACAGCCCAGAGCACCAGGACCAATCCGATGATGGAAAGCAACGCTCCGACTGGATCAAGTCGTTGCGCAACCTCCGCTTTCGACTTCGGCAGAAGGACGCGGCCGGCAATGAGCAACACGATGATGAGGGGAACGTTGACAAAAAACACTGCGTGCCACGAAAACCACTTCAACAAGATTCCGCCGATAACGGGGCCAAGCGCACCGCTTGCACCAGCAACTGCAGCCCAGAGACCAATGGCTTTGGCGCGTTCTCGTGGGTTGTGAAAGATATTCGTGAGCAACGAAAGCGTCGACGGCATGATGAGCGCTCCGCCGATACCCATCAATGACCGAGTGATGATGAGTTGGTTCGCGCTCTGCGCCATCGCCGAGGCCATTGACGCGAAACCAAAAACGACGAGACCAAGTTGCAGGGCGCCCTTACGACCGAACCGATCGCCCATGGCCCCAGCAGTCAACAACAAACCTGCAAAGACGAGTGTGTAGCCATCGATGATCCACTGAAGCTGACTGGTCGTGGCATTCAGATCACGCACAAGCGAAGGAATCGCGACGTTAAGAATCGTGTTGTCGAGTGAGATCACGAGGAGGCTGCCAGCAAGCACGGCCAGCGACCACCACCGACGATCGTGAAGTTGCTGTTCGTCCATGGGGGCAACCCTATCGAAACACTTGTGTTTCGGAATACTCCTGTTTCGTAATTGTGACCGACGACCGCTTGCAAGCGGCGACTCTTACCTCGCCCTCACCCTCCCTTCACACCAGTTTCACCTCGCATCCGTAAATTCACCCCCATGACCCGACGCTCCCGTCCCCATCCCGCATCTCGCAGTCGCCGCTTTGTCGGATGGGCCAGTCTCGGAGTGGCCACGACCCTCGGCGCCGGCATGGCGCTCAGTGCCACCCTCGCCCCGTCCACTGCAGGCGCAGCGACGACTCCAAACCAATCGGTCACCACTCCGTCCACAACGGCAAAGGCCCAGAACTCGAGCCCATCAACAACGCAGCGAGCGGCCACTCCCTCGACCACCATCCCCCGCAAAACAACACCCGCACCTAAAGCCCGGACAAGGGCTAGTTAATCGTGGGCTCGGTGTGGTGGTACGTCGCCCGGTCCTCAGGCCTTGTGGCGTGGGGACTCGCAGCACTTTCGGTCTTTTGGGGCCTCTTGTTGTCGACAAAGGTCATGGGGAAGAAAGCCCGCCCCAATTGGCTGCTTGATCTGCACCGCTTTCTTGGCGGACTCACCGTCGTCTTTATTGCCGTGCATCTCGTTGGACTGTTTCTTGACCCTTACGTCAACTTCAGCGCTGCCCAACTGTTCATTCCTTTTGCATCGACCTGGAAACCATCGGCAGTTGCTTGGGGAATCGTCGCCTTCTACCTTCTGCTCGCTGTCGAAATCACTTCGCTCTTGCGACGCCGCATTCCAAAGAGATGGTGGAAAGCCGTACATATGAGCAGTTACGGAATCTTTGTCTTTGGCACGGTCCACCTACTAACCGCAGGCACTGATCGGCATTCAGCACTGCTGCTGTGGACGGTTGCGGGGATGAGCAGTGCCGTTGCAGCCATGACGCTCTACCGAATAGTCACTTCCAAAGAAACTCGAACCATCCAGAGCGATACCATCCGGGCGGCACAACCAATCGGTTGAGTTCATTGCCTTGGAGGGACCATGGAACGGCTCGCTATAGATCTTCTCGCCCCTGAGCTTTACGGCGGCGACCCGTATCCCACCTACGCATGGATGCGCGCGAACGAACCCATTTACTGGGACCAAGCCAACGAACTTTGGGGAATCGCTCGCTACGACGACATCGTCGACATCGAAAAGCGCAAAGACGTCTTTATAAATTCGGATACGGAAAAAGGCGGCTACCGACCAAACCTTCCCGCCGATAACGCCATCATCGGCCTCGACGACCCCCTTCACATGAAGCGCCGCAACATGGTTTCTCGTCGCTTCACGCCGCGTGCTGCAAGCGCATGGGAAGACGACATCCGTGGCAAGGTCACCAAACTTCTTGACGCAGTTCGCGACAACGGCGGATCCGCCGAAGTCATCAATGAAATGGCTGCGCCGCTGCCCGCAATGATGATCGGCAAACTTCTCGGGTTCGAAGAAGACGATTGGCCCAAGTTGAAGCATTGGTCCGAGACCACTATCGCTCTCGGTGGCGGCCCTCGATATTTCAATGACGCCGGCATGATCTCCGCTATCGAATTCGCGGGCGCAGCTGCGGAACTTTTTGAGGCAAAGAAGTCCTGCCCAGCCGATGATATTTTCTCGTTCTACACGACCGCTGAAGTCAACGGCTGTCCATTCGATCCCAACGATGCAATCGCTGACGCGCTGTTACTCCTTGACGGTGGGGCCGAGACCACGAGAACCGTTATCGCCTGGACAATCCTCAACCTGATCAGCAATCCCGCTGAAATGGCGAAGTTGCGAAATGGCGCCGACCTCACAGTCGCTGTCGAGGAAATGATTCGTTATGTCACGCCGATCCACAACATGTGTCGCGTTGCGAAAGTTGACGCCGAGGTCAACGGCGTGACTATTCCAAAGGGCAACCAAGTTGTGCTGATGTACTCGTCAGCAAATCGCGATGAAGCCCACTTCGACCGGCCCGAAGAATTCCTCGTCGACCGCACACCAAACAATCACATTTCATTTGGTTTCGGAACGCATTTCTGTCTCGGTGCATCACTTGCTCGACTGGAAATTCGAGTGTTCTTCGAAGAACTCCTCCGACGAACCTCAGGTTGGAGACTCACCCCAGGAACCGAGCCAGTTGAAATGGCCAATGCATTCGTTCGCGGCATTGAATCGGCCCATGTCGATTTCGAGTTCATCGCATGAGCGAGGACCCAACAACCACCCCGCTGCCGATCCCCGGCAAGGAAGTTCGGTTCCGTCATATGGACGATCCCGATGTTCCGTGGCAAATGGTTCGAGCACAACAGAACGCCGATGGATCAACCTCGCACGTGCGTGAGAAGTGGTTCGCGTTCAGTCCAGATCCGCAGTACCTCTCGTTCTACGCCGAATATGACCCGGGGATGATGGTCCGCCGACACGGCCATTTCTCACCTCACATGGTGTTCATCATCGACGGTGGACTTTGGTTTGGCGATCGTTGGTGCCCAAAGGGAACTCATGTCGAGCTTCCGTTTGGTGCCGCGTTCGGCCCCATCCGCGCCGGCGATGAAGGCGCGAAATTGTTTGAAGTCATGATGGGTGACCCACGTTCGTGGGGAGATCAACCCGAGGTCTACGAAGCGGCATTGGAAGAGCACGGCGTAACACCGCTGCCCGACCCGCCTATCGACTTTCCTGATTGGTTATCTGACCTTCGTGCCCACTGGGCACCCGCCGCCGAGGGCGACTGAGCAACTAGGGCCAGAGCGGTTCGTCGTCGCGGAATCCGACGTCGTCGCCCCACTGATTGCGGAATGACACATCGTGTGCGGGCTGGCGCGTCGCGACGCCCCACTTGCCCGTGGGATAGCCGAGCGACACGCAGCCCAGCATGTTCCAGCCTTCGTCCTTCGGCACGCCAAGGATGTCGAGCACCTCGTCGTTGTGAAACACAAGAACTTGCGTAAGCGACGTACCAACGCCTTCGGCGCGAGCAGCAAGCTGCGCGTTCCAGAGTGCGGGGTACACCGACGAACCACTTGGGTCATGCTGCGCGAAGCCAAAGAGATACAGCGGCACGCCCTCGAAATTATCGGCCAACCACTGCGCTGACTTCTGTACACGAAGCATCGACTTCGATTCTTCAAGATCTGGAGTGGCGTGAGCGGCGTCGAGACG
>WLMU01000075.1 GCA_009700115.1 Actinomycetota bacterium
AATTGACCATTCGGCGACCACGGAAGGCCCCGCCCCCAACATGGCAACGATCACCGAATCCGATCTCATACGCGGCATCTATGTCGTAGATCCCGATATTCATGGCGATGAGCGGGGTTTCTTTGTTGAGACCTATCGCCGCGAATGGTTCCCTCAGGGCCGAGAGATGCTCCAGGGAAACCGTGGCGACCGCCAGGCAGGAGCCGTTGTTGGGCTTCACTATCACCTTCATCAGGCCGACTATTGGTACGTGCCTTATGGAACGGCGCGTGTAGTGCTTCATGATCTCCGCACCGGTTCTCCAACCGATGGTGCGACGCAGTGGCTCGACCTTGGTCGCCAGTCCGACGGAACACACAGTCATAGGGGAGTGTTCATCCCGCCGGGCGTGGCGCATGGTTTCGCCGCACTTACCGATATGACGATTACGTATCTCGTCGACAATTACTACAACCCGGCCGATGAACTGGGCGTGGCGTGGGATGACCCCGCTATCGCTGCCGACTGGGGAGTCACCGATCCGATCCTTTCTGATCGCGATCGTAAGAACCCGGCACGGGCCGACATCGAATCGCAGTGGCAGCCGCATTGGCGCCTGCGTCCCTGAGAGGCGTTCCATGAAGTTGTTCATCACAGGAGGAGCCGGCTTCATCGGCTCGAACTATGTGCGTCACGTGCTTGCATCGTCTGACGATGAAGTCACCGTGTTCGACGCGCTGACGTACGCAGGCAATCTTTCGAGCCTTACCGACGTTGCTGACGATCCCAGGTATTCCTTTGTGCAAGGTGATATCTGCAACCGTGACTCGGTCTCTGCTGCTATGGCCGGTCACGACATGGTCGTTCATTTTGCTGCCGAAAGTCATGTCGATCGTTCAATCGTTGACCCCGACACGTTTGTGCGCACGAATTGTCTTGGCACAAACGTGATGTGCGACGTTGCCCGTCATGTTGGCGTTGAGCGCTTTCTCCATATTTCAACCGACGAGGTCTACGGGTCAATTGAAGACGGCTCTTTCGTGGAAACTGATCGTCTCGGTCCACGTTCGCCATATTCATCTTCGAAGGCAGGCTCTGATCTGATCGCTCTGTCATATCAAGAGACCTATGACCTCCCAGTCATCGTGACTCGTTCTTCGAATAATTTTGGGCCGTACCAATTCCCTGAAAAAGTCATTCCGTTGTTCGTGACAAATCTTCTTGATGGCAAGAAGGTGCCGCTCTATGGCGATGGTCTCAATATCCGCGACTGGATCCATGTTCTGGACAACTGTGCCGGGGTCGACACCGTTCTTCGCAAGGGCACGATCGGTGAGATCTACAACATCGGCGGAGGTAACGAAACCACGAATCGTGAACTCACCTCGATGGTGCTCGCCAATATGGGTGTCGGCGAGGAAATGGTCGAATACGTACAAGACCGTTTGGGTCACGATCGTCGGTATTCCATCGACTGTTCGAAAGCGAATGCTCTGGGATGGAAACCCTCACGTGATCTCGATGTCGCAATCGCAGAGACCGTGGAGTGGTACCGGGCCAATCGTGCCTGGTGGGAACCGTTGAAGGCTCGCTGAGGTGCGAATTCTCATAACTGGAGCTGGCGGTCAGGTCGGTCGAGAACTGGTGAGCGTTTTCGATGCCGGTGGTCATGTTGTTGCTGGTTTCGATCATGCGACGCTTGACATCACGAACCGTGATGCTGTTCGGGCAACGGTCGTTGAATTCCAACCCGATGCGATTGTGCATTCCGCAGCGTGGACGGCAGTCGATGCGTGTGAAGCCGATCCAGACCGAGCCTTTGCTGTGAATGCAATGGGGACACGGTTCGTTGTCGAAGCTTGCCGGCTTGTCGGTGCAGCGGTTCATTACATCTCAACGGACTATGTCTTCGACGGCACGAAAGAATCGCCCTACGTGGAATGGGATCAAACGAACCCACAGTCGGTGTACGGGGCTTCGAAGTTGGCTGGCGAGCATGAACTCGGCGAGAACTCATCGGTCATTCGAACATCTTGGGTCTGCGGATTTCACGGACCCAACATGGTGAAGACCATTCTTCGACTCGCTGCTGAGAATGAGACGTTGTCGTTTGTGAACGATCAACGCGGTTGTCCGACATTTGCCGATGACCTTGCGGCGATGATCGCTCTGTTGGTCGTTGAGCGGCGCACGGGTGTCTTCCACGTGACGAACGCGGGGCCAGTCAGTTGGTACGAATTTGCTCGTGAAGTGCTCGCCGCTAGTGGTCAGGATCCCGACCGAGTATTGCCTGTTGCCACAGCGGACCTTCAGCCACAGCGGCCAGCACCGAGGCCGGCAAATTCGGTACTCGATCACGCGGCGCTTCGTTTGGCAGGGATCGACACAATGGCCGACTTCCGTGAGCCTTTGCTTCGCCTGGTGACTGCGCTGAACAAGGCCAGCAACTAATTCCTGATGAATGTGGTGCGTTAGCGACGCGCTAGCCACATGCCAGACATCAGTGGCGGGATAACAACCGGTTGATCGCTCCATGGCATCTCAGGCACACCAAGTTCGGGGCACGGAACAAGTCGCTCAATGGACGAGAACCCATTGGAGAGCACCGCTCGCTCGAAATCCTCGGCACCCCATGTGCGGAACGCGATGGTGAGGCCGTCTCCGCCGTGAATCTCAGGATCGTTGTCGATGTGTGATGCGCCGCTGGCATCGGTCCAGTGCAGTTCACCGTCCAGCATCGACCAGTCGGTGATGTCTGGGTAGTACTCCTCGGTTTCTCCGCCGCTAACGGGCACAGAGACCATTGCAATGCCGCCGGGTCGCAGGAACGACGCGAGCGACGCGATCGCGCGCTCTGCAGACGGTGGAACATGCTCAAGGACGTCGGAGCAAATAACAAAGTCGTAGAGACCCTGCATCGATGACTGGGGATTGAGCAGGTCGACAATGGGATGCACATCGAGTTGTGAATTCGAATAGTTGAAACATCGATAGAAGAAGCGGGCCATTTCAGGGTTGTCGCTAATTCCGAGTCCGTGGCGACGGTGGTCAGGTTCAAGCTCGAGCATCGGGCGTGGTTCTATGCCGAGCCCCCTCATGATGAGGAGGGCTGTTGCGCGAGTCCGCCAACTTGAACCGCAGCGGGGGCAGCTTTCTCCTTCTCGGATGGGCTGCGTCAGTGCTGCATCGCGGTGGCCGCAAAGTGCACAACTAGGAAGCATCGGCGAATAGTAGACCGGACGTCACGAGGGAAATGTCGTTGTCCCGGTAGTGTCGGTTCTCTACTGGATGGTGAGAAACGCTTCTAGAGAAGCAGGGGGTTGTGAGGTCGTGAGGAATCGCTTGACTCGTAGCGCATCACGACCGCGGCGGTCGGCAACATCTGCGCGGCAGGCCGATCTTGTCTGCGCTCCTTGGTATAGCGAGACCAACATCGTCAACAGCGATGCGGCTCAAGATCCGGTTCAACACTTCCTTCAACATAAGAACGGCGATCTAGTCGATCCAACGCCACTCTTCGATGGCCATTGGTATCGCACCGTGCACGGACTACATGCTCTTGTCGAACCTCTTGAGCACTACCTCAGTATTGGAGCCTCGTTGGGGCTTGATCCCAGCCCAGCCTTTGATTCCATCTGGTATCTGCGTCAGGTGGGCGAACTTCATGGGGAGATCACGCCACTTGAGCACTACGTAATGGTGGGCGGCCACGCGGCGATCGATCCACACCCACTCTTTTCCACTGCGTGGTACCTCCAGCAAGTTGACGATGACCTTGATGGTTTGACACCCCTTGAGCATTACCTCGCAGTTGGATGGCGAAAGAATCTCGACCCCTGCGCTCTGTTCAGCGCAAACGGATATCTCCACCGCAACCCTGATGTTGGCACTGGGGGAGTGAACCCATTTGTCCACTATCTCAAGTTCGGGATGAGCGAAGGACGCGAAGGCACGTCGCTGTGGTCCGATGTCGAGTACCGACAGTGGTTCGCTGACGACGTCCTCGTCCAACGTCTTGGTTCGCTTGCCCATTACCGTCAGATCGTTGTTCCAAGTGGACGCGCGATTACGGCGAACCCAGCAGTTGATCGCGTTGCTCGACTCCGAGTCTCGCTTGAAGAACATGCGATTCGTTTCGTTCGCACAAGTGACGATGGAGCGACAGCGCCCTTCATTGATTGGCCGGCTCGTGCTCGTGAACTTTCCTTCGAGCGGCAGAAGAATCCGCAGGTCGTTGTCGTTGTTGCAGGCGGAGGGCATGACACTCTGAGGACCCTCGAAAGTCTGCAGGAATCTGCATCGAGTATCCCGTTTGAAGTCGTCGTTATTGGAGATCACGCGTCGTCTCAGGAAATCTCGGGCGTGGTGAACGTAAGTGCGAATCCGATTGATCTGCATGCGGTCTGGACCGCTGCATTGTCGGCATCGACGGCCCCGTATGTCGTGCTCATAGGCAGCGGAATCGACGTAACTCCCGGATGGCTCGATGAACTTGTAGCTCAGGCGTCCACCAGCGTTGGCATGGTTGCGTCGGTGATCGTGGGTGACGATCTGAGTCTTCAGGAATCTGGCCGGTTCACTCTCGACGATGGTTCGGTCGTGAGATTTGGAGCCGATGATCGAGTCGGACGATGGATGTATGGCGTTGACCGCGAGGTTGATTCATGCTCGCCCTTTGGCTCGGTAGTTCCTCGTGCACTGCTTGCAGACTGGCTCGCGTCGAGAGATGCAGCGAGCAATGAAGATGCGGGGGAACTGCTTTCAGCGTTCGTGAGGGATGCCGGTTCGAAAGTTGTTGTAGCGAATCGAGCTGTGCTGATTGAACGATTCGATATCGATGTCAGTGAGCGTGCTGATCGCGTTTCTTTGGTTGAGCAGCTTCGGCGGAGAGATCTGCGGACTGGCTCACACGTGATCGTGGTGAATCGGAGTCTCGCCAGCCCCGAGGGTGTCGCTAGCTCCGAACGAACGGAGTTCCTGCTGAGGAACCTTGGCGAGTCAGGTCGGATTGTGCACCTCATCCCGACCGATACGAATCGAGCTCAGCCGCAAACGGAGCAATTCGAAGCCCAGGGCATTGAAGTTGTCGATGCACCTATGGGATCCGATGAATTGCTTGCGCTCGTGCATGCGCTCAATGGTCGGACTGAATTTGTTCTGGTCACTGACCCGCACGTGGGTGTTTGGTGGGCCAGTTTCTTGTTGGAGCACCTTGGGCATGTTCCTTTGATGTACGACTCTGTCGGCGTCGACCTCGCTGATGAGCGAAACGCGTTGTTGGAAAAACCCATCGCCAGAATGACTGATGTTGTCATCGTCGAGTCCGTTGACGAGGCCAAGGCGATCGAGCAAAGAGTCGGTTCGCCGCTTGCGTCTTTGGTTGTGTTGCCCAGCGACAACACGGGGCAATCATCCGCGCTGTTCCAACTTCTGTTTGACGCGGCAACGGCAGTCGTCAGCCGTCAGATTTGATGCTGAGCCGACAGATCCGTTCGTCGGTCTAGCCTCTAGATGTCATGATGTCGCCGAAATCCCGTCCATTCGTTCGCGTCGTGCTACTTGACTTCAATGGTGGTCAAACGATTATCGAAGCAGTGCGAGCTGTTGTTCAAACGCAGTGGCCGGCCGACCGAATCGAAATTGTCTGTGTTGACAATGGTTCGACCGACGGGAGTCTGGAAGCAATCCAGAACGAGTTCCCGTCAGTCGCCGTCATCCGTAATGGAAAGAATTTGGGTTTTCCAGGAAACAACTCTGCGATGAAAGAACTGCATGGCGTGGACTTCGTCGCGCTGGTGAACAGTGACGCGTTCGTGGAGCGGAATTGGTTAGAACCCCTTGTGGAACGCGCAGGAACCGACCGAGGCATCGGCGCCGTTTCACCGAAAATCCTCTTCGCTGATCGCTTTCTTGAGATCACTGTGAAACTGCAAGACGATGAGAGGCGAGGACCGAAACCTGCTGCCCTTCGCGGAGTGAGCAGTAATGGCCAAGATGTTTTCACTCGTTGTCATGTTGCAGGTAGCGGTGGAAGAGCATGCGATCGGGAGGGCATTTTCGAGTGGCTCAATGATGGGTCGATCATCCGTGTCCCCGAATCCATTGGTGGGGGGACTGCGGGAGTTACTGATGTGGTCGTCGATATTGAGTCTCACTCGAACTGCATGGTCACGTTCGGGGGTTCAGCGGAAGGTGAGCACAATCTCTCCAGTGGAGCATGCGTTTCGCTGCCCCTATCGGTAGGACGCAATCCGGTTGACGTCGTTAACAACGTCGGGTCTTGGATTGATGGCACGTGGACGGGCCATGAGAGCGGCCTCTATGACGTTGATCGAGGTCAATTTGATACTCCAACGGAAGTCGGTACGTGGTGTGGTGCAGCGGTACTGCTCCGAGCCGAGATGATCGCTGACGTGGGCCTCTTTGATGAGACATTTTTCCTCTACTACGAAGACACAGACCTAGCGGTTCGGGGGAGGGGTAGAGGCTGGCGATTCGTTACTGAGCCCAAGAGCGTTGTTCGCCACGTTCATTCGGCGTCGACCGTTGAAGGTTCCGCAGTCGCGGAGCATTACATCGAGCGCAATCGTCTTCTCGTTGTTCTTCGCCATGCGTCAGTTTCAGACATATTGCGAATATTCGCTCGCCATGTGCTCGTGACTGGGTCTTATCTTCGGACGGCTTATGTTGCCGCTTTGTCGTTACGCCAACGCCCCGACCTCACACAAGTTCATCGGCGCACTGCTTCCTTCTTGGCCGCGTTGAAGCTTCTGCCTCGTTCTCTCGTTTCGCGCCGCAAGATCGCCTCTCATCGACTGCTTTCGCGCCATGAATTGGTGCGTCAAATTGGTTCCAGACCAGATGGTTCTGCGGCCTGAGGCGACGAGGGCCGTGGAGTACGATTTCTCCCGTGACGCCGACGAATGACCGAAGCACAACTCGGAATGACGGCTCCAATGGCGGCGATCGGCGGAACAGTTCGCTGCAGTCGGCAAAGGTTCGAATTCGGGCGCTTTTCCGATCGATGATCGAATCCCAGAGTGATCGACGCCGTTTGCTGCTGTTTCCCGCAGCCGTCTTCGTTGCCCTCTTGATGTTCACGGCATTCGGTATTTCAGGATCGTCGAGTCCGTTGCTCGCGACTGACGCGGGAAGCGGCGATTCCGTTATTTTCGGGTTGCCCCGCTCGATCAGATCCGATGAGTGGATCGTTCACACCCCAATGGTCATCTCGCAAGTCGAGAACAATTCGCCTCGCTATGGCGATGTTGGCGTGGGTTCACACGACATGTCGATCCTGTCCGATCTACCGGTTCTTGATTGGACTGCGGTTTTCCATCCAAATCACTGGGCCTATCCGATACTTCCAATTGATAACGCCTACGCCTTCGACTGGTGGTCAGTCGGGGCGATTTTGCTGCTGGGTACCTACTGTTTCCTCCTTGTCATCACAGGCTCATTGCGGTGGTCGATCCTGGGAGCGCTGTTTCTCTACGGGTCGCCGTACTTCCACTGGTGGTACACGTCTTCGGTCTTTACGGCGATCGGCTGGATGGCATTCGCAGGAGCTTTTTTTCTGGTTGCCGTGACCTCGACTGGTCGACGACAGGTTGTTCTCTCTGCCCTTGGCGCGTTTTCTCTGGTTTGTTTTGCTCTCGTTATCTACCCGCCTTGGCAGATCCCGGCCGCAATTGCAGTGGCAGGCGTTACCTCTGGCGCACTCTGGACCCGTTGGAGAGCCAAAGCTGCATCGCTGCGTTCGATTCTCACCTCTGGTGCCGTTATGGCTGGCCTCACGCTGATTCCACTTGGAGCGTTCGTGCTGACACGCCGACCGGCGATGAACGCCATCGCCCACACGGTTTATCCAGGTGCTCGTGTAATCCCCGGCGGCAGCCTTCCGTGGACCCAGTTGTTTACGAGTTGGTTCGGATTGAACTACCTGACCAATGGTTCCGGTATGCGAGGGGCCCTTTTCCCGAATGAATCTGAAGCATCTTCATTTCTATTTCTCGGCGTAACGCTTCTCTTCGCACTGCCGTTGGTCTGGAGATTTGTCGCGCCGTTGGGCGACCGGTTGCGAGGTGTGATGATCGCAACCGTTGCGGTTATGACGCTCTTTCTCACGCAATTATTTGTTGGACTACCGAAGATCGTCGCTCGCGTGACGTACTTGTCTGTTGTCCCCGAGCCACGAACGCTGATCGGTCTCGGATTCAGCGCGACGGTGCTAGTTGTTGCGGTTGGTGTTTCGCTCGAGAGATACGAAATTCCTCGGCTTACAAAGTGGTTCGCAACTGCCGTGTTGGTCGCGGTGAGCGCTGTGTGTGTGATCGGGCTCGCACAGGATTTCCGTTCCGTGCACGCAGCGGCGGGGAGCCGACTGATTGCTATTGCGGTGCTCGCTGCTGTTGCTTCAGCGGCGCTGTATTTCTGGCGGCCATTGGTATCGGTGGGACTTCTCGCACTGTTTGGGCTCATGGTTGCAGTTCCGGTGAATCCCCTTGTGAGCGGTATTTCGCAGACTCGTGATTCTTTGGTTGTGTCGACAGTCCGAACCATTGCTTCCTCGCCCGATGGAGCTGGTGCGTGGGTGGCTGAGACCTATCCGTTGGCTTCATTGCTGACTACGGCAGGAGTGCAAAATCTGAGCGGGGTCAACCTGTATCCCAATGTCGCAGCATGGGAAATGATTGACCCCGGCCATGCCTATGAAAATGCGTGGAACCGCTATTCGCAGGCCGTGTGGTCGTTCGACCCGAATTTGAAAGCAGCGGTAGTGGCTCTACCTCAGGCTGACATGGTTGAGGTCAAAATCAACCCGTGTGATCCCGTCCTCGACAACTTCAACGTGCGTCATATCGTGACCGAAACTCGCGTGTCGGCATCGTGTTTGAGGTTGCAGGAGGAATCCGTTGGTCCCTACGGAGTTCCGGTGTTCTTTTATGAGAGAAATCCAGTGGGAACGCCATCTTCAGAAGGCTGGACTGTCCGATAGCTATGCGGACCCTGCTGCTAACCTTCACTTTCGCCCCTGAATCGGGACTCGTGCGTCAACACAAGAGTGGAAGAGCCAGGCGTTGAAGGTTGTAAGTGAGCTTTGGGCATACCGCAATCTGACCTACAACCTCGCGCAGCGCGAGTTGAAGTCCCGATACAAGAAGAGTTTGCTTGGATGGCTGTGGTCGCTCCTCAATCCAGCCTCCATTCTTGCGGTCTACACCTTGGTGTTCGGATATTTTTTCAACGCCAAGGCGCCTCTTGCTGGTAATGGCAGCACATCGATTTTCGCGCTCTACCTCTTCGCTGGCTTGTGGGTGTGGAACCTTTTCAACGGCACCGTCTTGGGGGCGATCGCTGCGTTGCAGTCATCGGGCCCGTTGCTCAACAAGGTCTATTTCCCGCCAGCGTGCCCGGCTCTGGCAAATACGATCACCGTGTTACTCCAG
>WLMU01000076.1 GCA_009700115.1 Actinomycetota bacterium
CGAGTCCACCGGTTACCAGTTGCGGACCACGAAGTTCTGAATCGGCTAAAGCGATACGGGGATCGTTTTCGTATGTCTCAATTGTCGGTGGCGGCACCGGACGCAGAAACTCCCAGCCGAGCGGTACTCGGTGTCGGTAATCAGCCGACAAAAGCGCGTGCAAGACAGTTGTGCCAGTTCGAGGCGCACCCACGACAAAGAGCGGCTCAACAATTTGTTCGTCACGAACTTCGGGGTCACTTCGGACCAAGTCGCAGATTTGCAGTCGGACTTCCAGCAAGCGCAGCAAAAACCGCCGCGTCATCCATCGGCCCAGCAAATTCAGTTTCGCTTCGTTCTCGAACGAATCAAGTGCGATATCCATACCTTCAAGGAAATCCTCGCCCGTTCCCGGGCCAGGAACGCAAAGCGCCGCAATCCCCTCGTTCGCTCGCCCCTGCCGGGCCAATGCCTCGCCCACCAGACCTTCTCGATCAAGCGGAAGGGCAGCTTCGGCGGCGATAGGTAACACGAGACCCGCATTCACCGCGTCGACCCATTCAGGGCGAGGTCCCGGATCCCAAGTGGTGGCCATTGGGTAGGAAACTACGCTGCTCCCATGGCTGGCGCACCTCTCAACGATCTCGATGGCCGGGTCGTCATCATTACTGGCGGCACACGGGGCATCGGTCTCGGCGTAGCGCGCCATCTCGGTGCGCTTGGGGCGAAGGTCGTCATAACCGGACGCAAGCCTGATCGCCTTGCCGACACCGTTGCATTGCTTGAGGCCGAGAATGTCGACTGCCTTGGTCTTGTTGCCGACGTTGCCGACCGTGTTCGTTCGTTCGAAGTCGTCGACGAAACCCTCGCACGCTTTGGCCGTATCGACGGCCTCGTGTTGAACGCGCAATCTTTCCGACCCGTCACTCCCCTGCTCGATGTCACTGAGAGCGACATGAATCTTCTGTTTGATACCGGCCCCAAGGGTGCACTGTGGCTGATGCAAGCCGCGCAACCGCACATGGCCGCAAACAACTGGGGCCGCATTGTCACCATGGGAACCTCGATGGGTCTCACCGGAGCCGCCGGTTACGGCCCCTACGCCGCGTCGAATGAAGCAATCCGTTCTCTCACTCGCACTGCAGCTCGCGAATGGGGCGGTGACGGAATCACAGCGAATTGTGTTCTGCCCGCGTCAGCTGGTCACCGCGCTCCCGTCGCCGGTTCTGACCCAGCGCGTGAAGCGGCATTCGCTTCGATGTATGACGACAACCCCGTCGGTCGCGATGGCGACGCCGTTGACGATATTGGTCCCGCAGTTGCGTTTTTGCTGAGCGATGGAAGTCGCTATGTCACCGGCCAGACCATTTCGGTCGACGGTGGCGGCATCATGCGCCCGTAAAACTCAAGTGCGGAAACGCCACGCCAAGTGGCGACGGCGAGATTCCAGAAGCGCAGAGCGTTCCTCTGGCGACACTCGAACGGTGTCTGACGGCAATCCGTCCCATACCTCGTCGATGTGAACGAGTCGCGCCGTTGGTTCAGGCGCGTCATCACTGAGCGGCCAGAACCACCGCAACGTGCAGAGACCACGTTCACGCCCACCAGCATCGAGCCAGTTATCGACGCCCGGATCGCGATGCGACACCACCGCACGAAGGCGTCCGTCGTCGGACAATCGAAACTGACGATCGTTCAGGCTCGTGATGCGTTCAACGGGATCAGCAAGTTCAAACCAGCCCTCGGGATAGAGCTGCAAACTCCAATAACGCGCATCGGGAGCTTCGCTTTCAATGATGAGCGCTTCATCGGGACCAAGATCCCAGAAACAGAATCCATAGCGAGCCGCAGCAAGACCCTTTTCCTGTGCGAAAGAACCTTGGAACGAGTTGTCTTCGCGCATTGCCCGCTGATCGATCATGTACTGGTTCCAGTACGTCATTGAGCGCTCAACGCCAGCAGCAGCATCGGCCACCTTCGCCGCAAAGTCTTCAGCAGTTACTCGAGGCAGATGGTCGGGACCATCAAGACATTCAATAGTGAACGTTGCCGGTTCATCCTCGGTCCATTCGAAGTAGTACTCACGAAGTGAGCACATGACTGCACCTTCAGGAATAGGCAACCAACCTGGTTCAGTTCCATCGCCACCAAGGAAGAACTCAAACTCATCGCCCTTACCGATTCCGAGATCGGATCCGTTGTGCTCGGCGAGTGTTCCCCACTTCTCTTGGTGCATGAAGCCAGCCCGCATCGCCAAGATGAACTCTTCGCACGAATGCATGCGACCGCTCACCCGATACCGCTTTGACGGATCAATACGCGCGTGACGATAGGCGTTGTCGGCATTCGGGCCACCCCATTGCGTGACCAGATCGTTTTGTCTCATAAAGAACGGGCGCGCAGCATTTGGAAAGCCAATTGACCATCCCAACCAACACAACACCTGTTCGGCCATGTGGTCGTAACCCTCAGCGCGCACCGCAGCGTCAACAGGAAATGGTTCCGACATCAACTGCTCGCCTACCGCTTCGAGTCGACGACAGAAGTCGCGCCATGCCGTCAGTTCCACGCTCTCATTCGATGCCATGTCGTTGTTCCCCTCAGGATCCGTGCGGACGACGGCTCGCCGCACGGATGTTGCTGCGCACACAGATACCAGTGATGTTCGATGAGAAGTCCGACGCAAGCCACAAGACTGTTTGAGCGACTTCCTCGGGCTGACTCAGTCGATTCAAGTCCAGATCAGCGACATGTGCGTCCACGCCGCCAGGCTGCGTTGCCAGATAGTCAAGGAGCGGCGCCGTGGCCGTCGGGCCTGGAGTTACGGCATTCGCTCGAATGCCGTAAGCGCCGTATTCGGTCGCAACAGTCTCCATGAGATTGATCACGCCTGCTTTCGCTGCGGCGTAGCCACCAAGGTTGTAGTTACCGCCGATGCCGGCGCCGGAAGACATGCTCACGATTGATCCACCACCGTCGGCGATCATGTGTGGGATCACGCCGCGCGTGGCATAGAAAACCGAATCGAGTGTCACCGACTGCTGAAACCGCCAGTCCGCATCGCTGAGGTCGCCAATCAAGCCCGAACGAGACACCCCGACATTGTTGTAGAGCACATCAATGTGGCCATACGCATCGACCGCGCCTTGGACCCACGAGTTCACGAACGTCGGATCACTCATATCTCCGGCCACACCGCTCACGTTGGCGCCGGTTGCGAGCAAATCATTCACCACGCGATTGAATGCGTCGTCTCGTTGATCGTTGAGCCACAACGTCGCTCCGTTCTCGGCGAACAGCCGCGCTGCAGCTTCTCCGATCCCGGCGCCGCATCCGCTGATGAGCGCAACTTTCCCTTCAAGCATTCCGGTCATAGACCGCTAGCATCGCCCACGCATTCGGTCCTGTCACGCAGGACGCCATCAATCTGGAGGAAACGTGACTGAGACCGGCCCCGCCCACACATTGCCGCAACTCGCCGCACTTCATGAGGCCACCGCGCGCCTGACCAGTCCTGGGGCTCCGTTTGAAGTTGTCCAAGAAGGCGTGCGTGGCGAAACCATGGGCGTCTTGCGCAATCGCGCCCGTTCGCTGCGGGAAATTCTCATCAACTCATTTGAGTTTGGCAATCGCGAATCCATGATCTTCAGCGATGGCCGCCGAGTCACGTTCGCTGGGTTTGAATCCGACGTCGCGTCGGTTGCTTCGTGGCTCCAGCGTGAACATGGAATCGGCCATGGTGACCGTGTCGCCATCTGTGGCGCGAATTCCTACGGCTGGATTGTCTCGTTCTGGGCCTGTCTTTCGATGGGCGCAATCACTGTTGCCATGAACGGCTGGTGGACCGAATCGGAAATGCAACACGCAATCGATCTCACCGAACCCAAGTTGCTGTTATTCGATGTCAAGCGAGCCGCGCGACTTTCCAGTGACATCACGATCCCCCGCTTCGATCTCGACGAAGACCTTGAAATGATGCTGGCGTACGCACCCGAAGCATCAATTCCTGCCAACCACATCGACGAAGACGACGCCGCCATCCTCATCTTCACCAGCGGCACAACCGGTCGACCAAAAGCAGCGGTGCTGTCACACCGAAGCGTTGTCCATTACACAACTCTGCAGAATTTCCTTGGCGCTCGCGGCATGCTCATGGCCGGTCGAGGACCATCTGAAGGACCGCCTCCCATCCGACTCGTGGTGTTCCCTTCGTTCCATGTTTCCGGACTCGGCGCAACGGTGAATGGCCTCCACACCGGTTCGACGGGCGCGTGGTTCCTCACTCGATTCGAAGCTGACGATGTCATCGACTTCATCATCGAAAACAAGGTCAACATCATCGGCGGCACTGGCACGCACATTCTTCGCCTGCTCGATAGCCCTCGTTGTGCCGAGATCCCGCAGCAACAGGTCACGTCTGTTGGAATGGGCGGCTCGGCAACCACACCAGAGATCATGCGTCGTCTTGCGAATCGTTTTCCGCATCTCGACCACACGATGTCTACTGGCTATGGCTCTACCGAAACAGGCTCACTTGTTTCGTTCGCACCCAACTGGATGCTCGAAGTCTCGCCCGAATGCATTGGGCCCGCACTGCCAACCTGCGAAGTGAAGATCATGGACGACGAGGGCAATGAACTTCCCGAGGGCGGCGAAGGAAACATCTGTGTGCGCAGCCCACTCCTCATGACCGAGTACTGGCGTCACCCTTCTGCCAATGCTGAAGCGTTCTTTCCCGGTCGCTGGTTCAATACCGGCGATTTCGGCCGCATCGAGGGTGGCTGTATCTACATCGCCTCGCGCAAGCGCGATCTCATCATCCGTGGCGGCGAGAACATCTATCCATTCGAGATTGAAAACTGCATCGAGGAAATGGCTGGCGTTATCGAGACTGCCGTGATCGGCGTCGACCACGACATCCTTGGTCAAGAAGTAAAAGCGATCATCGTGATTGCTCCCGATACCAACATCACTGATCTCGATGTGCACGAGCACTGCAAGAAGTCACTGTCGGTGTACAAGATTCCGGCCTATGTCGAACTTCGCACCGAACGACTTCCTCGTAATCCCAGCGGCAAGATTCTCAAACACGTTCTCGCCGATGGAAGCGAAGCCGGATTCGTCGAGGAATGACGCTTAGTTGTCTTGCTCGTCGAGAGCAGCAATCCAAGTTCCAAGCGCGTCCCACAGCTCTGTCCGATTCTTCGAAATCGAATGGTTGTGGCCAGCCTCAGCAAGCACATAGGTCGTCACGTCAACCGAAGAGGTGAGCAAAGCCGCAACTTTGCCAATGTCTCCGGCGATGTCGTTCTCACCTAGACCGATAAACACAGGAACTTCAATCGAGGCCAGAGCGGCATTCGACGAACCAGGAACCATCGAAGCCAACCCACAAAGCGCCAACAACGGACCCGACGCAGAAGCAAGTACCTGGCGAGCCGCGGAAAGCGTTCCGGGATTCAACATGTCAGAACTGGTTGTTGAGCCAGGAACAAGCGCGGTTCCGAATCGTTCGCGAACGAGTTCGGCAAGCACGGGTTCAAGCCGCTCAAAATTCCCCGCATAGGAAAGTTCGGCCTTTGACAGGTACTCAGGTAACCCAGCTCCACCGAAACCGAGCAAGGCCACCGCATCGAATGAGCGGTGATGCCACTGGGCGTGTGCGACCACCAAGCCGCCCATCGAATGACCGAGTCCGATAAGGCGCGTCGGCTCGAACAGATCCATTGCGTGCGCTACGAGTTCAGACAATGCGCCATGATCGACCGCCGCGACAACCGTTGGATTCAGTGTGTACGGATCCTCGGGAACCGAACTGTCCCCGACCCCAGGGTGATCGACCACAGCAACAGCGATGCCAAAGTGATCGGCGAGATAGTGCGCCATCGACCATTCACCTGGCTGCTCCTCGGGTAGGTCGAAATAGCGCCGAGTCATCCCGCCCCCGGGGAAACACGCCATAAGCGGAGCGGCAGAAATGCCGTCGGGGACGATCAAATCAGCGGCAATCCACTCCACTCCTTCGGGGCCCAGGCCGCCCACATCGAGATCCAATCGTTCCGCCCGAGCCATGAGCGCAGCGTAGGCCCGGAACCGACGATCAACATCGTGTTGGCCATTGCCAAAAGTGTTTTGGTCGACCAAGATGCCAGTTATGGCTGGAGTTCTGGGGGGAATCCGGGTCATTGATCTCACAAGCGGGATCTCTGGCCCCATGGCAACGATGCTGCTGTCTGATTACGGCGCGGACGTCGTGAAAGTTGAACCACCCGGCGGTGATCCGACTCGCAACACCGAAACCGGTGCACGGGTGTGGGCCAGAGGAAAGCGCAGTATCGAACTCGACATTCACGATGAAGCGCAACGCGAACAGCTCCTCGCATTGATCGATCGTGCCGATGTGCTTGTCGAAAACTTCGATCTCGGCGTCACCGAATCGCTTGGCCTTGATTGGGAAACACTTCGCGCCCGCAATCCTCGCCTCGTGATGTGCTCAATCACTCCCTATGGCCGACATGTTGATTTCAAAAATCGACCAGGCATCGATGCTCTCGTCGCCGCGCGCACCGGGCTGCATTGGGAACAGCGCGGCTGGGTTGGTACGTCGATCGGGCGCATTTGCGGACTGCCGGTTGAACTTGAAGACCTCGACATTCCACCTGGATGTTTTGATGGCCCCGATCGCGAGGGTCCGCTCTATCCCCAATCGCGCTGGCCAAGTCTTGGTGCGTCGTTTTTGGCGTTGACAGGAATCAATGCAGCGCTACGGGCCCGTTTGCACACCGGACGCGGCCAATGGGTTGAGACGTCGCTCCTCCAGGGCGTCCTGGTAAGCACCGCAGGCGGATGGCAACGGCCGGAACATCCCGAAGCCGATGGTTACATGTGTTGGATCTTTGACCCGCGCGGAAGCAAGGGCCACTTTCAGTGTGCTGACGGAAAGTGGATTCAAAATTGGGTGCCGAACCCATCCTTCGCTCTCGGTGTTTCTCAAGGCGACACCATCAGTGTCGACGACCGCATCAACAAGCCCACCGATGACCCAACACGCATCGGCCCGGACTACAGCGAACTTGTCGTGCTCGCGCACTATCACGCTCAGATGAAAGCGGCGTACGCGAAGTACCCCTCAAAGGAATGGCTCGAAGCCGCTGCACAAGTTGGCATTCCGATGCAACCAACTCGCCGACCAGAAGATGCCCTCAACGACCAGGCCCTCATCGATGAAGGAATAGTCGTCACTCTCGATGACCCCGAAGTTGGCCCAATCCGCCAAGTGGGACTCGTCTATGGAATGTCGAAGACGCCCGGAATGGTCCAAGGACCAGCACCAACCGTTGGCCAGCACACCGATGAGATTCTTGCTGAGCTCCTGAACCCCTTTGCTGCAACTCCAACTACCCCATCGGGTGACTTAAAAGCACCGCTTGATGGCGTGCTTGTGCTTGATCTCGGTTTGGCGATTGCTGGCCCATTCAGCAACCAGTTGCTATCTGATCTCGGCGCCACCGTGATCAAGGTCAATACCGTTTACGACACGTTCTGGCATTCAACACACATCGCCTACACCGCAAACCGAGGCAAACAATCGATTTCGATCAATCTCAAAGATCCGCGCGGTCTTGCCGTCTTGCACGAGTTGGTCAAACGCGCCGACATCGTGCAACACAACATGCGCTACGAAGCTGCCATTCGACTCGGTGTTGATTACGAATCACTCGTAACGATCAAACCCGACCTCATCTATTGCCACAGCTCGGGATTCGATAAGAGCCGTGCTCACCTTCCCGGCAATGACCAAACCGGAGCCTGCCTCGCTGGAGTCGAATACGAAGATGGCGGCATGGCCAACGGTGGAAAGCCGATCTGGAGCCTCACATCATTCGGCGACACCGGGAATGGCTTTTTGGCCGCCAATGCAATGATCCAAGCGATCTATCACCGAGAACTCACTGGTGAAGGTCAGTTCCTTTCCACATCAATTCTCGCTGCGTGTCTCCTCAACTCGTCGTACGCCTGGGTCGATGCCGAAACCGGTGAAGGCGTTGACCGGCCAATGATTGACGCTCTGATGTTCGGCACCGGTCCACGAACTCGCTTGTACGAGACGGCGGACCGATGGATCTGCCTCGCCGTTCAGAACGATGAGCAGTGGCATGCAGTCGAACGTTCGCTTGGCATCGATGGACTTACATCTATGGACAACGGTCACGCGATCGAAACACTCAGCGCCGCTCTTCGGGTGCTCGCAGCGTCTGAAGCCTTTCGCTTACTTGATGATGCCGGCGTTCCCTGCGAAATCGAAGATGACCAGTTCGCAATGCGGTTGTTCGACGACCCCCAGTTTCGCGATGCCGGTCTGGTTACCACCTTGCAACAAGCCCAGGTTGGTCGATTCGAACAATTCGGGCACATGTGGACATTTTCAGAGACACCCACACGCATTGCCGGCCCACCGCTCATCGTGGGTCATGACACCGTCGACATCATGAGCGAGATCGGTTTCGCTCAAGGCGATATCGATTCCCTGCTTGCTGATGGCGTCATCCTCCAATCCACCCTCCGCCAGGAGCGCGCATTATGACCACCGTCCGTCCCCCGATTTCCGACTTCGATGACGCCTTCTTTTGGGAAGGCATCAACAGTCACAAACTTCTGATCCAACAGTGCGGTGATTGCAGCGTTCTTCGCCATCCACCAACACCCATATGTGCGAACTGCGGTTCGATGAACAATCAGGCCACCGAGTCTGAAGGGAACGGAACAATTCTCACCTGGATCATTTCGCAGCATCCGACCGAACCCGATGAGGAACCTCGAATCGTGATTCTCGTGCAACTCGATGAAGGCACCCGGATTGTTTCCAACCTCGTTGGTGTTGCACCGACCCACGACCAAGTTCTGAACGACAAAAGAGTCGAAGTCTGTTTCATCGATTACGACGGCACCGTTCTCCCCCAGTTTCGTTTGGCTGAGGTGCAGTCATGAGCGGTAAACGTGCGGTCATCGCCGGTATCGGCCACACCGAGTTCTCGCAGAACTCCGGACGTTCCACTTTGCAACTCGCCGCCGAAGCGTCGCTTGCATCAATTCGCGACGCAGGGTTCTCCCGCACCGAGGTCGACGGCACTGTCACATTTTCGATGGACACAAACGACGAACTGGCGCTCATCCGCACAATCGGTGTTCCGATGCTGCGATTCTGCGCCCGCACGCGCGGAGGTGGCGGAGGCGCGAGTGCAACCGTGCAACTCGCTGCTGCCGCCGTCGAAAGCGGTCAAGCCGACGCTGTTCTCGTTTATCGAGCATTCAACGAACGTTCTGGCCA
>WLMU01000077.1 GCA_009700115.1 Actinomycetota bacterium
CGATCGATTCTCGAAAGACTTGACCGGGTTCGGTTATCCCAGTCGGTGCGAGCCTTGTCGCGCCAAGTGGGGTCGGCCAATGTCGAAAGTTTCACATCGGTCGGACCGTTGATGACTTCGTTCCACGCGGGCACGCGTTGGAAGACGAGTGAACTCTCAAATCCGAAAAACGGCGCCAGCGGTTTGCAGTTCACCATTGGCCACATATCGGCACCATCGGCATTGAGTTGTTCGTGAAGTTCCCACCATTCCGCTTGACGATCTGCGTCACGCTCATTGAAGGGAATGCCGGTGTACTGAGCGCGGACTCCGCTCTCGCGAACGAGGGCGCCGAAACGCTTGGCATCGACAATCGATAGTTCGGTGTCGTTGAACCGAGTAATCATCTGGACCGTTGCCGGTTTGTGGAGAGCGACGACGCGGAAGAGGGCGAGAAATTCCTCGTCCTCGGCGAAAAAGCCAGGAACGAGACGGAGGGAGCGATCTTTGTCGAAGTGATTGATGCTCAACCCGAGCGCACCTGCGGCGAGGCCTTCATCGAGGACAGCGCACATCTGAGCGATTTCGTCAGTGGTCGCAGCGCGCGACCACGCATCGGCGCCCATAACCCATGTCCGTAGCGCGAGATGTCCGAGGTAGCCGGCGACATGAACTGCAGTCGGTTGTGTGCGAAGCGCGTCCATGTATTCGGGCCATGACTGCCACGACCACGGGATCTCCTGTTCGAACGCCTTCAGGGGAAGGTCCTCGAGGAAACACAGGAGGTCGACTATTTCGTCGCGTTGTTCGCCTTTGAGCGGAGCAATCGAGTTTCCGCAATTACCAAACACCATTGAGGTGTTTCCGTATGCGGGCAGGGGATCGAGTTCGGGGTTCCACCACATCGCGCCGTCGAGGTGGGTATGGGTGTCGATGATCCCGGGGGCAACGAGACAACCGGACGCATCAATGATCGTTTCACCTCGAGCCATGAGGTTTGGCCCTACCTCGGTGATGACGCCGTCTTGGACTCGAACATCAGCAGTAAAGGTCGGTGCGCCTGTGCCGTCGACGACTGTGCCGCCTGTGATCAGTAGATCGTTCATGGTTCCCCCTGTGTCTGGGTCGAATCTACCTTCGGAAACTCCTAGGCTCATCCTTGACATCTGCAGAGGAGAGTTGTTGTGACTGTTCATGATCGTCCGTTCGGCCGCCACTTTGAAGACTTCGAGGTGGGCGACGTCTATCGCCATTGGCCAGGGAAGACCATTACCGAAGCTGACGACCACCTTTTCTGCATGATCACCATGAACCACCACCCAACGCATACGAATAACTGGTTCGCCGAGAATGAGTCGCCGATGGGTCAACCGCTTGTCGTCGGCAATCTGGTTTATTCGCTCGTCTTAGGTATGAGTGTCCCCGATGTAAGCGGCGCAGCAATCGCCAATCTCGAAGTGGAATCGCTTAAGCACGCCAAGCCGACATTTCATGGAGACACGATTTACGCCGTTACCAAGGTTCTGGCCAAAAAAGAAACCTCCGACGGCAAGCGCGGCATCGTGACTGTCGAGACCAAAGGCATTAACCAGCGGTCCGAAGAGGTATGCGAGTTTCGTCGTCGCGTCATGGTGTGGAAGCGCGAGTTCGCCCCGCAGCGTGGCCTTCCATACGGCGAAGACGTTTTCACCGAAGACTGATCAATGCTTGGTTCGCCTGATGTCGGGGCGGTACTCGCGTGGTCGGCAGGTCGTCGAGATGAATTGCCATGGAGACAGACACGCGACCCATGGGCAGTGCTTGTCTCGGAATTGATGCTCCAGCAGACACAGGTTTCTCGAGTCACTCTTCGTTGGCATCAATTCCTCGAGCGCTTTCCGACTGTCATGGTTTGTGCTGGCGCTCCTATTGGTGATGTCGTCACCGAGTGGGCGGGGCTTGGCTACAACCGGCGAGCCGTGAATCTTCATCGCACGGCAGTTGCGGTGGTCGAGAATCACGATGGAGTCATTCCGAATGAACTCGACGCGTTACTCGCGTTGCCCGGCCTCGGTCCGTACACCGCTCGCGCGGTATTGGCGTTCGCCTATGAACAAGACGTCGCGGTCGTAGACACCAACGTCGGCCGCATCCTTGCCCGACAACGAGGCGAACGACTGACCGCTCGTGATGCTCAAACCTTCGCTGACGAAGTCGTACCCGTCGGCATGGGATGGTCGTGGAATCAGGGGTTGCTCGATCTGGGGGCACTGGTTTGCACGAAGCGCTCTCCGAGTTGCGACGTGTGTCCAACATCGTCGACATGTTCGTGGTTTGTTGGGGGTTCTGTTGAGCCAGATCCCGCAATCGGTTCAGCCGCAGTCAGTAAAGAACAATCAAAATTTGTTGGGTCGTTTCGTGAAGGTCGCGCGCGATTACTCGATGTCTTGAGGACTGGCGTCGAGGTTTCACCCGAACAGTTTCGAGCCGCGTGCGGTTGGAACGATCGGGATGGCGGCGATCTCGACGCAGTTCGTGCCGCCGATTCTTTGGTTCGTGATGGATTAGCAATTAAGCGTAAGTACGGCGCTCTCGCGTTGCCCCGATAATCAGGACTGAATGAAATCCAAAACCAGACGATTGAATTCTTCGGGCTTCTCGACCTGGGTGAAGTGTCCGGCTCCTTCAAGAATCACTGATTGTGATCCTGCGCTGAGTTCGGCGGCCACGTTTTCTGCGAACTCAACGCCAACACATCCATCATTTCGTCCGTGGATGTACAACGTTGGTTGAGGCGGCGATGTTCCAAGCACATCCTGGATGTCTTGATATGCAGCCGATACCGGTTCGGTGCCCCAAGTTGCTCGGTAATAGCCAAGTGCAGCGGCAAGATTTTCGCGACTCCCAAGTGAAGCGCGGATGTGGCCCATGTCGACGGTTGCATCGTGACCCGGTGACCAATCCGCCCAGAGTCGGTCAATGAAGTCAAGGTCGTTCGCCGAAACGACGTAATCAGAGAGACCAACTTGAAAAAAGAACATGTACCACGATCGCTTGAGTTGGTCGTAGGTGGTCATGGCGGTTGCCATCGAAGCGGCGGGCGGAACAGCAGCGGTGACAACGCGCCGCCAGCGTTCAGGCGCGTAGGCCGCCGCGCCGTACGTCGCGAGCGCTCCCCAGTCGTGGCCGATGATGACGGCATCGCTGTCACCGTCGAGTGCTTCATGAAGTGCGGTGGCATCACGAGCGAGCGTGGCCACGTGGTACTGGCCATCGGCCGGAATCGAGGTCGGCGCATAACCCCGCATGAAGGGGGCGACGGCTCGAAAGCCTGCATCGGCCAGGGCGGGAAGGAGATATCGCCATCCATGAGCGGTGTCGGGAAACCCATGGAGGCAAAGGGCAAGCGGGCCTGAGTCGCCGGCGGTAAGGCAGCCATAGGTGAGCTCGCTTGTTTCGATAGTGGTGGCGTTGATCTCCATGGGCTGACGGTAGCGAGAATCGGGAAGGTGTGAGACATGTCACTCGCCCTTCACTTCTTTTGGCCCTTGTCCTAGCGTTCGCAGTTCGTTCTTGCAGGGGAGGAGGTGGGCAGTGGAAATCACGTTCTACGGAGTGAGAGGTTCAACGCCGTGCGCCGGCGAAAGCACATCGCGTTACGGCGGGAACACCGCGAGCATCGTTCTTCGCGACGACGATTTCGATCCGATCCTCCTCGATCTCGGCACTGGCGTGCGTTACTTCGGTGCTGACCAGAAACCCGGGGAAGAACTGCACGCTCACGCGCTGGTTACGCATCTGCACTGGGACCACGTCCAAGGACTTCCGTTCTGTCAGCCGTTACTTCTTGCCGGATCAACGCTCGATGTTTACGGGCCGTCTCACGATGGTGTTGGTTTTGCTCAGGCATTCGACGATTTGATGCGGCCTCCATTTTTCCCGGTGACTCGTCAGGACCTTCCGAGCAAGATTTCTTTTTTCACCTTAGAAAAAGGCGTTCATGAAATTGCCGGAGCCAAAGTCACCGCACTTGAAGTTCCTCATACCGACACCACCTTCGGTTATCGGGTCGAGCGCAATGGTTTCTCTGTCGCCTATGTGAGCGACCATCAAGAACCTGCCGATGGCATTTCGATCGAACCGGCCGTTCTCGAACTCTGTCAGGGCGTGGATGTGCTGATCCACGATGCGCAGTACACACCCGAGGAATATGCGTGTAAGCCCATGTGGGGTCACTGCACAGTTGGTTACGCCGTTCGCGTTGCTGCGGCAACAGAGGTTGGCCAGTTGGTGCTGTTCCACCACGATCCGAGCCATGACGATGACACGCTCGACCAGCTCCTTGTCGAAGCGCAGGAAACCGGACGGGGATTGGGCGTCGGTTCGATTACCGCCGCCTACGAGGGATTGACCATCACCCTCGCCTAGGATCTCGCCCTTGTGAGCGAGAATTCGAAGACAACTCCGTTTGATGGTGCCAAATACCGCCAGGTGCTCGGACATTTTCCCACTGGTGTCACCGTCATTACCGCAATGACCGATGATGGGCCCGCTGGCATGGCGATCGGATCGTTTACGTCGGTGTCGCTCGATCCAGCGCTTGTGCTTTTCAGCGCCTCGAAGACTTCCGCGAGTTGGGCGAAGCTTCGCGAAGCCGGCAAGTTCTGCGTGAACATTCTTGCCGACGACCAAGAAGACGTAAGTCGTGTGTTCGGGTCGAAAGCTGACGACAAGTTTTCCGAGATCGGTTGGAAGCGATCAGCGAATGGAGCGCCGCTACTTAACGGCGTGCTCGCGTACATCGATTGCGACCTGCACTCAGTTCTCGACGGTGGTGATCACGACATCATCCTCGGTGCTGTCACCGATCTCGATGTGAAACATGAAGGTGGAGCACTCGTGTTCTTCCGCGGAGGCTACGGCCGGGTGGCGTTCTAAATCATGGCGATTTACGCACTGGGAGACATGGTCCCTGAAATTCATCCCGATGCGTGGGTGCATCCTGAAGCTGTTGTTATTGGTGACGTCACGATCGGCGCCGACAGCACTATCTGGCCGTGTGCGGTTCTGCGCGGCGACAACGGCGGTATTCGCATCGGAGAGCGAACCTCGATTCAAGACGGAACCGTGATCCATTGCATTCCGACGAGGCCAACAATTGTTGGTGACGATTGCGTGATTGGTCACATCGTTCATCTTGAAGGCTGCACAATCGAAAGCAATTCACTTGTCGGTAACGGCTCGGTTGTTCTTCACGAAGCGATTGTTCGTTCCGGTTCGCTCGTAGGTTCAAACGCCGTAGTGCCGAATCGGATGGAAGTGCCAACTGGCATGATGGCGCTCGGTGTACCTGCCAAGTTGCGTGAAGTCGGTCCGAACCAGCCGTTCATCCAAGAAATCGCCGTTCGTGATTACGCCGAACGAGGCAAGATGTATCGGGCGCAGATGCGCCGAATCGACTGATACGCAGGAAAACTTTTAGGCGCCTGAGCCGAGCCAGTTGAACGGGGCCCAGGGGAGATTTCGCACAATCCAAAACGCAAACACGGCCAGACCGATAGCGATCCAGGTATTGCGTTTGAAGGAGAAGTGAAGTTGGCGCTTGCCCATGCGTCGAGCAATTGCATTCCAACTGAGCCACACCGCGCTTGTCGCAAGAATGATGACGAGCAAAATATTGTGATTCATGGCTCGCACCACGTCTCCGTTGAGGAGCGCATGGAGTCCACGGGTCATTCCGCAGCCCGGGCAATCGAGGCCGGTCGTCGCTTTGAAGGCGCAAGCGGGAAACAAGTGGGTCTTGTTTGGATCGATAACGCCAACGGCGACACATCCGGCGAGCGCAATGCCGCCGGCGATCGCCATGCCAGGGTTGATGCGACGAGTACGCGTGGGGTTCGCCTCAACCGAGGAACTTGCCTCATCAGGCGAATCGACGGGGTTCGTCAGCACGTCGGCAAGTGTAGAGCCGACATCGTCACGCGCTGCTGTCGTTGCCTATGGTGAGGGCATGAATCTTGGACGCGTTGGCCTTTGGGCCTATCAACTTGATCTTGTTCCGTCTTCTCTGGCGCAGGAGACTGCCGCAGAAATTGATGAGCTGGGATACGGGGCTCTTTGGATCCCGGAAATGATCGGCCGTGAATCGTTTGTCAGCTCAACGCTGTTGTTGGCAGCGTCAAAGAAGATGGTCGTCGCCACGGGTATCGCTTCGATTTACGCCCGAGACGCGCTTTGCGCCAACTCGGCGTGGAACACCGTCTCCGAAGCGTTCCCTGATCGCTTTCTGCTTGGCCTTGGCGTGAGTCACGAAGTGATGGTGTCTGGGCTTCGTGGTCACGACTATTCAAAGCCGTATTCGGCGATGAAGTCGTACCTCGACGGGATGGATAACGGATTGTTTACAGCTGCACCCCCGAGCGCTCCGCCGCAAAAAGTTCTGGCCGCGCTTGGGCCGAAGATGCTTGAGCTCGCAGCAGAACGCACCCAGGGTGCGCATCCGTATTTCATTCCGGTCGAACACACTGCATTCGCACGCGAGGTCATGGGTAATCGTGGTTGGTTGTGCCCCGAACAAGCCGTTGTCCTCGAAACCGATCCAGCGAAAGCTCGTGAGATCGCACGCGGCCACATGTCGATGTATCTGACACTTCCGAATTACACGAACAATCTCAAGCGATTCGGATTTACCGACGCCGATATTGCCGATGGCGGGTCGGATCGCCTTGTTGATGCCATCGTGGCTTGGGGTGATGAAGGTTCGATCTCCGATCGGGTCAAGGCCCATCACGACGCCGGCGCAGATCACGTATGTATCCAAGTTCTTCCTTCTGATGGGACTTCGATCCCTATGGAGACGTGGCAACGCCTTGCTCCGGCGCTA
Organism: Actinomycetota bacterium; assembly: GCA_009700115.1. Lineage (GTDB taxonomy): Bacteria > Actinomycetota > Acidimicrobiia > Acidimicrobiales > Acidimicrobilacustridaceae > Acidimicrobilacustris. The sequence goes on from WLMU01000077.1 coordinate 6,842, forward strand.
TTGGGCTGACCATCTTCCGAACCGGCCGATCGGGCCCTAGGCTGCACAGGTGAGTTCACCGGTTACGTTCACCCGATCCCATGTGTGGTCGGTCTCGCATGTGGATGCTCCCGAGATCATCACCTCGGCGTGGATCGACGAACAACTGGCCGAAACCTATGAACGCGTTGGCGTTCGTCCCGGACTTCTCGAATCAGTTGCCGGTATCCGAGCGCGTCGATGGTGGCCTGAAGACGTCACGTTCGACGACGCTGCAGCCCGTGCCGGAGCTCTTGCTCTTGAACAGGCGGGCGTTGCCCCCGAGGAAGTCGATCTGCTGATTTCCACCTCAGTGTGCAAACACCATTTGGAACCCAGCATCGCTTGCGCCGTGCATAATCGGTTGGGTCTTTCGCCGAATGCAATGAACTTCGACCTCGGCAACGCGTGCCTGGGTTTCATCAACGCCATGACGCTCGCGTCGTCGATGATCGAGTCAGGTCAAGCCCGGGTCGCGCTCATCGTCGATGGTGAAGGAAGCCGTCAACCGCAGACGCAAACCATTGCTCGCCTCCAAGATCCATCTTCCACACTCACCGATGTGTTCGATCAGTTCGCATCGCTCACCCTCGGCTCGGGCGCAGCGGCGATGGTGATGGGCGGTCCTCGTCAGGGTTCGCATCAGTTCCTTGGGGGAGTCACACGGGCAGCAACGAAGTATCACGATCTCTGCGTTGGCGATCTCGACGAGATGCGCACCGACACTGCGGCTCTGCTCGAATCAGGTCTTGATCTTGCTGAAGTCACCTTCAACGACGCGCTTGCCGAAGGCTGGCAGTGGGCCGACTGCGATACGTACATCCTTCATCAGGTCTCTGCGGTGCACACCACGAAACTTTGTGAGTTGTTGTCGATCGATACAAGTCGCGTTCCGCTGACCTATCCCGAATTCGGAAACATTGGGCCGGCAGCAGTTCCTTACACGTTGTCGGTCACTGCAGATCAGTTGACAGTGGGTGACCGCGTACTTCTTATGGGAATCGGATCGGGACTCAACTGTTCGGTCGCCGAACTGATTTGGTAGTAAGCGTTGACGATTGAAACTCCATCTGTCGCCGACTGGGAACGGTGGGGGATTGATCCACGGTGGCACCGAACGGTTCGTATCGAACGTTCCGGTATTCCTGACGTGGAATGGAGCATTCTCGATACCGGCGAAGGACTTCGCGGAACGATTGTCTGTGTTCATGGCAACCCCACGTGGGGGTATCTCTGGAAAGACTTCCTCGAAACGTTGAGCCCAGAATGGCGAGTTATTGCCGTTGATCAAACCGGTATGGGTTGGTCGGAGCGCTCGACGCGTCGAACACTCGAAGAACGAGTGGCAGAACTTGTCGCATTCTGTGAACAGCACACATCGGGTCCGATTGTGCTCGCTGCCCACGATTGGGGCGGTCCGGTAGCGCTCGGTGCGGTTTCCTCGCTCGATGTGCGCGCCGTAATGCTGGGAAATACCGGAGTGGGCCTGCCCGAACGCACGAAAATGCCTCCGCTCATTTCAACGGCGCGTCGATTCGTCGATCTGTTGTGCCGTCGTACTTCTGTCTTTGTTGCCGGCACTGCAGCCATGACGAAGAAGCAGTATCGGGAAGCACTGCGCGCTCCTTACCGGAAAGCCGATCGCCGCTCGGCGGTTGCTGACTTTGTGGCCGACATTCCATTGAGTGAAAAAGACGAGTCATGGTTGGCGCTGCAGAAATCCGCCGACAACCTTTCGAACCTTGAAGTTCCGTTGTTGCTTGTCTGGGGTGGTCGCGACCCGGTGTTCCACGATCGCTTTCTTGCCGATCTACTGCGACGGGCGCCCCATGCCGATATCCATCGTTTCCCTGAAGCTGCGCACCTGGTTCCTCTCGACGAGCCAATGGCTGCCGTCGCATCGTCGTGGCTTAACGATGTGCTTGGTCTCGATCATTCGACCAATGAGTTCGTCAACGCCAAACGAGCTGAGCTCGAGCCTCACTCGTTTACGGCAATAACCGAAGCACTTGGTTCTCGTTCCCAAGACAAGACCGCGGCATTTACTGATCGCAGCGGTTCCGTTTCGTGGGAGTCATTAGCGATCGAGGCCCAAGACATTGCTCGCATGCTGGTGGGGGCGGGGCTTGAAGTCGGCGATCGTGTTGCGATGCTCGTGCCGCCCGGAGCGGAACTGCTCGCTGCGGCATACGGCGTATGGCTTGGTGGTGGCGCCCTTGTTGTGGCCGACAGCGGACTTGGTGCTCGAGGTCTTCGAACGGTTCTCAGAGGTGCAAACCCACAGTGGGTATTTGGAACCGCAAAAACTCTGGCGGCCGCGAGAACCTTGGGCTGGGCGCCTGGCGCGCGAATGATCTGCACCAGTCGATTCCCACGAGCACTTTCGTTGACAACGCATCG
>WLMU01000078.1 GCA_009700115.1 Actinomycetota bacterium
ACCGGTGCGAACTGGGTTCGTCCGCTTCTTAAGCGTTTCGGCAAGATCTATGGCCAGACTCCGTCGATGTTCACGAACAATCCGGTGGAACAGTTCAAGAAGAACGTGTGGGTCTCACCGTTCTACGAAGACGACCTCGATCTTCTACGCGACACGCTTGGTGCCGACCGATTGATGTTGGGTTCCGATTGGCCGCACACTGAAGGTATGGCCGATCCGTTCACCTTCATCACGGACCTCACCGAAGCTGGTTTCAGCCCAGATGAACAGCAACTCATCATGTACGACAACTGCAAGTCACTCACGGTTCGTCGTCCTGCCTGAGATTGCGTCGCACACCCCACGTTCACACCAAGGAGTAAGCATGAAAGCACGCGCAGCAATGTTGTGGGGTCCTGAGGACACCGCATGGTCGATTGAAGATGTTGAAATCGATCAACCACAAGGCGCAGAGATGTTGGTGCGCAATGTCGCATCGGGTCTTTGCCATTCTGATGAGCACTTCATCACGGGCGACATGCCTCATGGCGGGTATCCCTGGATTGCTGGCCACGAAGGAGCGGGCATTGTTGAAGCCGTTGGCCCCGATGTACGTGGAGTAGTGCCCGGCGATCACGTCGTGTACTCATTCGTCGCCGTGTGCGGTCAATGCCCGTCATGTGCCGATGGTCATTCCAACTTGTGCGACAACGGCTCGCAGGTCATGAGCGGTCGCATGCTCGACGGCACATCACGTATTCATGTGAAGGGCCAAGACGCGCTCATCATGGCTGGCCTCGGAACCTTTGCGACTCACTCTGTTGTTCATGAATGGTCAGCGGTGAAGGTGCTGCCCGATCTTCCTCTCGACAAGGTCGTGCTGCTTGGTTGTGGCGCCACCACAGGTTGGGGCTCATCGGTCTACGCCGCTGAAGTGAAGCCCGGTGACAATGTCGCCGTTATTGGAGTCGGTGGTTTGGGCTCGGCTGCAGTCATGGGCGCCAAGCTCGCGGGTGCCGAGCGCATCTTCGCTATTGATCCGGTGGAGTTCAAACGTGAATCAGCGCAGAAGTTCGGTGCGACGCACACGTCGGCATCAGTTGAGGAAGCACTCGAATTGATCATGGCTGAAACCTGGGGCCGGGGTTGCAACAAGGTCATCTGCACAATGGGCGTCGGTAGCGGCGACATGATGGCGTCGATCATGGCGCTCACCTCAAAGCGTGGTCGCGTTGTTGTCACAAACATTCACCCTTGGACTGAAGCCAGCAACAACATCCCAATGATCGACCTCACGCTTAGTGAGAAGCAGGTTGTTGGCTCGCTGTTCGGTTCAGCGAATCCTCGTGCCGACATTCCTCGCCTCGCCGAGCTCTACCGCAAGGGCCAGCTCGATCTCGATGGCATGATCACTCGCACCTACACCCTCGACCAGATCAACGAGGGCTATCAGGACATGCGTGATGGCAAGAATATTCGTGGAGTTATCGTCCACTAATTAGCCACAATCAATGTGAAAACGACAGTGGCCCACCGCGTATGCGGTGGGCCACTGTGCGTGAGTGTCTAGTTCTCTGTTGTTGATGAAGTCGAAGAAGCCATGGCCGCTTCGTTTGCCTGCTCAGACTTCAACAGTTCTGGCGAACCTTCGATATTGAGTTTCGGGAGCCATTCGAGCCACTTCGGGAACCACCAAGCGGCTTTGCCAAACAGTTCCATGATGGCGGGAACCAAAACCATACGAACAATGGTTGAGTCGAGAAGAACCGCAACTGCCATACCGAAACCAAGTACCTGAACGGTTGGGTTCTTGATGGTGACGAACGAGAAGAACACCGCAATCATGATGAGTGCTGCGGTCGTGATGACGCGTGCGGTGTTGGCCACGCCAAGCACAACTGATTTACGAGGCTCGTGGTAGGTGTCCCATTCCTCGCGGATACGTGACATCAGGAAGACCTCGTAATCCATCGAAAGTCCGAAAAGGATCACGAACATGATGAGCGGCACAAATGACACGATGGGAATGGTTGTGTGCAGACCCACCAAGCTCTTCGCCCATCCCCACTGGAAGACCGCAACCACAATGCCGTAGGCGGCAGCGATGGAGATGAGGTTCATAAGTGCGGCCTTGAGTGGCACGAGGATCGAACGGAAGACCATCACCAACAAGATGAAGGCGCCAAGCACAACTGCTCCGACCACGTAGGGCAGGTACTTCACGACAAGCGCGGTGAGATCAATCAGTGTTGCAGTCGTGCCACCGACATACGCCTCAATATTCGTCCCGGCGGTTTCCGCCTTGATCCCTTTTCGGAGGTTCGACACCAGAGTTTGGGTTTCGTTTGAGTTTGGACCACTCGACGGTATGACCTGATAGATCGCAGCGTCTCCTGCAGCATTGAGGATCGGGCCAACTGCGTATTGCACTCCGGGAACGGTTCCCGAAGGTTTGCCAATACCGAGTTCGGTGGTGAGCGGCTGCAGCGTTGCCGGAAGCGTTGCTGCGGTTGCGCCAGGAACCGATGCAACAACGATGAGGGGAGCGTTCACTCCTTGACCGAACCCTTCGTTCATCAGCACAAATGCCTGCTGCTGCGAAAGATTTGTGGGCATCGAAGAATCGTCAGGCATGCCGAAGTCAATCGACAGGAATGGAATCGCGCAGATCAGCAACACAATGGTTCCTACGACTAGCGCAGTCCATGGTCGCTTCGACGTACGTGTCGCAAACTTTCCCCAGAAACTTGATTCAGGATCGGCGCTTGTGTCCTTGAACGCGAAAGGGAAGCGGAAACTATCGATCTTGTGTCCGGCCAAACCGAACAGGGCTGGCAACAATGTGAGGGCAGCGAGAATCATCACGCCCACACCGATTGCGGCAGCAACACCAAGCGTGCGCACAAGCGGGATTGGAACAAGGAGCAAGCCCAGAAGTGCAATCGCCACGGTGATACCTGCGAACATCGCCGCCTTTCCTGCGGTGGCGAGAGCCATGCCGACGGCGTCGTTGACTTGGTAACCGTCCTTTAAGAACTGGCGATATCGAGTGACGATGAGTAACGAATAATCGAGGCCAACACCGATAGCGATCATCAAGGTCACCTTGGGGGCTGCCGATGACACGGTAATAAAATCGGCGAGCAGTAGGACCAGTCCACCAGCGGTGATTGCTCCGAAGAGGGCTGTTGAAATTGGAATGGCCATTCCGAAGATGGAACCGAAAGCAACAAGTAGAAGAATTGCTCCAAGCCCAAGACCAACTTCGTCTGCGTGCGAACCCCACCAAGAAACCGGTTGGTTCCATGTGTCAGCAATGGCGCCGCCGATTTTCACTTCAACGTCACCTGCATTGACGCTGTTGATTGCGGTCTGCAATTCGTTGTATGGGTTGGGGTAGTCCGTCGCGACTTTCTCGCCATTGGGTGGGAACTGATTCATCAATTCAAGGACGGTGTCGGAGAACGTGACGCTCGTGTACGCAATTTGGCTGTCGGGTGAAAGAAAGGTGGGAATATTTCCGAGTCCAAGTTTCACCGCTTTCGCACCGGCGAGAATTGGATCAAGAACACTGTTGGGAGCAACGCCGTCAACCTTTTGCACGGCGGCAACGATGCTCGCGACGGCCGCTGCATTTTGTGGCGAAGTGAGCACCTGTCCTTGCGGAACCCAGAAAACAAGGTTGGCGGTCGCTGCATTTTGTGAGGGGAATTTTTCATTCAGAAGGTCGTAGGCGGCCTGCGAGTTTGTGCCGGGAACGCTGAAGCTGTCAGAGGTCTTGCCAGCGAAAGCGACGTTCAAATATCCGGCTGCCACGATGATGACGAGCCATACGAGGGCCACCAAACGGTGGTGTTTCGCGACGAATCGCCCCATTCGGCCCAGTCCACCGAGTTGCTGACTCGTTGGAGCCGTTGGCACCGGACGAGTCGCATCGACGATGGCTTTAGCGCGGCGCTGGAAGTTCATGGGAGGAAACGCTAGCGGTGAAAGTTCACACCCACCGGCATAAGTGGGTCATCAAGGGGATGCGGAATTCCGACCGAATCTCCAGCATCTACGGCAATGACACGAGCAGCGGCAGAGTCGATGTCACAAGAAATGCGGTGCACACCCGACGGGCGGGTTGGCAGGTGTGCACCGCGTTCGTTGCGTCAGTCACGACCACCGGAGCGGCCGTTGCGGCCAGACTGCGATTCCGATTCCTGACGGTTTGACGAACCCAACTGGGTAGGCGCGCTGTTGACGGGGGGCGCATCTGTGGTTGGCGGGGTCGTCGTTGGGGGATTCGTGACGTCGGGACCATGGCGATCGTGATTGTCATTACGGTGATCGGCACTTACGCCTCGATCTTCAATCGGCGGCGGCCCGTCGCTTCGATGCCCGCCACCCTGCTCTGCGGCGTCTTCTGGTGATTGGTTGTCGAACTCGAGGGTCACAGTGCCGTGATCTCCTTCGACCTCAACGACGATGGTCGTCACGGTTCCATCTGCCAGAGTGAAGACAAGTTGGATACCGTTATGGACTGCAACAGACATGGCAGCGGTGATGCCGTCGAGTGGCGTGACCACGATGTTCGAAATTTCGTGGGTGATGGGATCAAAGGTGAGGCTGATATCGCCGAGGCCGGCCAAGGTGCTTGAGAGGTCGGTGACCGCAGGAGCGGGTGCTTCGGTGGTTGTCGTAGCGGAGGGATCAGTAGCGGCAGCACCAGCAATTGAGACGAGGGCTGTGGTGGCACCGCCGACTGAGAGCAGGGCTGCCATTGAGATGGCTGCGGCACGTTTCATTGTTTCGGTCTCCTTGTATGAGTCACACGCATTGGTGTGATCAGGTGACCGCTGACGTTACGGATGGGGTTACTTCCTGAAGGCCATGAAATGGCAAAGTCTGGGCAAAGCCGTGCAGCAGCTTGCAACAGTCCTGCACCGGGCCCACAAAACGCCAAACGCCGCCCGGGTGGGGCGGCGTTTGAACCGAAATGGTGGAGCTGATGGGAATCGAACCCACGACCCCCTGCTTGCAAAGCAGGTGCTCTAGCCAACTGAGCTACAGCCCCATGACCGGCCTGCGCCGGCGGGAGCGGTCATCCTAGGGCAGGCAGTGACTGTGGTTGAAGTTTGCAGGATGGAGCGTGATTTACCGAGGAATGTTCGACATTGCCCATTCCCAGGACGGGAGTTGGTCGATGCGCACAAGGACCCAGTCCTGATCGCCACCCATGATTGGGGCTCGGCAGAACTTGCACGCCCCGGTGTCTTCAACATCAAGGGGTGCACCGCAGTTCGGGCACTTGCGTTGCAGTAAGCCACCCTCAGGATTGGTCTTTGCTCGTGCTGAGCGTTGGTACACCCAGTCTTCGCACCAAGGCTCCAAGTTTTTATGACCACGCACGACTTTGCCGGTTTGGTCGTCGGTGACGTAATCGGCCGATTGCACAAAGAAGCGAATCACGATGCTGTCGTGATGTCCATCGCAAGATGCAGCGACAAGATTGGCGTATTGAATGGCCAATCCATCCATGAGATTGGTCTGTTTTGAACGTGTGTAGCCGTCGATCTGCATGCGATGCGCGTTCCAAATTGCATCGGCCATCACCGAACGTGTGAGATCGGGACGACGCTCACTCCAACCTTGTTGCACGACGTAGAACGACGCTTGCAATCCAGTGATGAGCGCGTCGGGATCGAACGCTGAGTCATGCGTTTTGATTTCGTCGATACCGGCGGTGAGTTCGACAGCCGTTGATGCTCGTGCAGTTTCACCGCCGCCAAAGGTTTCGCCCATCGCCGCAGGGGCCATGCCGGTGGGGAGGGTTGAATCAACGCCACTGTTCGACATTCCGCCACCTTGGCTGCGACGGATGAGCATGCGAATGATCATGAAGACAACCCACATGCCGAATCCACCGAAGAAGAGAACAGCAAGGCCAGCGCCACCGCCTACGCCGCCGCCACTGCTTCCGCCAAAGAATCCGCCGCCGCCGCCACTGCTTCCGCCGCCCCCGAAACTGCCGCCGCCTGATCCACCGCCAGCACGGCCAAGGAGTACAGCGAACTGGAGTGAACCCTCAGAAGCGAGAAGTTGAAGCGACGAAAGCATGGTGATCAGGATCCGGCGTTCGGTTCTTCAGGTGAAGATGGTGGCGTGGGATCTTGAGCCGCCGGCGTTTGACTCTCGCCACACGATGGGCAGAACTTCGCGCCTGATGGCATTTCAACACCGCATGCAATGCAGAACTGCATTGCAGTCTGCGCTGCCCCGCAACCGGGACAGAACTTTGCTCCGGCGGGGACCGCCACTCCGCAGCCGGCGGTGCATGTTCCTGCTGCAGTGCCGCCTTGGCCAACGAACCCAGCGCCTCCGCCAGCAAAGCCTGGGGTGGGAGGAACGGGAGGTGCGGGTTGTCCGGGGGCACCAGCCATGCTTCCGGCAACGCCAAACCCAGCGCCGATAAACGCTGCTTGCGTTCCGGCGCCGCCACCCTGAGCCATGCCTTCGCCTGCTCCGAGGAGCGCTTCGCCTGCCGCGTACTGGCCGAAGGATCCGGCGAGTCGGCTGCCGGCGGTCTTGGTTGCGAGGTCTTTCAAATTGGCTGCATCTTCATCGGCAAGATTGATATCGAAGTTACCCATGCGGGCGAGGCTCAGTCCGTAATGCTCGAGTTGAACATTGGTGTCAGCAAGTACGTCTGCCTCGAGTTCGGGAAGATGCGCACTAAGACCGAGAATTGCCCATTGGTTGCCAACGATCTTTGTGGTGACTGCAGTTCGCATTGTCTTGAGCAATTGCGAATCGACCCAATTACCAATGGCGTTGTTATCGGTGACGTTGACCGTGCCGGTCATGTTCAGAACGAGTTTCTCGGGATCGAGAACCTTCAGCGAGTACTCGCCGAACACTCGAAGCGTCACGATGAGACCGGTTTGTGGATCTTGGACATCGTCAATGCGTCCACCAAACGTTTCACCGGTGTATTCACGGGTGCCAACGAAGTAGAGCTCGGCTCGGTACGCGTTCGCGTCGGTTGCCCAATCGATGAGAGAACCGATGAACGGCAGTTCGTCGGCTTCGACGGGCTCGCGCCCTGGCCCGAGAGTGCCGACAACGGCACCCTTCGAGACAAACAGCGCCATTTCGTCGGCATCGACGATGACTCGTGAGAACTTGCGGATGTTGTCGTCGGGCCACTTGTAGAGAATCTGGCCTTTGGCGTCATCGGGTACGGCAATGAACTGTCGTGCGACCTGTTTACGAATGCCCATCGGACTCTCCTTGACCTTTGGTCCATCGTGCTGCGTTCCTTGTGAGACTACTTGTGCAATCGTCAGAAATGCCCCCGGCGTTTCAAAAAAGGGGCCATCGTCCGACAACCTTCGGTTCACGCAAGACTGCAGGTATGGACGAACTGACTTTTGATGGTGCAGTAGTGATAATTACTGGCGCAGGCCGAGGATTGGGGCGGGAATACGCACTCCTGCTGGCCTCTCGGGGTGCTCGAGTAGTGGTGAATGATTTCGGCGTCGCCATCAGCGACACCGATGACACCGGAGACGCTCCGGCGGTGAACCCGGCCGACGAAGTTGTTGCCGAGATCGTCGCTGCCGGCGGGTCTGCGGTCGCGAACTACGACACTGTCGCAACGGTGGAAGGGGCCGGTGCAATTATCCAAACAGCGCTCGACGCGTTTGGAACGGTGGACATTTGTATTAACAACGCTGGACAAGTTCGGATGCAACCGTTTCCGAACTTTCCTGATGAGCACATCGCAACAGTCATTTCCACGCAATTGATGGGGACGCTCAACGTCGGCCGCGCGGCGTGGCGAGTCATGGAGCAAAACGGTGGTGGCCGGATCATCAATGTTTCGTCGGGTGCTGGCTATGGAGGTTTTCAAAACAGTTCGGTGTATTCGATGGCCAAAGCAGGAGTCATCGGTCTCACTGTTGCGATGGCAAAGGAAGGTGAAGCGGCAGGCATCAGCGTGAATGTCATCGCTCCGTACGCAAAGACACGATTGGGTACTGGCTTCGGCCCGATTCCGTGGAGCGATCAACTTGCCGAGTGGTTGCACCCGAGCAAAGTCGCTCCCCTCGTCGTTTGGTTAGCGCACGAGACTTGCCAAGTAAGTGGCGAATGTTTCGCCGTTGGTGCCGGTCACGTTGCGCGCGTCGCATTCGCGGTAAACGACGGTTTCACCGATCGTGAACTCACACCTGAGCTCATCGCGGAACATGCCGATGAAATCACAAAGGTGCCGACGAAACCGACGGAAGGTTCGGAGTCGCCGTTGATGGCATCAATGATGAAGGGGTATCCCGGCCTGTGACCGGTTGTGCTTAGCTCGCCAACAACAAGTCGACGACGAAGATCAGGGTGTCAGTTCCAGCAATGCCCGCTTGGGTATTGCCGTCTGTTCCGTAACCCTTGTCGGGCGGGATGATCAGGAGGATCCGTGAGCCGATTGTCTGACCCACAAGTCCTTCGTCGAATCCGGGGATGACTTGTCCGGCACCAACAGGGAAGTCGACGGCGCCTGAACCCCACGAGCTATCGAAGATCTTTCCGCTGGCCCAGATCATTCCGGTGTACTGCATAAGCACGGTTTGACCTGCAGTAATCACTGGGCCGTTGCCCTTGATGAGGACTTGAGTGACAAGGCCCGCGGGTGGAGTCCCGGTGGGCGCAGTGATCGTGGGAACGCCATTGACGATTGTTACAACAGGAAGACCTGCAGGAGGCGTGACTGGAGTTCCAGTTGCCGAGGTCGGAACATCCTGAACTCCGGTGAGGTCGAACACGAAAATGATCCATGTTTGTTGTGCCGAGGTGAGATCGGCAGAGACAAGAACGCGTGCACCAACTTTTTGTCCGACCATTGCGTCGTAAACGGGAGTGAGCAATGACTTCTCGTCAAGGATGATGTGTTGCGGAGTTTTTCCGTAGGTCGTGTCGAGTTCGCTTCCGTCGTTGCCGCTAATTGCGACATAGTCAGCAGTGACACGCTGTCCAGCTTTAATTTCATCACCGGATCCTGGAACGAGAACGATGTGTTCTTCGGAATCTCCTGCGAAGGCAGCGTCGAACTTGACGGTCGGTTTGCTTCCGACATCACCAGTCACTTTGACGTTTTTGAGCGACTTTGTGTGAACGTCAGGCATCGTTGAACTCGACGATGAGTCCTTCGACTTCGATGACCCACAGGCAACGAGTGCAGGAACAAGAGCAAGGGAGACAGCGAAGATGCCAGCGGCGATCCAGCGCGGCG
>WLMU01000079.1 GCA_009700115.1 Actinomycetota bacterium
ATCGATGTTGCCTGGTCGCTCTTGGTCGCAGGCCCAACTCTGGTGCTGGGGTTCTTCCTTGGTCACCGGATTCGTGGTCATATCGATACGGTGCGATTCTGCTCTCTCGTGAACTTGTTGCTCGCTGCTACCGCCGTCGTCACCATTGTGAGCGTGATCGCGGGCTGATCAGAAACTCCGTCGAAGTCCACCGGCGGGCGCCGGTAGCCTCTCAGTCGTGGATGAATCGGTTGTGAGTATCGGAGTTCTCGGTTGTGGGACGGTCGGAACGTCTCTTCTCGCGCTCCTCGAGCGTCAGAGCGCAACGATTAACTCGCGTACCGGCCTGTCTTTAAAGGTTTCTCGCATCGCGGTGCGGGATCTTTCACAGAAGCGATCAGCAGTTGTTGGGGCGGACGCGTTCACCGACGACGCACTTTCTGTGGTTTCTGATCCGTCAATCGACATCATCGTTGAAGTGATGGGTGGGATTGAACCCGCTCGCGGCCTGGTTCTCGCTGCGCTCGCTGCCGGAAAGCCTGTTGTCACTGCCAACAAAGCACTCCTCGCCGCCCACGGTTCTGAATTGTTTGCTGCAGCTGAAGCAGCGGGTGTCGACATCCTCTTTGAAGCCTCCGTCGCTGGAGGCATTCCGTTCATTCGCCCTCTGCGTGAATCGCTGCTCGCGGAGCCGGTTGTCCGCGTGATGGGCATTATGAACGGAACGACCAATTACATCCTCACGCGCATGAGTGAAGCAGGCGCTGATTACTCCGAAGCTCTCGCCGAAGCGCAGTCACTGGGTTACGCCGAGGCCGATCCCACCGCCGATGTCGAAGGATTCGATGCCGCCGCCAAGATCGCGATTGTGGCGTCAATCGCTTTTGGCGCGGAAGTAACGAGTGCCGATGTCAATTGTGAAGGCATCTCGAACGTTTCGGCCGATGACATTGCCTTCGCCCAGCGCCATGGCTACGCCATCAAGTTGCTCGCCATCGCTGAACGGTTTTCGCTTCCGGGCGGCGATGAACTCTCGGCCCGCGTCCATCCATGCCTCATCCCCAACGCTCATCCGCTTGCAGCGGTCCGCGAAAGTTTCAACGCGGTCTTTGTGCAAGGCGAAGCAGTGGGCGACCTCATGTTTTACGGACGTGGTGCTGGTGGCGACCCAACCGCGTCTGCAGTCCTTGGCGACCTCGTCGATGCTGCGGTAAATCTGCAAAGTGGTGCGCACGCGTCACTTGGCACCTTTGTTCCGATGCCGTTCCGTTCGAGCGACGAACTCGACGCGGCGTGGTACCTCAGTCTTCGTGTCGACGATCGCCCAGGCGTACTTGCCGCGATCGCGGGCGTGTTCGGCGCGCATGGTGTTTCGATCGATTCGATGGAACAACATTCGGTGTCCGGTCCAGAAACGGCGGCTGAAGAAGCCCGTATTGATCTCATCATCCATCCCGCTCTCGAACGAGATGTGCGAGCAACGCTTGTGTCGCTTGGTGAACTCGAGTCAGTTCGAAGTCTGGGGTCCACGATCCGCGTACTGATTGACGCAGACATCTAATGGCTCCTCTCACGTACGTCAGCACACGCGGTGCAGCACCTGAACTCGGTTTCTCCGATGTTCTGCTCGCCGGCCTAGCGATCGATGGCGGCCTTTATGTCCCATCTAAATGGCCGTCGCTGACGGTTGGTTCTCTTGAGCGATTCGTATCTATGTCGTATGCCGAAATTGCTGCCGAAGTGATGTGGCCGTTTGTTGAAGGTTCTTTTGATCGCGACACATTTGAAGAAATCGTTTCCGATGCATATGCGACATTCGCAACCGAGGAAGTAGTGCCGCTCGTAGACCTAGGCGACAACTTCTGGCTCGCAGAGCTTTTTCACGGTCCAACGCTTGCGTTCAAAGACATCGCGCTTCAACTTGTCGGACGACTTTTCGACGATGAACTCACTCGCCGTGGCGAAAAAGTCACGGTCGTAGGGGCTACCTCGGGCGACACCGGTTCTGCTGCTATCGAAGCATTGCGCGATCGCCCTACAGCCGAGGTGTTCATTCTTCACCCTGCTGGTCGTGTGTCCAATGTTCAGCGTCGCCAGATGACAACAGTTCTTGCACCGAATGTGCACAACATCGCTGTCGAGGGGACGTTCGATGATTGTCAAGACATGGTCAAGGCGCTCTTCTCCGATAAGAACTTCCGAGAATCGCGCAATCTTTCCGCGGTGAACTCCATTAACTGGGCACGTGTCATGGCCCAGATGGTTTATTACGTCACGAGCGCGGTTCGACTTGGTGGCGGAACGGGTCGGCCAGTCGCGTTCTCGGTGCCAACAGGAAACTTCGGAAATGTATTCGCCGGTTATGGCGCGCAACGAATGGGAACGCCGATTTCTCAGTTTGTCGTCGCGTCGAATCGCAACGACATCCTGACGCAGTTCCTCACTACGGGAACGATGACAATCGGCGAGGTGCATCCAACCCTCAGTCCGAGCATGGACATCCAAGTGTCGTCCAACCTCGAGCGCCTGCTCTTTGAGATCCATGGGCGCGATGGTGCGGCAATTGCGGAACTCATGGATCGATTCCGTTCCGAGGGCACTGTGTCGGTCGACGCAGGTCGGCTCGATCTCTTGTCAGAGCATTGGGCCGCATCTCGGGTTGACGACGCTCAGACAGCGGCGACCATCTCGGGGCTTTATGAGCAGACAGGGATGCTCATCGATCCTCATACCGCCGTCGGCCTCGCCGCCGCCAGAGCAGCTCGAACCGATCCGTCGGTGCCGATGATCGTGCTTGCGACCGCTCATCCTGCGAAGTTCCCTGATGCCGTCGAGGCTGCGACCGGGGTCCGACCGCCTCTGCCCGAACATCTCTCCGACCTGTTTGATCGGCCCGAGAAATTCGATGTCTGCCCCAATGATTTCGAGACGGTACGCGGCGCCATCGAGGCAACGCTTGATCGCGGCTGACCCGATCTACCCACTTGTGCCAGATTCGGGCAGAATGACGGTCCGATGAAATACGTGGTGTGTGTCCCCGATGGTTGTGCCGACGAGCCGCTCGCCGAGCTCGATGGTCGAACCCCGCTCCAAGCAGCGCGTATGCCCGTGCTCGATGCCATTGCGTCGCGTTCGCTGGTTGGTCGCGCTGCGGTTATTCCTCATGGACTTCCGCCGGGTTCGGATGTTGGCAATATGTCCATCTTCGGTTACGACCCAGCGAAATACCACACGGGTCGAGCGCCGATTGAAGCAGCGGCGCTGGGTCTCAAACTTCGACCTGATCAGGTTGCTTATCGCTGCAATCTTTCGACGATTGGCGACGACGGCACGATGATCGATTTCGCCGGTGGGCATCCGTCCACCGAGCGTGCTGCCGGCGCAATCGAAGCGATGCACGTCGCGTTCGCCGACGAAGGCATCGAGTTTCATCGCGGTGTGCAATATCGCCACATCATGGTTGCGCCTGCCGACTGGGCAGAAGCCGAGTGTGCGCCGCCGCACGACCTCACTGGTAAGCCAGCTGTTTGGCCGACCGGACCAGCGGCGCCAAAACTTCAACGAGTCATGGACGCATCGCGCGAAATTCTCGCCGATTTCGACATTGACGCGAATACCGTGTGGCTCTGGGGCCAAGGCTTCCAGCCGCAAATGCCATCGTTCGAAAGTCAGTACGGACTGAAGGCCGGATTAGTCACCGCAGTCGATCTAGTTCGCGGTCTCGGTGTTCTCACTGACATTGAAGTTGTCGAACTTGAATCGGCCACCGGCTGGTATGACACCGATTATGAAGGAAAGCGCGATTGCGCGATCGACGGTCTCGATGACGGACTCGATCTTTTCATTGTTCATGTCGAAGCCACTGATGAAGCTGGGCACGCAGGAAATGTGGAAGAAAAGGTTCGAGCATTAGAGAACTGGGACTCTCGAATTCTTGCCGGACTCGTGGAATCGCTCGATGCCAGCGGTCCGTGGCGAATGCTTCTGCTTCCCGATCACGCCACTCCGCTTGCGCTTCGCACCCATACGCCTGATGCAGTTCCGTATCTGATCTTCGACTCAACGGCCGATGGCCCGGGCGGCGAGTACACCGAAGCCGGCGTTGCCGACCTACCGATCGTCCCAGGCCATGAACTCATGGGGCGCTTGGTCGCTGGTTGAGCTGTTGGTGTCCGAGTTAGGGCACCGCTAACCTCACAACGTCGATTGCGACCGCCCCGGCTGGTCCATCGTCTCACCGTCGTCCGACGGACCATCCATTCGACCGAGTGGATGACTCTCCCGTACCGCACTTCCGTTTCGAAGATCCATCACTCTCATCTGGACGAATGCGTCTGGGAGAAACGAGTTTCCAATGTCCGAGAAGGACCAACGCGCCACGCTTGAAGCGAAAGATCGCGACGAGCTCATGACGATCGCCTCAACCCTTGGTGGCAAACCGGGCTCGAGGGCCAAAAAGGCTGAGGTCATCGACATGATCCTTGGACTCATCGCCGACTCGGAACCTGCTGCGCCCAAGCCACGCCGCGGCCGTCCGCCAAAGGCTGCTGCTGTAGAAGACGCACCAGTCGAGGAAGCAGTCTTCGAATTTGAAGAGGACGAAATCTCCTCAGAGGTTGATGACGCTGTCGCCGAAACCGAGGGCGCTAATGACGACGACGAAGTCGTAGCGTCCGAGGCCGCCTCGCGTCCACAGGCCACAAGCGATTCCGATGGCGAATTCGACGGTGAAGGCGGCGCGCGTCGACGTCGACGTCGCGGCCGCGATCGCGGTGGAGAACGATTTGAGAACAGAACCGATGAACCGTGGTCGGGTGATCCCGTTGAGGTTTCGGGCGTTCTCGACTTGCGAGATGAGGGTTATGGCTTTATTCGCGTCAGTGGCTATTTGCCAACTCGCGAAGATGTCTACGTGTCTGTGAAACAAACACGCCAGTTCTCACTTCGGCGTGGCGATGTCATCACCGGAACCAGTCGCCCGGCCGCCCGCAATGAAAAGAATCCGGCGCTCCTTCGCATTGACACAGTCAATGACGGAACTCCCGATGCCGCTCGTGATCGCCGTCGTTTCGACGACCTCACGCCTCTTTTCCCCGATGAACGACTCACGTTGTCGTCTCGTGACGAGCCGTACAACATGACCTCGCGGATCATCGATCTGCTGTCACCGATCGGAAAAGGACAGCGCGGACTCATTGTTGCCCCGCCGAAGGCAGGCAAAACAACGGTGATGAAGCAGATCGCGAAGTCGATCTCGGAGAACAATCCCGACGTACATCTCATGGTGCTCCTTGTCGACGAGCGTCCTGAAGAAGTCACCGACATGCGTCGTTCAGTCGATGGCGAGGTCATTGCGTCAACGTTTGATCGACCAGCCGAGGAACACACTTCGGTGGCGGAACTCGTCCTTGAGCGTGCGAAGCGACTGGTTGAAGACGGACGTGACGTCGTCGTGATTCTCGATGGAATCACGCGTCTCGCTCGTGCCTACAACCTTGCTGCTCCCACAACCGGCCGAGTGATGTCTGGTGGTATCGACACGGGGGCCTTGTACCCGCCGAAGAAGTTTTTTGGTGCGGCGCGAAACCTTGAAGAGGGTGGTTCGCTCACGATCATTGCCAGCGCTCTTGTCGAAACGGGCTCGAAGATGGATGACGTTATTTTTGAGGAGTTCAAGGGCACGGGGAACATGGAACTGCGTCTCGATCGCCGTTTGGCCGAGCGCCGCCTCTACCCGGCGATCAACGTCGATGCGTCCTCCACTCGTCACGAGGAACTGCTCTATGAGCCCAAGCAACTCAAGGACGTTCACAAACTTCGTCGGGTACTCGCAGGGCTCGCCGATGGTGGAAGTAGCGCCCCAGGCCTCGAGATGCTGATCGATCGATTGGGCACATTCCGCACCAACGATGAGTTCTTGGCCGAGGTGGCCAAGGGCTGAGTCCGTGCTCAGGGCGGGTTCGGGGCTCATATTGCGGTTCCGCTTCCCGCCCGGCAGAATTACCAGTCCCGAAATCTCTTTGGAGCTCCGCCATGAAGGCTGACATTCATCCCGACTACGTCGATTCGACCGTGAAGTGTTCCTGCGGGAACACCTTCACCACGCGTTCCACGAAGGCCGAGCTCACCTCGGAACTCTGCAACGAGTGCCATCCCTTCTATACGGGCAAGCAGAAACTGGTCGACACCGGCGGTCGTATCGAGAAGTTCGAGAAGCGTTACGGCAAGCGCCGCAAATAGCGGCATCTCTGAGCCACTGCGCGGTCAGGAGCCGACCGTGCCCCTCGATCCAAATCAACGAAACCGTTTGCTCGCTGCGAAAGCACGAGCGCTTGTTGGCGATGCCACAGGGAGAGATCAATCAGAACTTCGAGCGACGCCGTTCACTGGCGGCGCAATGGTGCACGTCGATGAAGCGCTTTGGTGTCTGCTCGACGACGGAGCGATCCGCAGCTTCGGGCCAGCAATGGTCTTGGCCGATCGCGAAGACTTCGAGACTTTTCACATCATGGCTGAATCGGAAGCAACTTCGGGAGTGCTTGCTCGTCGCGCCGCCCAATTTACGAACAGCCCATCGGTTTGGCGTATCGAAGGTCGAACACTCGTTGCCGCCGAGCCCGCGCCAACGCCTGTCCCAGTTGAACCATCAGCCGCTGCGCGTGAGCTCATCGGGATGTTGGTCGATGCCGGCGTCGAAGTCTCTGTCGAACACGGCGAGATCCGTGGCGAGTTGCGCGGATTAGAAATCGCGCGGGTGGTTGAGTCACCCGATGGCACGCGCCTTGAAGTCGGCGTGGGCCGCCACGACCGCGAAGCATTCACGATGGTGCATGGCAATCTTCCAACTGCACTGGCATTGGAGTCGGTTATCTCGAGTGTCGACGCCGTTCGCCGTGCTGAGGCCGAAGCTCATCCACTACGACATCTTGCTCCAGAGGGCTGGATGCGTTGGCGCCTCATCCGTGACCCTCAGCTCATCGGAGCTCGTGAGCTGCAACCGGTTCAGCCGCCGTTACCTCGCGACAGTGTGAAGGATGTCGGTGCTTCAATTGCTGTTGGTGTCGACGAACAAGGCGTATCGATCGTCGTGGCCTGTTCCGTGGGTATAGATCTTGATGTCGTTCCAACTGCGGCCGATGCTCGAGCGCTGAACGATCCTTCGGCTCGTGTGGTGATCGTTGTTCCCGAACGAGACGATCATCCTGCAACGCGGAGGCTTGCCGGCCGCCTGATCGGGCCTGCTGAAGTTGTCGGACTGTCGGGCGAGTGGCGCGAGAGCGAGACTGCGTCATGAGCATGCTCGAACGACTTCCTAGCCTTGAGCGCGAATATGCCGAGATCGAGGGATCCCTTGCTGATCCGACGGTGATTTCAGAGCAGAATCGTTATGCGGAGCTCAATCGTCGATATCGCGATCTAGGCGAACTAGTGAGCCGACTGCGTGAGCTCGCCCAATCGACCGAGGATCTCGCTGCTGCTCGCGAGATGTTCACCGATGCCGATGGTGCCGATCGCGAAATGTTGCGGAACGAGATCGACACAGCCGAACTCGCTATCGCTCGACTTGATGAAGA
This sequence comes from Actinomycetota bacterium, assembly GCA_009700115.1. GTDB lineage: Bacteria > Actinomycetota > Acidimicrobiia > Acidimicrobiales > Acidimicrobilacustridaceae > Acidimicrobilacustris. The sequence continues at coordinate 7,554 of WLMU01000079.1, forward strand.
GATCAAAGTTCTTTTGTTGCCGAAGGATCCGAACGATGCTCGCAATGTCATTGTCGAACTTCGTGGTGCAGAAGGCGGCGAAGAGGCCAACTTGTTCGCTCGAGACCTGTTTGAGATGTACCGGGGCTTTGCCACTAAGCAAAACTGGAAGTTCGAAATTATGGACGCACAGACTTCCGATCTCGGGGGCTATTCAGATGTGACCTTCCGTCTCGCCGGCGATGGCGTCTGGTCGAAAATGAAACACGAAGGTGGCGTCCATCGAGTCCAGCGTGTTCCCGTTACAGAAAGTCAGGGCCGAGTTCACACGTCTTCAGCAACGGTCACGGTGCTTCCAGAAGCCGATGAGGTTGATGTTGTTCTCGATCCCAACGAACTTCGCATCGACGTGTACCGCTCTTCCGGTCCTGGTGGTCAGTCCGTGAACACCACTGATTCCGCTGTTCGCATTACTCATCTCCCTACCGGCGTTGTCGTTGCGATGCAGGATGAAAAGAGCCAAATCCAAAATCGTGAAAAGGCGATGCGCGTGCTCCGTAGTCGGCTGCTGCAGGCCGAACAAGAGAAGCAAGCCGCCGAAGCGTCTGGCGCAAGAAAAGCCCAGACCGGTGGCGGTGGTCGTTCCGAAAAGGTGCGTACCTACAACTTCAAAGAAAACCGCCTCAGTGATCACCGCATTGGCCTCACTCTTTACAAGCTCGACAAAGTTCTTGGTGGCGAGCTCGATGAAGTCATCGACGCACTCGTCGCTGACGAACGGGCAACTCAGTTGGCCGAACGCGACATATGAGCGACAACACCACAACGTGGAGAGAAGTCGCGGCTGAAACTGAAGCGCGACTTTCCGCTCTGACTTCCTCGCCGGCGAATGAAACCCGTTGGATCATCGAGCGCGCTGCGGGCTTCGATGGTGCTGAGTATGTGCTGGGTCTCGACGAGAAGGTCACCGAACGGGGTATGCATTTCCACGACCTGATGGTCGAACGACGACTCGCGGGTGAGCCATTGCAATACGTGCTTGGTCGTTGGGGATTTCGCACGTTGGATCTGTTCGTCGATCGACGTGTTCTCATCCCGCGTCCGGAAACGGAAGTCGTTGCTGGCTTAGCGATTGCGGAATTGCAGTCGATGCGAACCAACGGAATCGATCGACCTGTTGTCGTTGACCTTGGTACGGGCTCGGGAGCGATCGGACTTTCTTTAGCGGTAGAAGTCGAACGTTCCCAGGTGTGGATCACCGATGCGTCCGCCGATGCTCTCGTAGTCGCGCGTTCAAATCTCGCTGGTATTGGTAGAGCCGCCACTCGAGTGAGCGCGGTTGAAGGATCGTGGTTCGAAGCGCTCTCCGAAGAACTGCATGGAACGATCGACCTGATTGTTAGTAATCCTCCCTACGTCGCGATAAGTGATGAGGTCGAGGATGTTGTTCGAGATTGGGAACCAATGTCAGCGTTATTTGCGGGCGAGGACGGACTCGATGACATTCGAAAAATTGTGACAGGGGCAGCGACTTGGCTACGCCCTGGTGGAACGCTGGTTCTTGAGATGGCTCCCGAACAAGTTCCTGTTGTCCTTGAACTCGCCAACGCGTGTGGTTTGACCGGTGGCATGAGTTACCCGGATCTGGCCGGCCGACCTCGCGCAGTCGTCGCGCGCCGGAGCAACTGATC
>WLMU01000008.1 GCA_009700115.1 Actinomycetota bacterium
GCCAGCGTTTCGAAGCCGAGTTGCACGCCCATCTCGACCAGCAGCGCAACGTTTCCAGCACGCTTCGTGCCGAAGTGAAAATCACTTCCGACCGTGATGAGTTTTGCATTCAACAACCCGACAAGATCCTCAGCGACAAACTCGGCTGCTGTCTGCAGAGCGCGCTGCTCGTCGAATCGCACTACAAACGTGGCATCGACACCACACTCAGCGAGAAGTTCGAGCTTTTGATCGAGATCAGTAAGTAAGAGCGGTGCCGATTCGGGCCGAACAATCGAGGCTGGATGCCTATCGAACGTAACGACAACAGTTCTCAGTCCGCGTTCAGCGGCAAGCGCCTTCAAAGTTTTGATCACCTGCCGGTGACCGCGATGCACGCCATCGAAGGCACCGATGGTGATCGCTGCGCCCTGATCGAAACGATCGCTTTGTTGGTTGTCGTAGATGACGTCCATGTCGAGTCGAACGCTACCGTCCGTCGACCGGAGCGACGACAACATCAGGCTTCGCCGTGCCGCCACGATGAGCGATGTACATCGCCAATAACGTGCCTTCCGCATTCACGACTGCCCAAGGCCCATCACCGATGAATCGATCATCGACCGCAAGCACCTTGCCGTGGCCGACATCGATCCGTTCTGCCTCGGTGGCCACCACCCTGGGGTGATCACGCATGGCCTCGGCGGGCGTCAGCAGTTGCTCGGGCGAAACCTTCTCGAGAGGGTGCGCTTCGCCCAACGTGAACGACCCGATAGCGGTGCGGCGCAATTCACGCAGATGTGCACCCCCACCGAGGGCATGGCCCAGATCAGCAGCAAGAGTCCGCACGTAGGTCCCCGAGGAACACTCCACCTCGGCGGTGATGACAAGCGGATCAGCCGTCGGCGCAACCGTGAAGCGATGAATCGTCACCGGACGCGGCGCACGCTCGACTTCAATTCCTTCGCGAGCGAGTTCATGAAGACGTTTCCCGTCAATCTTTACCGCTGACACCATTGGCGGAATTTGCATGATGTCGCCTGTGAGTCCCGGAACAGCAGCTTCTACCTGTGCGAACGTCAACGCTGACATTTCATGTGTTGCAGTCGTCTCACCGGAGGAATCAAGCGTCGAGGTTTCGATACCGAAAACGATTTCGCAGGTATAGGTCTTCGGTAATGCGGTGAGGTACTTCAACAACCTTGTGACTCGTCCGACACCCAGAAGCAAGATCCCAGTGGCATCGGGATCAAGCGTGCCCGAATGACCGACTTTGCGCGTACCTAAAAGTCCACGCGACTTCGCAACCACATCATGCGAAGTCCAACCCGCTTCTTTATCGACGACGACCAAACCATCAGGACCGTCTTCGCGCTTCTTCGCACTCACGATTCGGTGGGATCTGGTTCCGGTCGGGGTCCTTCGGCCAGAAGCGATTCGATCCGTGCCCCAGCGCGAACTGCGGGGTCAGGCGCAAACGAAAGTTCCGGAGTGCGCTTCATCCGGGCCTCACGGCCGATGGCGGACTGGAGCTTGTAGCGAATCTCACCGAATGCTGCGAGCACCTCGGGATCGCCCTCTTCGTCTTGGATCGAATCGAAGTACACCTTGGCATGGCGAAGATCGCCCTCGATGTCGACAGACGTAACGGTCACAAGGTGCAGACGGTCATCGTCCATACGCTCAAGTTCACCGGCGATGATTTCGCGTAGCAACTCGTTGAGTCGGGCAGTGCGCGGATACTGACGGGCCGAGCCGTGGTTGCTTCGTCGACTCATGCAAACGCCTCCTGGTTGACGCCAAGGAATGCGAACGGCAAACCGTCCGACAGAACTTAGGTGCGCGGGATCTCGCGGTCTTCGTAGGTTTCGATGATGTCGCCGGGCTTGAGGTCTTGGAAATCGGTGAGACCGATACCGCACTCGAATCCGGAAGCGACTTCTCGGACATCGTCTTTGAAGCGACGAAGTGACGAGATGGAGCCCTTCCAGATGACCGTTCCTTCTCGAAGGAACCGCACCTTGGAACCACGCGTGATCTGGCCGTTGGTGACATAGCAACCGGCGATGGCGCCAACTTTGGGAACACGGAAGATCTCGCGAACCTCGGCATCACCAGTAACGATTTCCTCGAACTCAGGCTTAAGCATGCCAAGCATCGCTTTTTCGATGTCTTCGAGGACCTGGTAGATGATTTCGTAGGCACGGATTTCGACATGCTCGGTGTCGGCCAGTTCACGAGCCTGACGATCGGGTCGGACATTGAACCCGATGATCGTGGCATTTGATGTAGCCGCCAACTGCACGTCGTTCTGCGTAATGCCGCCGACAGCGCGATGCACGAATGCGAGTTTGACTTCGTCGCGCTCAAGCTTCTTGAGGCTCTCGGTGAGGGCTTCGAGTGAACCGGTGACGTCGGCCTTCAAGATGAGATTCAGTGTTGCCGACTCGCCGGCTTGGATCTGCTGGAAGATGTCTTCGAGCTTCGCTCCGCCGCTCATCGCATGCGCTTCACGACCGATCGTGGCAACACGCAACCAATGTTCACGAGTCGACGCGACCTTCGACGCAGTCTTCTCGTCGGGAGCGACGACGAATCGATCGCCAGCAATGGCCACATCGGACAATCCGAGGACCTGCACCGGCGCCGAAGGGCCAGCTTCTTTGATCTGATTGCCTTGATCGTCGATGATGGCGCGAACGCGTCCCCATGCCGCACCAGCGACCATTGGGTCCCCGACACGAAGTGTTCCGTGCTGCACGAGCACAGTGGCCACCGGACCGCGACCAATGTCGAGGTTTGATTCGAGCACGACACCGCGTGCACGTCCGTCTGGGGTAGCTCGAAGATCTTCGAGGTCGGCCATGATGAGCACGTTCTCGAGAAGATCATCGATGCCGAGGTTCTGCAACGCAGAGACTTCGACCATGACGGTTTCGCCACCCCACGCTTCGGGGACAAGAGCGTGTTCAGACAATTGCTGCATCACGCGAGTGGGATCGGCGTTGTCACGATCGATCTTGTTGATCGCAACAATGATCGGGACATCGGCAGCTTTTGCGTGATTGATGGCTTCGATGGTTTGCGGCATGACCCCATCGTCGGCGGCAACCACAAGGATGACGACGTCGGTTGCATCGGCACCACGGGCACGCATAGCGGTAAACGCCTCATGGCCGGGGGTATCGAGGAACGTGATCGCTCGATCGTCTTGGATGACTTGATACGCACCGATGTGCTGGGTGATGCCACCGGCTTCGCCCGCAACAACGTTTGCATGACGGATCTGATCAAGGAGTTTGGTCTTGCCGTGATCGACGTGACCCATGACAGTGATCACCGGCGGACGATGCGGCCATGCTTCATAGATTGCATCGTCGACATCGACTTCGAGCAAGAGCATCTTCTGCAGTTCAACTTCTTGCTCTTCACCAGGATTAACGAGACGAATTGATGCGCCGATTTCGGCAGCAAACAACTCGATCATGTCGTCACTCAACGACTGTGTTGCGGTGACCATTTCGCCCTGTTGCATGAGGAATCGAACAACGTCTGCCGCAGTTCGATTCATCTTGGGACCAAGATCTTGCGCGGTTGAGGCGCGTTCTACAACGACCTCGCCAGTGGGGATCGGTGCTTCACGAGGCGTGTAGCTCGGTGCATCGATCGGCTGAAGTTCATCGCGGTTACGACGACGACGACCCTTGCGCTTCGGACGCGGGCCACCAGGACCGCCGCCGGGACGACCGCCACCAGGACGACCGCCACCACCAGGACGACCGCCGGGACCGCCACCAGGACCGCCGCCACCAGGACCAGCGAAGCCGCCGCCAGGACCGCCGCCACCGGGACCGCCACCAGGACGGGGACCGTTGAAGCCGCCACCGCCGCCGGGCCGAGGACCACTGAAGCCACCGCCACCAGGACGACCTGCACCAGCGCCAGGACCACCGGGACGTCCACCAGGACGCGCTCCGGGAGCGGGTGTTTCACGACGCGCACCAGGAGGAGGCGGAATGGGCTTGCCGGTTGAAGAAATCGGGGGACGCCCACCGGGGGGAGGAGGAATGGGCTTGCCGGTTGTCGAGGTGGGCGGGCGCTGCGGCATTGGCGCGCGCGCTGCCGGTGCGTCAACTGCCGGAGCAGCCGGAGCTGGAGTTGCAGGAGCCTCAGAAACAGGAGCGGCAGGTGCCGCCGGAGCTGCGGGAGCGGGAGCTGGAGCAGGAGCAGGAGCCGGCGTCTCACGGCGTGGCCCAGCGCTACCGGAAGAAGAAATGACTCGCTTCGGAGCAGCAGGCTTTAACGCCGGGGCAGGTGTCGGAGCAGGTTCGGGTTCAGTCGCAGGGGCAACATCGACGACTGGCGCAGTGTCAGCAACTGGAGTGTCGACAACGGGCGCGGGTTCGTCGGCAACAACGGGAGTTTCCTGGTCTGCCGGTTCAGCATCGGCCTTCTTCGCCGCCGCTTTCTTGGCAGGTGCTTTCTTGGCTGCGGTTTTCTTTGCCGCTGCCTTCTTGGCGGGAGCTTCAGGTTCCTCAGGCTGGACATCGCGCACGAGGCCTTCGCGCTCAGCCTTACGGCGAACGCGGTCTGCTTGCGGCTCGACCACGCTCGAGGAATGACTCTTCACGCCGATCCCGAGCGCGACGCACAGATCCAAGGTCTCCTTATTGGTCAGACCCAGTTCTCGTGCCAGCTCGTACACACGGATGTTGGACGGCAACTGCTACCTCAGTGATCGTGGTTCGGGACCCGTCCAACGGAGCGTTAGATGGGCTCGACCCCCCATGGCAGGGCCACGGAATGGGTCTCTATCCTCGCACGACAAGAGGCCGAACGAGGAATGGTGTCGGCTATGCCGGATCGGCCGATCCGGATTCTTCCTCTGCAACCTGCTCTTCGGCGTCGACGATTGCTTCGGCCTCGACGACAACCTCAGCCTCGGCAACGGCCTCAGCAACGTTCTCGTCGAGATCTTCTGCCGCTTGGGCGTAGGCCTCGGCGGACATTGCCTCGCCGCCTTCAGCGGGCTGCCAGACCTGTTCGCCTGACTCAGCGTCGACGACCCATTCGCCTTCGGCCCAATCCTGATTGGCGTAGGCCTCTTCTTCGGCAAGTTGGGTTTCGGACTTGATGTCGACGCGCCAACCAGTGAGACGAGCAGCAAGTCGAGCGTTCTGCCCTTCCTTGCCGATCGCCAATGAGAGTTGGTAATCAGGAACGATGACCTCGGCGGTGCCGGTGTCTTCGTGGATACGAACTTCTTTGACCTTCGCCGGTGAAAGAGCTTTCATCACAAAATCGGCTGGTTCATCGCTGTAAGGAACGATGTCGATTTTTTCACCGCGAAGTTCGTTGACGACCATGCGGACGCGAGCACCGCGTGCGCCGACGCAGGCGCCGACGGGATCGACGTTGGAATCGTTCGAAAGCACGGCGATCTTGGTGCGTGCTCCTGGTTCACGAGCACAGGCCTTGATCTCGACAACACCGTCGGCGATTTCGGGAACTTCAAGTTCGAACAGTCGCTTGATGAGACCGGGGTGCGTGCGGCTCGTGACGATCTGCGGACCCTTTGCGGTCTTACGAACTTCGACGATGTAGGCCTTAACTCGCGCACCGGGTTCGGGACGTTCGTAGGGAACCTGTTCGGCTTGCGGCATAAGCGCTTCGACACGTCCGAGATCGAGCAACGTGTAACGCGCATCGGTCTGCTGAATGATGCCGGTAACGATGTCGCCTTCGCGACCCGCGTATTCCTCGTACTTCATTTCGCGTTCGGCTTCACGAATGCGCTGGTTCATGACCTGCTTCATCGTCTGCGCAGCCACGCGACCCCACACCTCGGGCGGTGGGGTGACATCGAACTCTTCGCCTTCGGGGACCCCGTCGTCGTCGAGGGCTTGTGCCATCACACGGATTTCGCCGGAATCGGGATCGATGATGACCCACGCATATTCCTGCGAATTCGGGAGCCGTTTGTATGCAGATTCGAACGCGTCGGCGAGTGCACCGAACAGCGTGTCGATCGAGATTCCCTTGTCGACGGCAAGTGCCTGCAGTGCCTCGATGAGATCAGGGGAGTTCATCACGACTGGACCTTCTCTTCCTTGTGGGACGCGTTCGACGCGTCCTTCTTGTCCTTCTTGGCTTTCATGTCTTTTGTTTTCTTGGCGCCCTTTGTCGATTTCACGGCTTTCTCGCCGCTCTTCGGACCGCCGGGCTTGGGCGCTGGCCCCCAGATAAAGGTGGTGCGCGCCTTTTCGATTTCGCCGAGGTTGAGCGTGATGCTCTCCCCGATTGGCTCTTCAAGAGCGACAGTGACGGTGGTTTCGTTCGAACTGGTAACGGTGCCGGCAAAGCGACGGCCGATGGGGTGGTTCGGGAATGTCTTGACCGCAACCGTGCGACCAACTGCCCACGCGTAGTGAGCTGGTGTGCGCAACACACGCTCAAGCCCAGGACTCGAGACCTCGAGTGTGTAACCACTGGAGATGGGATCGTGTTCATCGAATGCTCGAGAAATTGCTCGAGTGGTCTTTGTGATGTCGTCGATGCTGACGCCACCCTCACGATCAACCGTGACCCGAAGTACTGGTCCAACCTGTTCAAGATCGAACAATTCAAGACCCTCGGCGGCCACCAATGGTTCGATAAGTGCTCGTACACGTGCGGACACGCTCATTGTTGGCCTCCTTCCAAAGGGTTTCAAAGATCACTGACTGCGGGTTCATCGCCATAATCCGGCCGAAACAAAAGGCGTGGGCAGAAGCCCACGCCTTCGTCAGTACTGCAGAACGATTGCGATACAGAGAGTGTAGACCCCTCGGCCCCAAAACGACCACCCGAGACCGGACCTCAGACCCACCCTCAGCGGATAAAATCCCTGTTCAGGACCTCTTTTTACCGGACCGAAAGGGATCCTCAGTACGACCGAGCGACGACGGCGACCGCACCTTCAGCGCTATCTGAAGTCGGAAGTGAGCCATCGGGCATCACCAAGCAGCGAACCGTGACGCTCGATTTCGCCAGTTCGGCCTCGCCATCTGCGCCTAGAGCAGCCCACGGAATGCGGGCCCATCCAGCAGTAGCAGCTTCAGCGGCTTCAGCGATGGTGGTGACATCGACGGTACGGGAGTCTCTGCGCTCGGTGGCTTCGGCCAGCAGTTGTGCTTGCGCAGCATCAAGAGAAGCTCTCACGGTCGCTGCGAGTCCATCGAGGGCCACGGCATCTTTGGAACCGCTTATTCGATTCGCAAGTGTAACGACGCCTTCGGCCAAATCCCGCGGACCAAGTTCAAGTCGAACTGGCACACCCTTCAGTTCCCAATCTGTGGCACGACGGCCCATTGATGTCTCGACTCGTACATCAAGTTCCACGCGCACTCCGGCGTCGGTGAGTTCAGCAGCAAGCGAACGGCAGCGCTCGATGACGGCCTCGTCGTCGCGAACCGCGATCACGACAACCTGTACGGGTGCAAGCGCGGGCGGAATGCGAAGACCGTTGTCATCACCGTGACACATGATGAGTCCGCCCACCATTCGCGTTGAAACGCCCCATGACGTTGTCCACGCGTGTTGCTGCGTACCTTCGTTATCAAGGAACTGAATATCGAATGCCTTGGAGAAGTTCTGACCAAGTTCGTGACTCGTGCCCATTTGCAGAGCTTTTCCGTCACCCATCATCGCTTCGCAGGTCATCGTGTTTGTTGCGCCAGCGAAACGTTCCTTCACGGTTTTGCGCCCAACAACGACAGGCATCGCCAGAACATCTCGCATAAATGATGCATACACGTCGTAAAGGATGCGTTCTGAATACTGACGACCGTCTTCTTCAGACACATGTGCGGTGTGTCCTTCTTGCCAAAGGAACTCGCTCGTGCGCAGGAAAATGCGCGGACGCAATTCCCACCGGACAACGTTGGCCCACTGATTCAGCAACAGCGGAAGATCGCGGTAACTCTGCACCCACTTCGCCATGAATTCGCCAATGACGGTTTCTGATGTGGGACGAACAACGACAGGCTCTTCCAGTTCTTTTCCGCCGGCCACGGTGACGACCGCCAGCTCCGGGCTAAAGCCTTCAACGTGTTCGGCCTCGCGCTTGAGGTAACTCTCCGGAATGAACAATGGGAAGTATGCGTTTTTTGCGCCTGCCAACTTGATACGGCGATCGACCTCGGCCTGCATCTGTTCCCAGATGGAATAGCCATAGGGGCGGATGACCATCGTGCCGCGCACCGGACCGTTGTCGGCCAGTTCCGCCTTGGCAACAATGTCTTGATACCAGCGGGGGAAATCTTCAGACTGCGGTGTGAGAACAGGGGCCTTTGCCATGGCTCATGATGCTAGGCGACGCCTTCTCAGACCCCGTCACAACCAACAGGGTCAATCGAGTTTGCGGATCAGTTCGATGCGCTCTTCAGCGTGGTTGGCATCGTCACCCTTGTCGTCGAGCAGTGCCATGCGATCGGCTTCCGCTTCGGCGGCTGCGCCCTCGTCCTTGCGACGAAGCGCTTCTTCGACTCCCCCGTCGGCAATGATCTGCGCCCACTCGACGAGGGATTCAACCATCTCGGATTCCGGCACGACCTTGACGACTTCACCCTTGACGAACAAGTGGCCACGCTTTCGACCGGCAGCGATTCCGAGGTCGGCTTCGCGAGCCTCGCCTGGTCCGTTCACAACACAACCCATAACGGCAACCTGAATCGGAATGTTCAAGCCCGTGAGCGCTTCTTGGGCTCGAGCGGCAACATCGATGACATCGACTTCAGCGCGACCACAGGAAGGACACGCGATGAGATCGAGACCACGTCGTTCTCGCAGACCAAGACTTTCAAGTAACCAGCGACCGGCGCGCACTTCTTCGACCGGATCGGCGGTAAGCGAATAGCGGATGGTGTCGCCAATTCCTTCGGCCAACAACGTAGCCATGCCCGCGGTCGCTTTAACCAGACCAGCAGGTGGCGGACCAGCTTCGGTCACGCCGAGATGCAGCGGATAGTCGACCGTGTCGGCAAGCAACCGATAGGCGTCGATCATTAACGCAACATTCGAGGCCTTCACTGAAATCTTTACATCGTCGAAGCCAACCTCTTCGAAGTATGCGAGTTCACGCTTGGCCGATTCGACCATTGCTTCGGCAGTGACTCTTCCGCCGTACTTCTCATACAACTCGGGATCGAGAGAACCGCCGTTGACGCCGATGCGAATCGGAATGCCGCGGTCTTTAGCTTCAAGAGCAACTGCCTTGATGTGTTCGGGCCGACGAATATTTCCGGGGTTCAGACGCAAACCCTGAACACCCGCTTCCATCGCTTCAAGCGCGCGCCGGTACTGATGGTGAATGTCAGCGATGATCGGCAACGGTGAACGCGGAACGATATGCGCAAGGCCTTCAGCAGATTCTTGTTCGTTGCACGTGCATCGCACGATGTCGCAACCGGCCCCGGCAAGCGCGTAGATCTGTTGCAACGTGCCTTCGACATCGGCGGTCTTCGTGGTGGTCATCGACTGGATCGTGATGGGTGCACCACCACCCACGGCAACATCACCAACGTGCAACTGACGAGTTGCTCGTCGCTGGTATCGGGTCTGCGGGAAAAGCTCGCTCACGACTATGAGGTTAGGGCTACGGCGAGAGTTTCACGGGGTCCACGGCATCGAGATACAGCGTGGACGCAAAGAGCCCGACCATGAGAAGCACCACCACATAGGTGACGGGCATCAGTTTGGCCATGTCGACCCGATAGGACTTTCCCGATCTGCGGGTACGAATCTCTTCATAGGTAGCAACGGCGATGTGTCCGCCATCAAACGGCAACAAGGGGGCCAGGTTGATGAGACCGAGGAAAATATTGACCGTGGCGAGAAGCGCCAATACGCCCGCCCAGCCCGCCTGCTCGCCAAGTTGGGTGCCCACGTTCACGATGCCGAGCAGCGACATCGGACGATCGGCGTTCGATGACGCCGTCGGAGCGGGCGCTGCCCCTGAAGTCGCCGACCCCGCTGGCTCGACTGAACCCGAAGATGTGGAGCTTCCCCCGTTGGCAACCTGCGTCGCTAACTTTCCAATACCTGATGGCGAGAAGATGCGGCCGATTCCCTGCACTGATCCAACAACGGTGTCACCGAACGCACTGAACGCTTGTCCGGTTGCTTCCACGATGCCGGCATGCACGAGCACCGAACGGGGACTAACGCCAAGGAAACCTCGGTACCCGTCGATCGGCAATGCAATAGGACCATCGATCGTGGTTGTGAACGCGCGGTCGTTGCGATCGAACGTGACGACCACCGGACCTAAAACTCGAAGCATCGCCGACTGCGCTTCTGAATAGGAAGACACAACCGTGTCGCCCACCTTCGTGACCCGATCGCCGGGAACGAGCGGCTGCAACGCGCGGGCACCATCGGCGTTGAGCGACCAACCGATGGTGGCGGGAATCGTGAACTGTTCGTCGCCACGTTGAATAGTGAGTTCACCAACGGTGCCGCCGTGTGCGCGGATCGTCGATGTGAAGTCATCGAACGCACCTACGGGTTGGCCATCGAACGCCAAAATACGGTCGCCAGGCTCAAGACCAGCCGCAGCAGCAGCCGAACCACTTGAAACTGATTCGATCTTCCATTTATCGGATGACGGGTGACCGAACCCAGCAAATACAACAACAAGCAACAACAAGCCCAAGACGATGTTGACCACCGGCCCAGCAAGAACAACCGGCATGCGCTGCCAATAGGACTGTGCCCGATAGGTGCGCTCTTCATCGTCAGTAGTTTCGATTTCCTCAAGGCCGTGCATGCCAATGATGCGCACATAAGCCCCGGCAGGAATCAGTTTGAGTCCGTACTCGGTTTCGCCGCGCCGGAATGACCACACACGCGGTCCGAAACCAATGAAGAACTCGGTGACCTTCATGCCATTGCGCTTCGCCATGAGAAAGTGACCCATCTCATGCAAAAAGACCGACGCAACAATCGCGATGATAAGGACGAAGAGCCAAATACGAGTGAACGCCACCCACCCGAGCAGGGACAGGAGAAGTCCCAGCAGCACGATCTGGTTTCCAAAAAATCGCTCAAGCAGCGCTGGCTTGGCTACGACTGTTGGGTCGCCATCATTTCCTGCTTCAATCTCAGTTGGAGTCGTCATGTGCGCACCGTCGTCGCAAATCGATTGAGTTCTTCCGATGCGACTCGTCGTGCCTGAGCATCGGCATCGATAACCGATGGGGCATCCGTCGCGGGTGCACCGTCGTGACGATCGAGAGTGGCCGAAATGATCGCAGCGATGTCACGCCATGCGATCTGGCCTTGAAGAAATGCGTCGACCGCAACCTCGTTTGCCGCGCTGATCCAGGCCGGTGCCGTTCCACCAGCACGGCCAGCGGCATAGGCAAGCGCCAAACACGGGAATGCCTTGAGGTCGGGCGGCTCGAAATCGAGTCGTCCGAGGGTTGACCAATCGATGCGACCGAATGGTGTTGTGATGCGATCGGGCCAGGCCAACGCGTATCCGATGGGAAGACGCATATCAGGAGTCGAGAGTTGCGCAATGGTTGATGCATCGGTGAACTCGACCATTGAGTGCACGATCGACTGCGGGTGAACAACGACATCGATCTCGTCGAATCCGATGCCGTATCCAGCGTCCCCTGCCGGCACGCCAAAGAGTTCGTGCGCTTCGATCACCTCGAGACCCTTATTCATAAGCGTCGATGAATCGATTGTGATCTTGGGACCCATGCTCCACGTCGGATGAGCCAGCGCATTTTCGATCGTGACATTTGCCAGGTCTTCGGCGCTGCGGCCGCGAAACGGGCCACCACTTGCCGTGAGAAGCAGTCGAGCAACGCGAGTTCGATTATCGGTTGCACGAAGGCACTGATGAATTGCTCCGTGTTCACTATCGACGGGAACAAGTTCGGCGCCAGGAGTACGACGCGCAATCTGCACGACAGGCCCGGCCGCAATCAATGACTCTTTATTGGCCAACGCAAGTCGGCGGCCTGCTTCGAGTGTCGCCAACGTGACCGACAGCCCGGCAAACCCGACCACACCGTTCACCACGACATCGGCCTCGAGAGCGAGGCTCGCCATTGCGTCGGCACCGCCGCGAACATCGACACCTGGGAGTTCGGCAGCAATGTAGAGAGCTGCGCCCGGATCACTAATTGCAACGACAGCCGGTCGGTAACGACGGGCCTGTTCGATGATCACGTCAGGTTGGCGACCCGTGGCCCCAAGCGCGGTGAGTTCGAAGTGTTCTGATTCGGCGTCGATGACCTCGAGCGCTTGCGTGCCTATCGAGCCGGTAGATCCGGCGAGGGCGACACGAGTCAACGACATGGATTCAGCCTACCGAGAGAGAATCCGAGATTCCCCGCGGGATCAGCCCAATCCGAGGATTCGCACGACGTAGTAGGTCGCGGGCAGGACGAACAAGAGCGCATCGAAGCGATCGAGCAGCCCTCCATGCTCTGGGAGCATCGAACCCATGTCCTTGAGGCCGAGATCACGTTTGAACTGTGACTCCGCAAGATCGCCCAACGGAGCCACGACGGCGAGGACGACAGCGAGCACAAGCGCCTTGCCTGCACTCAACGAACCCACGCCCAAGACCACAACAAGTACAAAGACCGCAAAAACCGTGGCCGCGATTCCGCCAACAAGCCCTTCGACAGTTTTATTCGGAGAAATCACGCTCAGCGGACTCCGACCCATCGCTCTACCGAAGAAGAATCCACCCACATCGGTGGCGACCGCTGCGAAGACCGCAACAAGCAGCAAGCTCACACCCTGAGCTGGGATGTCGACGATCAGCGCGGCATAACTGCCGAGTACGCCAACCCAAATAACTCCGATAAGCGTGATGCCGAGGTTCGCGGTCGGGCGAGCTCGCCCACTCGCGCTACTGAGATACCAAACAACACCAAAGATGAATGTGAGAACGATGATTGCCGGAATTGCAGACTCGCCCTTCCAGTAACACGCAATCGGAAGTCCTGCGACTGCTGCAAGGCCAAGCAACGTTGCAGGACGAAATCCGCTGCGCTGCATTGCAGTGAAGTATTCGAACCCTGCGGCAACCAGAACAACTTCGATGAGAAGCATTGCGGGTGCTGGACCGGCCTTGAACAAAAGCGCGGCAACGATTGCCATCCCGATACCAACTGCTGCAGCAATTGGGACATTGCGACCCTTTGTGCCTTCAGGCGCACTTTCATCTTCGGGCTTGCGGACTCGTTCAGCGCGCGCCGCTGGAGGGGCAGGAGGAGGCGGCAATGGAGCCTCTGTCGGAGCACCGACAAGATCGGGTGGAAGAAGAATTGCCGACAACGAATCGTTGGCGATGTCGACAGAGCGAGCAGCGCGTCCCCGACGTGAACCGCGGCGGCGAGGCTGCGGGTCGAGTTCGACATCGTCGAAATTCAAATACGCCTCGTCAGAGATGCGGTCATCGGTATCGAGCGCGCCAAGCCGCTCGGCAACTGGTTCATCGGGTTCGACCGAACCGAGATCGGCGAAGAGATCGCCGTGCTCGGTTGTGTCGTGCTCACTTCGCCAGCGTGGACTATCGGTCATCGATGCGCGGTCGTCATCGGTCACATTGTCTCCGATGACAACGGCAGGTACCTGACCAGTCGCCGGTTCGGTCCAATGCGGCATTTCGTGTTCGCCGGTGGGTGGTCCGACATTCATTACCGGCGGCGGAGGGGGCGGAAGGTCGCGCTCGGGAAGTCGAGTAGCGATATCGGGACGACTTGATGCCTCGGCTATTTCGTCAACGGTGATGATCCGAACTTCTTCGGGATCGCCTGGCGCTCTCGGTTCTCGAGACAAGTCATCAGGCGCCATCAGTCCTCCATCAATTCAGTTTCCTTGGCACCCAGTGCGTCACTGATTTCCGCTTCTTGGGTGTGAATGATTTTGTCGAGTTCTTTCTCGGCGCGTTCCAGTTCGTCTTTGGAGAGGTCGGCAGACTTCTCGAGCGCCTCAAGTTCTTGGCGTGTCGACCGACGCTGGTTACGCAACGAGACCTTGCCTTCCTCAGCCATATTCTTGACGACCTTCACGAGTTCTTTGCGACGCTCACCAGTGAGCGGAGGAAACGTGAGGCGAATCGAAATGCCGTCGTTGCTCGGATTGAGTCCGAGGTCAGACTGCTGAAGCGCACGTTCGATCGCTCCGATTGCTCCCTTGTCGTAGGGAGTGATGAGCAATTGCCGAGCTTCAGGAACATTGAAGCCAGCGATCTGTTGCAGCGGAACTTCCGAGCCGTAGTAATCAACCAGAATTTTCTCGACAAGAGCGGGAGCAGCCCGGCCGGTACGAATGGAAGCGAAGTCGGCTCGCGTATGCACGACGACCTTCTTCATCTTGTCGACTGTTTCTGCAAGCAGCAGGTCGGCCATCTCTGATGTCATCAGAACACTCCAGGAGAAATCGACAAATGCGACGGGGACTCCAACAACCGCCTCAACGGACGAGAGTACCGACCGAACCGCCCTCAAGTAGCGAACGCACATTGCCCTCGCCGGTGAGATCGAACATGACGATGGGCAGATTGTTGTCCATACAAAGGGTGATCGCCGTGGAATCCATAGCCCGGAGCCCCTGATTCAGGACATCGAGGTAGGTGACCTCTTCAAGTTTGGTCGCCTCAGGATTGGTCCGGGGATCGTCGGTATAGATGCCGTCGGTGCCCGAATGGGTGCCCTTCAGCAGAACTCCGGCTTCGATTTCAACCGCCCGCAATGCAGCGGTGGTATCGGTGGTGAAAAACGGGTTGCCCGTTCCGCCAGCGAAGATAACGACGCGCCCCTTTTCGAGATGACGCACCGCCCGACGGCGGATGTATGGCTCGGCGACCTGCGCCATTTGGATAGCGGACTGCACCCGAGTGGGTTGACCCAATTGCTCAAGCGTGTCTTGAAGGGCAAGCGCGTTAATCACTGTGGCAAGCATTCCCATGTAATCGGCTTGCGCGCGATCCATGCCAGCTCCGGCGCCGACCATTCCTCGCCAAATATTTCCGCCACCAACAACAATGGCGATCTGAACGTCGGGATGATCAGCGAGGACATCAACGATGTCCTTCGCTATGCGTTGCACGACATGACCGTCGATGCCGTAACCGGCATCGCCAGCAAATGCTTCACCCGAAACCTTCAGAAGGACCCGCGACCAGCGGGCGGGTGCGGATGCCATCAGGCCCCGATGAACACCTGAGCGAAACGAACGAGCGTTGCGCCGGCAAGTAGATCGGTGATCGATTTCTTGTCGTCTCGCACGAACTGCTGTTCAAGGAGAACCTGTTCCTTGTACCAGCCATTGATTCGTCCTTCGACGATCTTTGGCCAGGCCGCTTCAGGCTTACCTTCAGCTTTTGTGATGTCGAGAAGCGCTTGACGCTCACGCTCTACATCTTCGGCGGGAACTTCGTCACGGCTGAGGTACGCCGGCTTCGAGAACGCAATGTGCACCGCAAGATCGTGAGCGATCTCTTTGTTTCCACCTTGGAGTTCCACGAGTACAGCGTTGACGCCACGACCATCTTGAAGATGCAGATAGGAATCGAGGACATTGTCGCCGGCTGCATCGAAACGAACGACGGTGCCGAGTTCGATGTTTTCCTTCTTAGCGATCTTCAGAGCGTCGAGCTCCTCGCTGAGTTCGGACACCGCGTCGGCGCCCTTTTCAACGACGATCTCGGTGAGGTCTTGCACCACGGAAATGAAATCAGCGGCTTTCGCCGAGAAATCGGTTTCGCTCTTGAGCTGCACGATGGCACCGACTGAGCCGTCAACGACGACACAAACGGAACCTTGCGCGTTTTCGCGATCGCCGAGTTTGGCGACTTTGGCCAGACCCTTCTCGCGCAACCACTGCTTGGCGGCTTCGAAGTCGCCATCGTTTTCGGTGAGCGCCTTCTTGGCGTCCATCATTCCGGCGCCAGTGATCTGACGAAGGTTCTGGACGTCCTTGGCGGTGAATTCAGCCATGGGGGTTTAGGACTCCTGGGTCGTTTCGTTTGCGGGATCGGTCTGCGTGATTGCTTCTTCGGCAGTTGCGCGTTCTGAAGCGATACGTGCTTCACGAGCAGCGGCCGCTTCTGCAGCCTGACGACGAGCATCGGCCTGAGCAGCCTCATGCGCTTCTTCTTCTTCAGGGGTGCGCTCGGCGACAATGGCCGGGCCCTCGGGAGAAACTGCGCCACGCTTGCGCGATGCAATAAAGCGTCCTTCTTCAACGGCATCGCTGATCACGCGAGCCATGAGGTTCGCGGAACGAATGGCGTCGTCGTTGCCCGGGATCACAAACGTGATGATGTCGGGATCACAGTTGGTGTCGACAACAGCAACAATCGGAAGACCGAGCTTGTTGGCTTCGGTAACGGCGATGTCTTCCTTCTTGGTGTCAAGAACAAAGATCGCGCTTGGGAGGCGTTCCATGTTGCGGATGCCGCCAAGGTTGCGCTCGAGCTTCTCGAGTTCACGGCTAATAAGAAGGGCTTCCTTCTTCGGCATCGCTTCGAAGTCACCAGAATCGCGCATGCGCTGGTAGTCCTTCATTTTTGCGACGCGCTTCGACATGGTCTGGAAGTTGGTGAGCATGCCGCCGAGCCAACGCTCGTTGACATAGGGCATGCCGCAGCGTTCGGCGTAGTTACGCACCGGATCCTGGGCTTGCTTCTTCGTGCCCACGAACAGGATCGAGCCACCGTCGGCAACGAGATCACGTACGAAGTTGTACGCGGTTTCGATACGGCCGAGCGTCTGCTCAAGATCGATGATGTAGATGCCATTGCGCTCGCCGTGAATGAATCGCTTCATCTTCGGGTTCCAACGGCGGGTCTGATGACCGAAATGCACGCCGGAATCGAGCAGTTGGCGCATTGTGACAACTGGTGCCATGAGGGTGTTCCTTCCCATCGGTTCGGAGGATCGCAGGCCCGTGCTGGCGTCTTCCAGGATGGAGACGACCGTGGGGTGCACGGCTGCGGGGTGTCTAGAGGTATGTCGATCGGGTGATCAACATGCCCAACGGTCGTTGGGCCGGGTTGTGAGTGTATGGGAGCACTAGGGAAAGGGGCCAGCCCACCGATTAGTCGCCCGGCGGGATGGCCAGCACGCCGGCACCAATCGCCGCATTCGCGCTGGCGAGGGTCTCGCCGTATCGGATGGTTTCGGCCGTCAGAACCCCCGAAAGGGCGACACCGAAGCTCTGACAGGTGGGACCCATTCCTGCCACGGCAAGGCCGATTTCCCTTGTGGCTGCTGGGGTGGAGGGAAGCGAGCCGTGAGCCTCTTTCCCAATGGGCGTCGGCAAGATGATCGACGCATCGGCAGCTGAATCTCCGGCCGAAGACCCCGGAACCACCAAATCACCCGAGCCGCCGATCGTCACGAACCGAACCCCTGCGGGAATCGGCCGATTGTGGAGTTCGTCCATCGTTGCCGAGGTTTCGGCCAAATCCGTCAACGCCGGCAACCGGTTGTCGAGTTCATCGGCCATACCGGAAGCGCGCACCTGCGACAACGCCGCAGCGCCACCGGGAGTGTCAGCGAGAGCAACCACGCCGGTGGCCAACGGGGCTCCTCGTTGAGGAGAAGACACCGTCACCAATGTTTGAACCTCTGATGGAAGTTGATTCTCTGCTCCAGAACGCTCGACTGCGAGACGGGCCACAACGCCGCCTTGCGAATGACCAACAACGTCAATCGGAACACCTGGTTGTGCAATCGCAACCGACTGCAAGAGAACACCCAAACGATCTGCGGAGGTTCCAACCGACTGCTGACTGTCGGTGGCAGTAAACGGACGAGTCGTGATTGCTCCGAGTGGTTGTGACACATCCTCACGCAACGTCGATCCTTGATCGTTACTAACTCGGGGAGCCTGACCACCTTCGTAGGAGTATCGAACGACATCGGTATCGGCATAGCCAAGTGATTTGGTATCGATCTCCCACGCAGTATTCGAGTCGCTTGCAGTACCCAGTCCGCTCACCAAGACGACGATGCGTCGCGTCGCGTGAGAAGGAACTGGAGTTGAAGACTCCGTGCAAGTCCGGCGGTCCTTGAACCATTTTCCAACCGCATACGCAAGTCGCGCTGCGTGAGTATCCGGATTCAACTCGACCACATAATGAGTGAGCAACGCCGATGTCCGTGAAGAAAAACTCGCCGCTACGGACAGTGCGGCAACTCCGTCGTCGAGAAATGTCTCAAGTAACGATCGGCGCTCTTGTGCACCTAACCGTTCGAGACCTTGATCGGTGCCGGGTACGAGTCGTACCGACGGCCGAAGAGAACCCGCAAGAAGCGCTTCGGGATCGAGATAGGAATTATCGGGCGCACGAACACCAAAATGGAATGGCCCACCGGCGATTCCGATGACCTCGCCACCATGAACCCGATTACCGACATCGACCGAGATCAATGCCAAGAATGAATAACTCGTTCGCAAGCCATCGGAGTGTTCAACGGTGACATGAAGTTGGCCGCCAACCTGCCCAGCAAAAATCACACGCCCATCGCCAGCCGCCCAGATCTGGGCGCCAGGTTCAGTGCCGTAGTCGATACCACGGTTGCCAGCCATCCATGGTTTCGGCGGTGGTCGGAAGTGATCGATTATCGGAGTGTCACTCGGCGGTCGGTAGTCCCCAGATGACGGCGCAGCACTTGTCAGTTTCGGCGTCATGAACACAAACATCGAAGAACTGACAGCAACAACAAGAGCGAGTCTGACAACACGCGCCCGCAAAGTGAACGGCACTGATCGCACACTGATCCTTCCGGTTACGACTACTCACCGGGGAAGGATGAAGCGGTATAGCTAGTTCAAGCGCGCGGGTGGGTTGAGTCGACCACTGTGCGCAAGCGTTCTTTGCTTACATGCGTGTAGAGCTGCGTTGTAGCAAGATCAGCGTGTCCGAGCAGTTCCTGCACGGCCCGGAGATCGGCTCCGCCGTCGAGCAAATGCGTAGCGAAGGTGTGGCGCAACGCGTGCGGATGTGTCGGGGAAGGTGCGCGACGGTCGAGCAGACGACGAACATCCCGAGTGCCGAGTCGCGTTCCCTTGCGATTGAGAAACACCGCATCGGATGGTGACGATGCCGTGGCCAGCACGCGCCGACCATGGCCAAGCCACTGTTCAAGTGCTTCGACCGCAGGGGCACTCAGCGGAACGACGCGCTGTTTGGAACCCTTACCCCACACCACGACACGTCGGCGAGCAAGGTCGAGGTCTTCGGGGCGAATGCTGCAGACCTCCGAAACGCGCAATCCGCTTCCGTAAAGGAGTTCAAGGACCGCGTCGTCACGAGAGCGAATCGCTGGAGGATCATTCGCCGTTGTCCCTGGCGGATTATCGAGAACTTGCGTGAGTTCATCGTCACGAAGAACGCGCGGAAGCCGACCCGTTGAACCGGGGGCACTGAGACCAGCCGAGGGGTCGGCATTGAGATGACCGCTACGAACAAGCCATGCAAAGTAACGGCGCAACGCAGACGCTTTTCGAGCAATAGAACGCCGCGCAAGCTTTCTCGTAGTCATCGCACCGATGTAGCGCCGCAAAATCGTGCGGCTGACATCGGCTGGCATTTCGATGTCTTGGCGGCCCACCCATTCGACGAACTGGTGGATGTCACTGCGATAGGCGCGAAGAGTTGCGTCAGAGACCGACGTCAGTGACGCTTGGAACTCATCAAGAAACCACGGATCTGCTTCGCGAGCCACAAACAAAACTGTAACGGCGAGCATTGA
The DNA here is from genome assembly GCA_009700115.1 of Actinomycetota bacterium. GTDB lineage: Bacteria > Actinomycetota > Acidimicrobiia > Acidimicrobiales > Acidimicrobilacustridaceae > Acidimicrobilacustris. The sequence goes on from WLMU01000008.1 coordinate 19,755, forward strand.
ACGTTCTCTCGGATGCTTGGTGATCGTTGCGCACGCCGTCATCTCGCTCCCCCGCGGCCAATCCGTTCAATCCATCCGGAGCGCTGTGAGACCCACCCATCGTTCTCCAGTTGCTCCAGCACAAGCATGACTAAACCCAATTCGAGACCTGTCGCGGAGAGGACCTGCTCCATAGGAATCGCCTGCCAGGGCAAGGCTTCGAGAACTTCCTTCGCTTTTCCGATTGGAGTCGGACGCTGCTCGGCTGCGACTCGGCGTCGTTCCGGTTCACGACCAAGTGCGAGGAGGACATCATCGACATCGCGAACAGGCCCACAGCCGTCGAACAACAGTTGATTCGTTCCCGCTGAGCTTGGTGCCGTGATTGGCCCAGGGACGGCAAGCACTGTTCGGCCCCGTCTTGCTGCTTCGACTGCGGTACCCAAAGCTCCCCCGGTCGATTGCGACTCGACCACCACAACAACATCGGAAAGCGCAGCGATAATGCGATTGCGCGCCGGAAACTGCCACGCCACTGCCGACGAGCCCAACGGGTATTCACTCAACACAACGCCGCGTTCGGCCACTGCTCTCCATAAGGACCGATGCGCGCGGGGGTACACCCGATCAAGCCCGCTTCCGACCACGGCAATTGGTGGGGCCCCTTCGACGGCAAGTGCGCCAGCATGCGCGGCTCCATCGATACCAAGTGCCAATCCCGACACCACCGAAATGCCGGCAAGTGAAAGTTCCCGAGCGAACTCGTTTGCAACATCGATGCCGTAACGACTGGCGCGACGGGTGCCAACCACCGCAACACGCGTGCCCGCCAACCGATCGATGTCGCCGAGCCAAAACAGAATGGCCGGCGCGTCATCGTCGTCGGCGAGTTCTTCTGGGAAAGAGGGAGACCATCGAAGCATCACGCCGACACCGGCTTCGACATGCGCGTTCCAATACGCCTCAGGATCGATCGTTCTTGCTACGGAACGCCATTGATCGCGAAGCGCTTGAGGAAGTCGAAGCCCGGCACCGCGAGAAGTCGCACCGGGAGGCAACTCGTGAGGGAGTGAACCGTTGCAGACAGAACGCCAAAGTGACGCAGGTTCGTCACTCGCAAGAAGTGCCCGTAGCCGAGCCGGCCCTATTCCGGGCACGCGGGAAAGAGCAACAACCCATGCTTCGTCCGGAAGTCGCGCCTTGACCACTTAGTTCACCAATGAACGAACAAGAAATGCCGGATCAGTTCGCAGATGAAGTGCGCTGGCCACATGTTCTGCAGTGAGAGCGCCATCGTGACCTTCGAGATCAGCGATCGTGCGCGCAACCCGCCACACTCGGCGCATTCCACGCGCCGAAAGGCGGCCAGATTCAAGTGACCGTTCAATAAGCGCAGACGCATCGGTTTCAAGTGGAGAGGTGCGCTCAAGAGCTGCCGATGAAAGCTCGGCATTGCATCGAACGCCACGCTCGATGGCGCGACATCGAGCGCTGCGAACACGGTCAGCAACGACAGCACTTGATTCCGCCGCGCTTCCGCCTAGTAACTGCCGAGGATCTGGCCGGTGTACTTCAATACGAAGGTCGAAGCGATCAAGCAACGGGCCTGAGAGGCGCCTGCGATACCGCTCAAGGGCCCGGTCGGAGCATCGACACGCCGCCGGAACCACACCCTCGCCGCACGGGCACGGGTTCATCGCTCCAACGAGCAGAAAGCGTGCCGGCAATTCCACACGCGTCTCGGCTCGCGCCAAACGAATAACGCCTTCTTCAAGCGGCTGTCGCAACGAATCGAGAACTACTGCACCGAACTCTCCCATTTCATCGAGGAAAAGCACACCGCCATGCGCCATCGAAATTTCGCCTGGGCGCAATCGATGCGTTCCACCGCCAACCATGGCTACAGCGCTCATTCCGTGATGCGGAGCTCGCAATGGTGGACGCCGAACCAAACCGCCAACGATTGATTCGCCCGCGGCTGAATGCACACGCGTGGAATCGAACGCTGTGTGATCGTCGAGATCGGGCAATAAGCCAGGAAGACGCTCGGCCAACATCGTCTTGCCCGAACCAGGCGGGCCAACCATCAAAAGGTGGTGACCGCCGGCAGCAGCAACTTCGAGGCCAAAGCGAGCCAGTCGATGACCACGAACATCGGCAAGATCGGAATCGCCAACGTTCGACGCGGCAATGGGTTCGTCTGGAGGTCGCGGCCACGGTGCTTCTGCGAGCAACGCGTCAACCAACGTTCGTAAATCTGCGGCACACCGGATTGTGGGTCGAGCCACAAGCGATGCTTCGGAATAGGAAGCCGGCGCAACGATGATTTCGGACTGTGGACACGCGGCAACAAGTGAAAGTGCACCAGGAACATGGCGGAGCGAACCGTCGAGACCGACCTCGGCGAGAAAGGCTCGGTCAGTGACGACATCAGCGGGTATCTGTTCGCTGGCCACGAGAACGCCGATCGCAATCGCGAGATCCAACGATGCTCCGACTTTGCGAACCGAAGTTGGCGCAAGATTTACCGTTGTTCGTCGGTCGGGCCACGAGTAGCCCGATGTAAGAAGTGCGGCGCGCACACGATCTCGTGCTTCGCGACATGACGCATCGGGCAATCCGACGACAGTGAATCCGGGCAACCCGTTGGCAACGTGTACTTCAACGGCGACAGGTACACCATCGATACCTGACAACGTTGCCGACCCGATGGTGGCAAGCATCGAACCTCCTGAATGTGGATCGCAGAGAGGGCGACTGGTCACCGAACGAATGAACCTAAAAGCAGATCAGTACCGAAACATGAGTCGTTCGAATACTTAGGGCTCGTTGGCCATCTTGGACTTCACTAAGCGCTAACGCTCAATTTCAGATTGAGCCACCTTGTGACTATTTCAAAAAATTACTGTTCTTTCTTCCTCTCCGACCTGTCTCTAGGCAGCGCCGCACAGCGAGTACTCCAACAAAAAGGACAGCACATGACCGAAGAACACCCTCCCCCCAATGATTCAGGCGTTCCCCCGGAATCACCGCCGCTAGGGCAAACGCTTCCGCCGCCACCAGCCGGCACGTCTCCCCTGGATCCTTCAGGACCCGATAGCGATTCAAGTTCCTCAGGTTTCCTGTCGAACCGTAAATGGGTAATCGCGGGAGCAGCAGTTGGGGCAGTCGTGATCCTCGCTCTAGTCGGCGCATTGGTGTCAAACGGTTCGAGTTCTAAAGCGGGACCGACCACAACCACAACCGAAGCAACCACGACAACGGTGCCTCGAACCACAACGTCGATGGTCACGACCACCACACTTCCGCCTCCGATTCTCACGAAGGCGATGTGCACAGAAACCCCACCCGACGGAATGGTCACAAAAGACGGGAATTCATTTACGGGGCAGTGCCTTCATTTCTGGGCACATGTATTTCAGTTCGATGCCGCAACGGGACCATGCACCCTCATGGCGAACTACAGCAATTCCTGGCACAAGTACAACTTCGAATATGGAAATGCGATTCTGATGATTGATTCGAATCAAAGCTTCGGAGCAGCAGTCACCAGCACTCAAGGGAAAGTTCAACTCCCTTCAAATTCATGTGCCCAACTCGGGCCCATTTCGCAAGGCGACAACATCGAAGTTTGGGGAATCGCGCAAGGAACCAGCAGTTACTCGACGAAGGCTGGTGGAACTAACCAATACCTCAAAATCGGATTAGTCGACGCATACAAGAGGTAAAGACTTCATCTGAAACCGGTTGGAACCACTCGAATGGTGGTTCCAACCGGTTTTGCCCAATCGAGTTGTCAGTTTGTTCCGAGAACCTCGCGCGTGTACCGGGTGACCGCAGTGATCTGGTCTGAAGTCAACTTCTTTGAGAATGAGGGCATTGCGCCCTTCCCATTGGTAATCAAAGCGATCTGATCGTCGATGTTTGGATATTTCACCGTTACGACTCCCGCCAACTTCCGCCCGTACCCACCACCGCCGGAGGCGCCATGGCAACCAGCGCAGTTCTGCGAGTAAACCTGCTGTCCCTCGACGAGCACCGCATCACCCGATGGTGCGGCCGGTGTGGAACCCCCACTTGAGCAGGCGGCAACCATCGTGATGCCGGCGACCAGCAGTAATCCAGCAGCAAGAACTCGGGGGGAACGCATGGCTGAGGACGATACCAGTGGACGCATCGCAACCCGCGTGCGGGGACGCGCCATTCTCAGGGAATACTTAGACCGTGGGATTCAATCCGCATCGCCAACAACGCCGCACACCGTTCGACTATGTCATGGTCAGTGCGGCGATCATTGTCTGCCTGGGCCTCGTCATCTGGGCGTTTTTCGGTTGAGATGACGAACGAACCCGAGCGCGACCCGATGGGGCTCGAAGTTGAGGTTCGCCGAGTGCAGCCCTACGAAGCAAACAAGGCCTACGTCTGCCCCGGATGCAACCGCGACATTCCGTCGGGAACGGGACACATCGTCGCAGTTCCAGTCGATGCTCCAGACCTTCGCCGCCACTGGCACCATGGGTGTTGGAGTAACCGCCATCGCCGCCGACCTGGTCGCGGCTAACCCTTGGACCAACTATGGAACTGATCTTCATTCGACACGGACAACCACAGTGGGAAATCGATGGAGGTGGCGTCGATGATCCAGTGCTTACCGACATCGGTCATCGTCAGGCCGAACTCATCCCCTCCTTCTTTGCCGACCGTCCGATCGATCGTCTCGTTGTGTCCCCGCTTCTTCGAGCACAACAAACGGCTCAGCCCTTAATCGAGGCGTTCAACCTCGAACCCGAAACCCACGACTGGATCGCCGAAATTCGCGCGCCCGAATGGCAGGGAACTCCGTCAGAAGTCATCGAGAAGGCGTTCGCCCAACAACGACGTCGACCGCTTAATGAACAGTGGGAAGCAATCCCTGGTGCGGAATCGTTTCGCGAATTCCATGACCGCGTTGTCGGCGGCCTCACGGCATTTCTTTCAGACATCGGCTGCACCCGCGCGCGTCAGTTCCCGCCACTGTGGGACATGAACCATGAAGGACCACGAATTGTTTTCGTCGCTCACTCCGGTGCGAATGCTGTAAGCCTCGGACACCTTCTTGGAATCGAACCCGTTCCATGGGAATGGGAACGTTTCGTTGCCTTCCACGCGTCGATCAGTGTGGTTCGCCCGATGCATATTGCATCGTCGTTATCGTTCAGCCTTTTTCGATTTTCCGATACGGCTCATCTTCCAGCAGAACTTCATACCCGCTGAGAACGTTTCTCTACTTCTTTTTCCCTATGTGAGATTGGCCATCGGTGCCATGTTTCTCACGATGACGACTTACGGCGAGTGCTCCACCAACGATCCCAGCCGCATTGCGGAGCGTTGCTGGAACGACTGGTGTCCGACAGGTCAGATTCGGAATGAACTTGTCGGACTTCTTTGAAACTCCGCCACCGATGATGAAGAGGTCGGGCCAGAACAATTTCTCGACTGAGCACAGATACTCGTCAACGCGAGCTGTCCATTCCTGCCAATCGAGTTCAAGGCGTTCGCGAACCGAAGCCGCCGCCCACTTCTCGGCATCGCCACCACGCAACCACAAATGACCAAGTTCGGTATTCGGAACAAGCGTTCCATCGATCATCAACGCTGAACCGATGCCGGTCCCCAAAGTGATCGTCAAGATGACTCCAGATTTTCCGCGTGCCGCTCCAAAGCGAGTTTCAGCTTCGCCCGCAGCATCTGCGTCGTTCACGATCGTCACGGGACATCCGGTTGCGTCGCTAATGATGCGAGCTGCATCCGCATTGATCCATGAATGATCAACATTCGCTGCGGTGTACACCACGCCACCCTTTACGACCCCAGGAAAGGTGCAACCAATCGGACCGCTCCACTCGAAATGTTTCGCGATTTCAGCAACCGTCGTTCCCACTGCATCCGGCGTTGCCGGATCAGGCGTGAGCAATCGAAGCCGATCAGTGACGAGATGACCTTTCTTGGTATCGACAACGGCACCCTTGATACCTGTGCCGCCGATATCAATACCAAGAACTTTCATCTGCCATCCTCCTCGCTAGGGACGAGGAGTCTGCCACGGACACCCAGCGCCGCGCCGGGCTCAACTCAGGCCCGGCCGCGAGCCTTGCGGTAACGACGGATCAATGCACTCGTCGACGAATCGTGGGCAAGTTCTGGGGCCGTCTCGTTCGTGAGCTCGGGGACAATCGCTTGGGCCAGCTTCTTGCCCAGCTCCACTCCCCACTGATCAAACGAATCGATACCCCACACCGCACCCTGCACAAACGTTTTGTGCTCATAGAGAGCGATCAACTGGCCCAGCACTCTCGGTGAAAGTTCCGGCACGAGGATTGACGTCGTCGGATGATTCCCCAGGAAGGTGCGGGCGGCAATCTGTGCTTCGGGCACGTCATCGGCCCGAACCTGTTCAGCAGTTCGACCGAACGCCAATGCTTCAGGCTGCGCGAAAAAGTTCGCCATAAAGATGTCTTGGTGGCCACCAACCTCGTGGGCAGCCGAAATCACTCCGATGAAATCGGCAGGGATCAACTTCGTTCCCTGATGAATGAGTTGGTAATACGCGTGTTGACCGTTCGTGCCCGGTTGTCCCCAAACGATCTCGCCTGTTTGCGTCCCCACTGTGCGACCCCAACGATCGACGGACTTGCCATTACTTTCCATCGCGAGTTGTTGGAGGTATGGCGTGAGATGTGCGAGGTAGTGGCTGTAAGGCAACACAGCGAGAGTTTGCGCACCAAAGAAGTTGTTGTACCAAATACCGATGAGTCCGAGGATGAACGGGAGATTTCGCTCCATCGGTGCAGTCCGGAAGTGCTCGTCGATGAGTCGAAATCCTTCAAGCATTTCGGTGAAGTTGTCAGGTCCGATGGCGATCATCAGTGAAAGCCCGATCGCTGAGTCGTAGCTGTAACGACCACCAACCCAATCCCAGAAGCCGAACATGTTGTCGGTATCGATCCCGAACTTCGAGACCTCGGCAGCGTTCGTAGATACGGCAACAAAGTGCTTGGCAATTGCCGCTTCGTCGCCAAGTGATGCGAGCGCCCATGCGCGAGCGCTATTCGCGTTTGTCATCGTCTCGAGAGTCGTAAACGTCTTCGACGCAATAATGAAGAGCGTTTCAGCGGGATCGAGATCGCGAGTGAGCTCATAGAACTCATTGCCGTCAACATTTGAGACAAACCGAACGTCAATAGTTTCCTGCGCGTACGGAAGCAATGCTTCATGAGCCATGCGCGGACCGAGATCGCTTCCGCCGATTCCGATATTGACCACTGTACGAATACGTTTGCCGGTGTGCCCGACCCATTCGCCTGAACGAATCCGTTCTGAGAACGATCCCATTCGTTCAAGAACTTCATGGACCTCGGGGACAACGTCGTGGCCTTCGTCAGTGAACACCACACCCTTCGGCGCCCGAAGTGCAATATGAAGCACTGCTCGGTCTTCGGTGACGTTGATGTGTTCACCGGCCCACATGGCATCGCGCAATCCTTCGACGTCGGCTCGACGCGCAAGAGCAAAAAGCTTTGCCAGTGTCTCGTCGTTAAGACGATGCTTGGCGTAATCAACGTAGAGATCGCCGACTTCAACATTGAGTCGTTCACCACGACTTGGATCGGACGCAAAAAGATCGCGCAGGTGTACGTCAGCGATCTCGGCCTGGTGTGAGGCCAGTTCCCACCATTCAGTTGACTGTTCGATTGGTTGCGGCGCGGCAGACATGTGAACTCCTGAGTTCATGTAAGGGAAACAACGAAACGGGCAGTGAAGCGCTCGCCCGGCGAGACCATCGGCGTGGTCCCCTGACAAAGCGCATTCGTGGGAGCCGTCATCGGCTCAAGAGCAATGAAGTCTGCCCCGGGCGGCGCATAGAACTGCGCGTAGGAATACTTTCGATCAAAGACAACAGTCAGACGGCGCCGCCCTGAAGCGAGGAGTAACTGACGATCAGACCCGAGGCGATAGGCGTCGTCAAAGGAGCGATCCCCGATTCGAACGATCGATGCCGGTTCAAAGACCTCTTCGCCCGTTGGAAGTCCCATCTCATCGAGTACCAGGCGATGGCGAGCAGGTGCACCCAATCGAATACGGCCACGTTCAACTTCAGGCAAGCGGAAATAGGGGTGCCAGCCGAAACTCACCGGCACCGAGCGCTTGCCAGTCGCAGTGAGGGTGGTCGAGACCATAAGTCGCCCCGGAGTCACGGTAAATCCAATAGTCAGTTCGTGAGGGAACGGAAACGCAGCCATCACCGTCTCATCGGCACCAGCATCGAATTTCGCGACCATTGATGCCGAACCGGGCTGGCCTTTGACCGACACAAGTTCCCAACCTGGCCGCCCGACCAACATTCCATGAATTGGAAGGCCGTTGCCATCGCGATGCAAGGGAACATCGGAAAGGTCAACGGTGTGAGAACCAACTCGATACGAAGAGCTTGCAAGTCGATTCGCCCAAGGCGCAAGAAGTGGGAGGCCGGTGGTGTGACCGGCCCTTGCGTTTTCGGGTCCGCCATGAAAGTCGAGGTACTGGCGACCCTTATGCGTCAGCGATGCACCGACCAGCCCCACTTCAGGCAGAACAGAAAAGACCGTTGGTCCCGCTTCAAGAATGACAGCAGCAACGCCATCAATCGTTGAGACATGGACGGAACCGTCGACAGAAGCGTCAGCTGCCACTCGCCGACTTCTCGTCGTGGCCACCAAATTGCTTACGCATCGCCGAAAGTAGCTTGTCCGCGTAATCGGCCTCGCCCCGAGAGGTGAAGCGCTCGTAGAGAGACGTCGTAAGAATCGGAGCCGGTGCACCAATGTCGATGGCAGCAAGGCTGGTCCAACGCCCTTCACCAGAATCACTCACGCGACCAGCAAACGTGTCGAGTTGTGGATCTTCCACCAAAGCCGCAGCCGTGAGGTCGAGCAACCAAGAAGCCACGACACTTCCGCGGCGCCAAACTTCTGATACCGACTCGATATCAATGTCGTACTGGTAATACTTCGGCTCGCGCAGCGGCGTTGTTTCTGCATCGTTTTCTCGAACGACTTTGCCAGCATTCGCGTGCTTGAGAATGTTGAGACCCTCTGCGTATGCGGCCATAAGTCCGTACTCAATGCCGTTGTGCACCATTTTCACAAAGTGGCCTGCTCCCGCGGGACCGCAATGCAGCCAACCGTGTTCTTCGGGCATGTAGTCGCCTGTGCGACCGGGAGTGCGCTCGGCATCGCCAACGCCTGGAGCAATCGTGCGAAAGATCGGCTCGAGATGCGTGACGATTTCATCCTCGCCGCCGATCATGAGACAGAAACCTCGATCGAGGCCGAAGACACCACCACTGGTGCCAACGTCGACATAATGAACGCCTTTCGGCGCGAGCGCCTCGGCACGGTCGACATCGTCGCGGTAGTAGGTGTTTCCTCCGTCGATCACAATGTCGCCCGACTCCATAAGCGCGGCAAGGTCAGCCACGGTGCCGCCGGCATATGCCGCCGGGACCATCACCCACGCAGCGCGGGGCACATCAAGCTTCGCGACGAAATCAGCGAGATCGTTGGCTCCGGTGATGGAATCACTCTCGGCCGCGAGGGTTGCGACCGCCTTGGCGTCGACATCAAACACCACGCAGGTATGACCATCGCGAACAAGACGACGAACGAGATTTGCACCCATACGTCCGAGACCCACCATGCCGAGCTGCATCAGTTTCCTTTCGATCCCGCCATTCAGCGAGGCCCCCATCCTGCCAAACCCCGGATCGCCCTGCTGCAGCCCCGAGCCGCCCTGCGGGATTAGCCCCTGATCTGTGGCATGGTTTGGCGGTTCGAGGGCGAGGGATACGTCAATGACCGCTGCATCCAATCATCAGGCCGCGGCGCCAAAGCGCAAACGCACCGTCCGCCATGTCGGTTCGCTCTTCTGCGCGTTCCTCTTCTTCTTGACGTTCACACTTGGCGTCACGTCGATTTGGGCCCGCGTGACGGTCTTCGATTCTGCGCGATTCGCGCAACGAGCCGAGAAAATTCTGGATTCTGATGCAGTCCGAACGAAACTTGCCGACGAACTCACCGACGCAATCGTCAACTCAGGCCCATCGAATCTCGCGTCGTTCCGAACTGTCATCAGGACCTCACTTGATCCGATTATGCAGACACCTGCATTTCGCTCGATCTTTCGTAGAGCGCTCGCCACCGGCCACGGCTACATCTTCACAAAAAGCGGCAATACCGCAGTCATCAACCTCAGCGAAGGACTCGGCGTTCTTTCGGGAAGTCTCCAAGCCACAAACCCAGATCTAGCAAATTCAATTCCTGCAGGTTCATCGCAACTTCTCGTCAAGATCGGCGACAACACACGCGGACTTGGGCTCTGGCGCATCGCCGAAAAACTGACCTACGCGGGGATTGGACTCTCAATCGCCGCTGCATTCTTTGCGCTAGCGACGATCTTCCTTGACTCCGACAGGCGTCGTTCCGTCTTTGCGCTCGGGATCTCAGGGGCGTTTGGTGGAATCGTCATGTTTGCGATTGCAACAGTCGTTCCGATTATCGCCGGCTCTTACGCAAACGACCCTGACACCCAGCGTGCTTACGTCGCAGCAACACAACTATTTATCAGCGATTTTCGACTGCTTTCCATCTGGATCATTGGCGCTGGAGTCGTACTTTGCGCATTTTCTACTGCCACGACTCCGCACGGCAGCGTTGTCACCGTTGGATCGACAATCACTCGATTGCGCAACTCCGTTGAACGATTCAAACCCAAAACACAACGAGGCCGAATCGCACACGCTCTCCTACTTATGTTGGGCGGCCTTCTCGTGATCATTCAGCGAGAAACAGTCATCCCCCTAGTTGTCATTCTCGCTGGTGCAGTGCTCGCGTACGTAGGTTCGGTCCAATTACTAGCGATTGTCGGACGACATTCGGAGACCACGACTCGCAGCCTCATCGCGTCTGACATCAAGAAATTTCGATTCACTAGCGCGGTTACAAGAATTGCATTTGTCTCACTCGCGCTCCTTGTGGTGATCGGTGCAGGCGCATGGCTTTCCACTTCGGGAGCCCGGAGCAAAACCGCTCAGAACGATCAGCAGAAGTGCAACGGTTCGGCGTCGTTATGCAACAAGCCGCTCAACGAAGTCGCATTCCTAGGAGCACATAATGCGATGTCAACTGCCGCTGATCCAGGTTGGTTGTTTTATGAACAGTCCCGGAGCATTCCTGCACAATTGAATTACGGCGTTCGTGCTTTGCTCGTCAAGACCCATTACGGCATACCCACGACAGTCAACGTGACCGGCGCCAATTTAGTAATTACCGACAGCCTCGCTGAACTCACCGTCAATCCCATCGATCGCGATGATCAGTACTCCGAGGCACAACAAGCGAAAGCCAAACAGCTGCAGGCGGATATCAAAGTCGACCCGAAACTTCGAGACGTGTACCTGTGCCACGTCTATTGCGAATACGGCGCAACAAAGTTCACAACAGCGCTTTCTTACATTAATCAGTTCCTCATCACTAACCCTGACAATGTCATCATGCTGTTCGTCGGCGATTACGTCTCTAAGGCCGATACAGAGAAGGCGCTGCGCGAGGCGAAGGTCTTCGACAGGGTCATGGACTTCGACCCCAGTGCTCGCATGCCCACACTCGGCCAGCTCATCAATTCCAAACGAAACATCGTTTTACTTTCGGAGTTCAGCGGAGCTCCTCCCTCTTGGAACACCCGCGGTTATGGAGTCTTCCAGGACACCCCGTACACGTTCCGCAAGGATTCGGCGCTCTACTCCCCTGGTTCACCGAAGTACACCGGTACCGACACCGTGACTGGGCCTGTCGAAGCCACTGTCCCTGCTGCCGACGGAACCCAAACGTGGACGAAAGACTGGGCTGGTCTCCCGAGTTGCGCACCCAACCGGGGGTCCCCGAGTTCACCGCTTTTCCAAATCAACCACTGGGTCACACCAGCGGGATCAGCTCCTACGGTGCGCCAGGCAAAGACCGTGAACGCCTATGACGTCCTCATGCCTCGAGTCAAAGACTGCATGAAGCAACGGGACCTCTTCCCGAGCATCATCGCGGTCAATTTCGCCGAGACCGGCGATGCGCTGAGGGTTGTTAACGAACTGAATGCACCCGACTGAGTCAAAGACCCCGCCAGATGGGCTCAGCGGGCGGTGGGCCGATAGATTCAATCCCCTGAACGCCCGGCCGATCCGGGTCATGAGAAGGGGAAGTCATGCTGACGTACGACAAGTTCTTCATCGGTGGCGAGTGGGTTGAGCCAGCCGGGAACGAAACGCTCAAGGTGCTCTCACCAACGACCGAAGAGGTCATCGGTTCCGTTCCTGTTGCGACCAACGCCGACATGGATCGAGCTGTTGCCGCAGCCAAGGCTGCACTCACCGGCCCTTGGGCCGACTACACGCCGCAAGAGCGTTCCGCTCTGCTCGCGAAGGTTGCCGAGCTCCTCACCGCTCGTCAGGAAGAGTTCACCAACCTCATCGTGAGCGAAGTTGGCGCTCCGTACTACTTCTCCATGTTCGGTCAGGTTCTGTCCGCAACCATGGTGCTCAACTCCTTTGCACAGCACACGCTGAACTTCCCATTCGAAGAACGTCGTGACGGCGCCCTCGGTGGACAGATCATTGTTCGCCGCGAACCAGTCGGCGTTTGCGCCGGCATCATTCCGTGGAATGTGCCTCTGTTCATCACCACCCTCAAGGTTGGCCCGACGCTTGCTTCGGGTTCGACCATCGTGTTGAAGCCCGCTCCGGAGACTCCTCTCGATGCCAACCTCTTCGCCGAGGTCCTCATCGAAGCAGGCGTTCCTGCTGGCGTCATCAACATCGTTCCGGCTGACCGCGAGGTCGGCGAATACCTCGTCCGTCATCCTGACGTCGACAAGGTCAGCTTCACTGGTTCAACCGCAGCCGGTCGCAAGATCGGTGCAATCTGTGGCGAGCAACTCAAGCGCTGCACACTCGAGCTTGGTGGCAAGTCCGCTGCAATCATTTGCGACGACGCCAACATCGAAGAAGCAGTTGGTCACATCATTCAGGGTGGCCTCATGAACAACGGTCAGGCCTGCGTGGCACTCACTCGCGTTCTTGCTCCAGCCAGCAAATACGACGAGATCCGCGATGCACTCGCTGCTGCAGTGAGCGCGCAGGTAGCCGGTGACCCCGCCAATCCCGAGAACATGTGTGGACCACTCATCGCCGAGCGTCAGCGTGAACGCGTCGAGGGATACATCGCCAAGGGCAAGGCCGAAGGTGCAACCGTTGTTGTCGGTGGCGGTCGTCCCGACGAAGCAAAGGGCCACTACGTGTCCCCCACGCTTTTCGCCGATGTCACCAACGACATGACCATCGCCCGTGAAGAAATCTTCGGACCAGTGCTGTCGCTCATCAAGTACGACACCCTCGAAGATGCCATCGCCATTGCGAATGACAACGACTACGGCCTTGCCGGCGCCTGCTACACCGCAGACATCGAAAAGGGCATCAACGTTGCTCGCAAGGTCCGCACTGGCACGTTTGGTGTCAACACGGCTCAGGGCATGGACTTCAACGGCCCGTTCGGTGGCTTCAAGAGCTCGGGCGTTGGCCGCGAGCTTGGCCCCGAAGGCATCGAAGCATTCTGCGAGTGCAAGACCATCTCGCTTCCCGGTGGCATTGATCTTCCGATCGGCGGCTGATCGCTCCACCAACGTTGTGCAGTACCCGGGGGTCGACCACATGGTCGGCCCCCGGTTTCGTTTTGCGACTTAGTTGTCTGGACCCCAGGCCACGACAGAGCCAGCAAGATCGACGAACTCTGCGGCGGCGGAAAGATCTACGGCGATGCCGGTGACGCTCATGCCTGAATCGCTCATGGCCGCAACGAGATTTGCTCGGTGTTGTGAAGGGTCGCTGCCAGCAACATCATCGCCCCAGTGCTCAACAACAATGCCGAGGTCGAGAGATGCGGCAAGATCGAGCAACTCGTTCTCAAGCAATCCACCCGGCGTCGTAATTGCCACTGAACGAGTGCCGTCGAGAGCAGCAACGATCGCCGCTGCGATCGCGAATCCATCGGCCACGCGGGCAGGAACAACAACGCGACCCATCGGAACAGGAACAACACCGCGAGCGAACCAAAAACCTGCAGCGCCGGCATCGACGTAAATCTGGACATCACTGTCGATTGCATCGAAGACATCGAGCACTGCGCGAACTGGATGTAACGGCGCCGTGTTCGTATCACGATGATCACCGAAGACCGCAGCGCATGCCTCGACGAGCGACGAGCGAACAGGTGCGAGTTCCTCCGTGGGCCAGTCTGTTGCGAGGAAAGGTAGATGCCACGGCTCAACTTCAAGGAGTTGCGCGTTCACCGGAAGTGACTCGCCGAGTTCGTCATCGTCGACACCAACCGCGATCACGAGTTCGCACTCATCGAGACCACCGAGCGCTGGATCATCACACTGAATCCCGACGACACCACACCATGAAGGGTGATCGAACGAAACAACCCCGACCGCCCCCATCGTGGCCATCACGCCAGCGCCAGTGCGCGCCACGAAATCGGCGACATCGGCCGCAACGCCATCGCGAAGTACGCCGGGGCCAACCACAATCATCGTTCGGAAGTCTGCGAGACCGGGAGAAAGCCGAAGGAGCTGATCGCTTCGCTGGAGCACCAAAGGTTGTGCTCCGTCAGGGGCTTGTGAAAGGAGGTCAAACGGAAGTTCGATCTCGGCTGCGCTAAACACCCGACCCAGCGACCAGCCCGCGATTGCAGCAGGTAAATCTTCGATGGCAACGGCAAGAGCCGCTGTCTCCTCGCCCGGTTGCGAAGAAAGACGCAACCGACGCCCAGAAAGAAGCGCAAGACCTGGTCGCGCATCGGGCGCAACTGACAGCCGTCCGTCAGCGTCAGCGAGTGCGATCGCGGCCGCTTCTGAAGCGACGGGGATGAGAGCAAGGCCTTCGAGTGCGTCGAGTCCGTGGCCGGGAGCAGCGAATGCTCGAGTTACTCCGGCTGCGCGCAAACACCGCGAAACAAGCGAGGCGACTGACTCAGACGTAGTCACGAAATCAGGCGTCGAGCAACAGGTGAGCCACACGACGGCGATGCCATGCCGCGTCGCCCCAACTTGATGCGAGCGCCCACGAACGCTTCAACCAGAAGTGAAGATCGTGTTCCGTCGTATAGCCAATGGCGCCGTGAGTTTGCAGCGCCTTTCGAGCAACAACCTCGGCGGCATCGGATGCGAAACATTTCGCCATCGAAACTTCACGATCGACATCAGCCGAACTGTTGGCAAGACCATAGGCAGCAGCCCAAACTGCTGGTCGGGCGAACGACACTTTGAGTTCGGCATCGGCCAAGTGATGCTTCACGGCTTGGAAGCTACCGATCGGCACACCGAACTGCTTGCGGTCAGAGACATAGGCAACAGTCATCGCGATCATTTGTTCGGACAAGCCGATGAGTTGTGCGGCTGTCGCGGCAGCACCGCGGTCAAATGCTCGGTCCGCTGCTCGCAGAGCGGCATCGCCGGAAACGATGAGTTCCGCGTCGGCTTCGTCCCATTCGACGCTGAACAAACGACGTGCGCCATCGACGGAAATCTGAGGAGTCGAGCGAACGTGTTCGGCCGGAATGGCGAAGAGTTGATCGCCGCGCTGCGCAATCAAAAGGTTGGCAATGTGCATGTCGTTCACAAACGGCTGACCATCGAGTTGGACGGTTGCGATAACAGAACCGTCAGCAATGCCGGGCAACCACTTTTCGGCAATGGCCGCGGGAGCTGACTCGGCAAGAAGCGGAGCCACTACCGCAACAGTTTCAACGAGCGGCGCCGGGTAGGCGTAGCGACCGGCTTCGGTCAGGATCGGCAGCAGATCGATCTCGTTCATTCCCATGCCACCAAAGGCTTCGGGGACGGTGAGGCCAATCACACCCATTTCAGCAAGGGCAGCCCAAATCGACGCGTCGCGACCGACCTCATCGTTCCATGACCAGCGCACCTTTTCTGGCGGGCATTCGTTAGCAAAGAACTCGGCAACTGCGTCACGAAACAACAGTTGATCGTCAGTGAAAGCGAAATTCATCTCGGCCTACTTCCGGGGCAGACCGAGCACGCGCTCGGCGACAACGTTGCGTTGGATTTCGTTTGTTCCTGCATAAATAGGGCCGCTTAGGGCGAACTCGAAGCCCTTCATCCACGCTCCACCGTCAACAGCACCAGCAGAGGTTTCGATGAGTTCGGCGGCGGGGCCCAACAATCGAAGTGCAGTCTCATTGAGTTTCACATCAAGTTCCGACCAGAAGATCTTGGTGAGACTTGATCGAGCGCCCTGTGAAACACCGTTCACTAAACCAGTGACATCGGCAAGCGTGGCGAGTCGATAGGCCTCGGCTTCCATCCATGACTGAGCAACATCGCTACGCAGAGAATCGATCCGCTCTGGATGTTCGCCGGCAGCAGCTTGACGCTTCCAAAGATCAACAAGCCGGTCAGCAGCAGCACAGAAACGACCAGGCGATCGCAGCGTGAGACCGCGTTCGGAAGAAGTGGTCGCCATCGCAACTCCCCATCCTTCGTTCACACCGCCTAACACCAAGTCATCGGCAACAAATACATCGTCGAAGAAGACTTCAGCGAAGCCTTCATCGCCGTCGAGACGCTCGACGCCACGCACAGTGACGCCAGAAGCATCAAGCGGAACCATCAGATAGGTCATTCCGCTGTGGCGCGCCGCCTCGGGGTCAGTGCGGAACAAACCGAACACCCAATTACAGAATGCACCGCGCGTTGTCCACGTCTTTTGTCCGTTAATGACCCAGCCGCCGCGCTCATCGTCGCGTGTTGCTCTGCTCTTGATGCCAGCAAGATCAGAACCGGCATCGGGTTCAGACCAACCCTGACACCACAGGTCATCGGCCGAGGCCATGCGCGGAAGAAAACGCGCCTTCTGCTCATCGGTTCCGTACTCAAAAATGGTTGGCGCCAAGAGGAAGATGCCGTTCTGTGTCACGCGCTGCGGACCACCGACCCGGTAGTACTCCTCTTCAAAAATCAGCCACTCCCACAGCGACGCACCGCGTCCACCGAATTCCTCGGGCCACGAAACCACTGACCAACCAGCTTCAAAAAGTTTCTTTTCCCACTCGACGTGAAGAGCAAAGCCTTCGGCGGTATCGCCGGAAGGAAGGCCGACAGGAACATTGGCTTCGAGCCATTCTCGGGCTTCAGCCCGGAAGGCCTCTTCGGCCGGTGTGAAGGTCAGATCCATGGGGACTCCGTTGGGGGAACGTTCGCTCCGGAGGGGCGATCGTAGGCCCTGAACCACCGAGAGGTCAGGTTGAGCGACCCCAGCGACAAAGGTCACCCTCGACCACAGAGCAAAACCTGACGGGTCGTCAGGTTTTCTCCTAAAGTCGGATCAGCGGGGAACAGCCCCGACACCAGCGCCCTCGAGGAGAGCCATGACCATCACCGCTCCCAATCCCGCTTCGCCCGATACCAAGCGAGTCATTCCGAAGATCGTTTCGGTCGACGACCACATCATCGAACCTTCCGATGTCTGGACAAGTCGCCTCCCGAAGAAATACCTCGATGTTGGTCCTCGCCTTGAGCGCTTGCGCGTCGACAACCTCAAGTTCGACGGCATGAACTATTCGTTCGACATCGTCGGCGACAACAGCCCGGGCGGAAAGTTCGCTGACTTCTGGTGTTACGAGGACCTCAAGGTTCCAATGCGTCGCATCATCACAGCGGTTGGCTTCGACGTCGAAGAGCGCACCATGCTTCCGGTGACGTATGAAGAAATGCGCAAAGGCTGCTGGGATCAAACCGCTCGCCTTGCCGACATGGACGCCAACCACACCGAAGCTTCTCTTTGCTTCCCCACCTTCCCTCGTTTCTGCGGACAAACTTTTGCTGAAGCCAAGGACAAGGAACTCGCTCTCCTCTGTGTGCAGGCCTACAACGACTTCATGGTCGAGGAATGGTGCGGCGGCGCAGGCAAGGGCCGTCTCATTCCGCTCATCATTGTTCCGATGTGGGATGCCGAACTCGCCGCCGCCGAGATCTACCGCAATGCAGCACGCGGCGTACACGCAGTGTGCTTCTCCGAAGTTCCTCACTTCCTCGGTCTTCCCACTATCCACTCGGGCTACTGGGATCCGTTCTTCCAGGCATGCAACGACACGCAAACTGTCATCAACATGCACATCGGTTCTTCCTCACGAATGCCAGCAACCTCACCTGATGCTCCGGCTGCTGTTCAGGCCACACTGAGCTTCAACCAGGGAATGGCCTCATTGGCCGACTGGATTTTCTCCGGCATCCTCCCCCGTTTCCCCGACATCAAACTCGCCTACTCCGAAGCGCAAATGGGTTGGATTCCGTACTTCCTCGAGCGAGCCCAGAACGTGTGGTCGGAATTCCGCGGTTGGGCATTCGACCCCGAAATCGTCAGCGAACCGCCGGAGTTCTACTTCCGACGTCAGGTCTACGCCTGCTTCTTCCGCGACAACTTCGGACTGAAGAATCTCCAGGACATCGGCGTCGACAATGTGACCTTCGAAACTGATTACCCGCATTCAGACTCGACCTGGCCACACACTGAGCAATTCATCCGTGACATGGCCACTGACATCGACGACGAGACGCTGTACAAGATCATCCGTGGCAACGCCATCAAGATGCTCCATCTCGATCTCGACTGAACCAGACTCAACCTGAATACTCCGATCGAGGGGGCTACGGTTCTTCCGTGGCCCCCTCGTCGCGTTCCCGCGAAAAACGCTCGAGCACCTTGCGCGCCTATGGCCCGCCGTTCTGGCGTGACCTCATGTTCTGGATCGCGATAGGGCTGTCGCTTTTCGTGGGCGTGCTCATCGTGGTCGCGTTGTTCATGCTGCTCAGCACACCACGAACTGATGCCGGTTGGGCTTGGACCATGGGACTGTTCGTCATCGGTGTATGGATCGGCTTCGTCGTACTGTCTCTCGGCCTCAATACCGCGCGTGGCCTTGAACGTGGCGCCGAAGAAGCCGAGGCCATACGCGGAGATCGATTCGAAGCCCATGGCCGCAAAGCAGGCAAGGTCATCGGCACTGGTCTCGCCAAAGTCACGGGTCGATCGAAGCCACAACCCGCAACCGCGAACGATCACAAAGAAACCGGCACCGAACCGAAACCCACCATCGACGACGCGGCGCGATCGCTCGGGATGATGGTCGGACGTCGGCTCGGCGCTCGGAAGGACAAGTCATGAGTCCCAATCGGATCGAACCCGACGACTATCGGGTTAAGCCAGGCGCCAAGGTTTCCCTCGGTAAATGGTCAACAAGTGCCACCGATGGGTTTGATGGTGACAAAGAACAAGGCGCAGCACTGCTCCCAGCGCTCAACGAACGGCTCGCCGAATTGCAAGGAATGCTGTACGCGGAATCCAAACACAAGATGCTCATCATCTTGCAAGGAATGGACACCTCCGGCAAAGACGGAACCATCAAGCACGTGTTCCGCACCATCAATCCTGTCGGCGTGAAGGTAAAAGATTTCAAACGTCCCAACGATGTTGAACTTGCCCACGATTACTTGTGGCGAGTGCACGAACACACCCCTCGCAATGGCCGCATGGTCATCTTTAATCGCAGTCATTACGAAGATGTTCTCGTTGTGCGCGTCAATGATCTTGTTCCCAAGAACGTCTGGGAACGTCGGTACCAACACATTCGCGGTTTCGAACAAATGCTGGCCGATGAAGGCACAACCATCGTGAAGCTCTTTCTTCACATCTCAAAAGATGAACAACGAGCTCGCCTGCAGGAGCGGCTCGACAACCCGGCGAAGCACTGGAAGTTCGAACACGGTGATGTTGCCGAGCGTGCACATTGGGATGCCTATAGCGAGGCTTACGAGAAAGCTCTCTCAGAGACCTCTACAAAGAGCGCCCCGTGGTACGTGATTCCATCTGATCGCAAGTGGTTCCGGAACCTCGTGATTTCGCAACTGCTGATCGACAAACTCGAAGCATTGAATATGACCTACCCCGAGCCGGTTATCGGCATCGAGAACATCGTCATTAGCGACTAATTAGACCGACTTCACGATGGCGACGCCGCCCTTGAAGACCAAGAAGATCGAGATTGCCCCGAACAATCCAGCGATCACTTCCTGCCAATGAGCGTCTAGCCAGGAGTTCCACTCCGAAAGTCGGTGCTCTCGACGTGAGGGTTGCAGTGTGAGCCAGAGGATCGGAACAATCTCAACGAGCGTCCCGATCGCTGCGTAAAGAAATACCGCAGCCCATTTCGCGTCCTCAGATAAGTGTTGTTGATTGATTTCATTACCGGCCGCGAATGCCAGCACCGTTGGCGGCAGGAACATTCCAAGCCCAAGAGCGAATGCGACCGACATGGAGCCGACTCGGTCCATCCATTTGGGCAGCGCTTTGCCATGTTCAACATGTGCACGCCGCCACGACCGGTAGGCCATGAAACCAATGAAGAGCCCAAACAGAACATCGAGAACACCCATCCACCAATGACGGTGATGGCTCTTTGTTCCTCCAACTGCTCCTCCCACAATCACCATGATCAGCGCACACGCGCCAATTGAGAGGAACCATCCGATGGCGGCGGCCCATGCGGTGCGCACCTTTTGCGAGGTGCTCATCATGATGACCGCAGCAAGCAAGAACAACGGCGAAATCGTGGTCGCAATCGCGAGGATGACCAGATTGATACTCATGTGTCTCCCACGCCGACCGAACCAACGGAGACCCTAGCGAGTTTTGGCTTCGAGCCTTGCTACTGCGAACTCAGCTCAAGCGCCGACGTCTGAGCAGTTCCATAGCGAATCCGACACTGAACAAAAGCACCGCCCAGCCCACATAGGCCAACGCGTCTGAACCAGTCATTGGAAGTTTCTGACCCGCGATCGTGATGACGTCAGGATGCGGCGTCACCGTTGGATGGATCGTTGCCCAGACAACCTGACCAAGCACATCCTCAACGACATAGGCGATCGGCGTCGCAACACCAACGAATTCCGGTTCGGGAGTGAACGTCACTGTTCCATCGCCGTTGATCGAATACGTGCCTTCACCAGCAATCGATACCGAGGTCTGCGAGCAGGTCGGCGGCGTATCAGCCGGTCGGCAAAGCCGCAGCGTTGTGAGGTCGAAGGGAACTCCTGCGTTTGCAGGTGTGTCATTGCTAAAGATCGAAATGACCTGAGCAACACCCTGTTCCGACTGACCAGAGTCATCGGCGAGAGCAGGCGGTTCAACAACCGCAGGCGTGTACGTCGACGAAACAACGCGCCCCATCTGATCTGCCACCACATAAGGAAGCGCATCAGCAGTGCCGATGAAGTCGGAATCAGGAGTGAATGAAACAACACCGGTTGCCGAATTGAGGACGTACTCCCCAACGCCTGCGAGCTGCACACGGAGCGCCGTGCAACTCGGGGATGACTCACCATCGCCGCAAAGGCGGACAGTTGCAAGCACTAAGGGAATCGCCGGGTGGCCTGGGGCGTCGTTGTTCAGCAGATCCGAGAGCTGGACCTCTCCCTGAACGCCGAAGGTTGCCGTCGGGTTCGCGATTGGAAGCGGCGGAGGAAGCACCTCAGGAGTGATCGTTGCAGTCACGCTTCGAGCGAACACATCCGCAACCACGTACCGGATAGGCACGGTCACCACACCGATAAACCCTGCATTGGGATCAAAGGTCACAACACCAGTCGCGGGATCGACCCAATACTTGCCATCGGCCGTAATCAATGGACTGCCCTGACTCGGCACCAGCGAACAGTTCGTCGAGGTGAACGGAGCAGTCGCTGAGAGCGGGCAAAACTTCAGACTTGAGAGCACGAACGGTGCGCTTGGATCGCCAGCCAAGTCGTTCATCATCGGCGTGATCGATTGGTTGGTGTCGTACTCGTCAACGTTCGTGTCATTCACCGCAACCGGAGGCGGAGGAACAATCGGCGTCAACGTCGACGTCGCTGTCTGACCAACAATGTCTGTCACGCGATAGGTGATCGAGGTCTTCGTCCCCGGAGCGACACCCGGATCCGCCGCATAGGTGACAATGCCAGTTGCCGGATCAAGAGTGAACACGCCCTGGCCATTGATCGGCACGACATTGTCCGCATCGCATGTTGTGGTGTTCGGCGTGTACAAACACGTCACCCCAGCACCAATAGTGACAAGACCCGTTCCAGTCGCAAGACCAGACGTACCAGTGATGTTCGTAAAGCTGATCGTTCCACCCGGAAGCACTGACTTCGTCTGCGGAGTTGCAACAGGCGCAGGCGGATTCGACACACTCAACGTGATCTTCGCCGTGGTTTGCTGACCAAGACTGTCAGCAACGACATATTGAACTGGCTGCGTCACCGTGCCACTGAAATCCGGATCCGGATCAAAGGTCACCACACCCGTGGCCGGATCAACCCAATACTTGCCATCAGCAGTCACCAACGGACTGCCCTGCGACGGAACGAGTGAACAGTTCGTCGAGGTAAACGGAGCCGTGGCCGAGGTGGGACAGAACTTCAACGAACTCACTACCAACGGCGCACTCGGCGCACCCGGCGAGTCATTGCCCAGCGGCGAAACCGTCTGATTCGTGTCATACGCACCGATCGGACGCGTGTCATTGACCGCAACCGGAGGCGGAGGAACAATCGGCGTCAACGTCGACGTCGCTGTCTGACCAACAATGTCTGTCACGCGATAGGTGATCGATGTCTTCGTACCCCGGGTCACCACAATCGGATTCGCGGCGTACGCAACAACACCCGTAGCCGGATCAAGCGTGAACGTGCCCTCACCATCAATAGTCACAACATTGTCCGCATCGCAGGTTGTTGTGTTTGGCGTGTACAAACACGTCACACCAGCGCCACTGGTCTGCAAACCGGTACCAGTCGCGAGACCAGAACCACCAGTGATTGTCGTGTAACTGATCGTTCCACCAGGCAACACGGATTTTGTCTGTGGCGTCGCCACCGGAGGTGTCGGGTTCGAAACGCTCAACGTGATCTTCGCCGTGGCCTGCTGACCGAGGCTGTCAGCAACCACATACTGAACCGGCTGCGTCACCGTGCCAGTGAAACCAACATTCGGATCAAACGTCACAACACCAGTCGCGGGATCAACCCAGTACTTACCGTCGGCCGTGATCAACGGGCTGCCCTGACTCGGCACCAGCGAACAATTCGTCGAGGTGAAAGGCGGAGTTGCTGAGGTCGGGCAGAACTTCAAGGTGCTCACTACCAACGGAGCTGACAACGCACCCGGAGAGTCATTCGTAAGGGGGCTGATGGTTTGGTTCGTGTCATAGGCACCAGGAGCCTGGGTGTCGTTGTTCGCAACCGGAGGCGGCGGCACAACCGGCGTCAACGTCGACGTCGCTGTCTGACCAGCAAGATCTGTTACTCGATAGGTGATCGAAGTCTTCGTTCCCTGAGTGACACCCGGATCGGCGTCGTAGGTGACGATGCCGGTTGCCGGATCCAGAGTGAAGATGCCCTGACCATTGATCGTCACAACATTGTCCGCATCACACGTTGTTGTGTTCGGCGCATACAAACAGGTTGCACCAGCACCCGACGTGACAAGACCCGTTCCCGACGCGAGACCGGAACCACCCGTGATGTTCGTGAAGCTGATCGTGCCACCAGGGAGCACCGACTTCGTTTCTGGAGTCGCCGTCGGTGGAGTCGGATTCGACACACTCAACGTGATCTTCGCCGTGGTCTGCTGACCCAAAGAATCAGCAACTACATACTGAACTGGCTGCGTCACCGTGCCAGTGAAACCAGCATTTGGATCAAACGTGACAACACCAGTGGCGGGATCAACCCAATACTTACCATCGGCCGTCACCAATGGACTTCCCTGCGACGGAACGAGTGAACAATTCGTCGATGTAAACGGAGCAGTTGCCGAGGTCGGACAGAACTTCAGAGTCGAAAGAACTAATGGAGCACTCTCCGCACCCGGCGAATCATTACCCAGCGGCGAAATCGTCTGATTCGTGTCATAGGCACGAGCCGTTTGTGTGTCATTGAGCGCAACC
>WLMU01000080.1 GCA_009700115.1 Actinomycetota bacterium
AGACGAAGAGGTCGGAGAGTTCCTCGATGGCGTCGCGCTCGCTCATGATGGCGAGGGTATCGCTCTGGGTGCGACGTCGGCGGACGAATCACAGCACAATGGAGTTGTGACCATGCCTGCCGGAACACTTCTTCGTCGTGGAGCCCGACGAAGATGCCCGGTCTGTGGCCAAGGAAAACTCTTCCGTAGTTGGGTGCGCATGGTGCCCGAGTGTCCGAGATGTGGGCTCGTCTTCGATCGCCTTCCCGGCCACTGGCTTGGCTCGTGGTTTCTCAACATCTGCGTCGTGCAGTTGGTTGTTGTCTTGATTCTTTCAATTGGTGTCGCTGCCACTTGGCCTGAGCCACCGATGTGGATCATTGGAGGGGCAACTGCTCTGTCAGCAGTTTTGGTTCCATTTCTTTTCTTCCCCTTTTCGCGCACGTTGTGGTGCGCGATTGATCTCGCGATGCGTCCCCTTGATTACGACGATGGCGTCGCCCCGGGTTTCATGCTCAGCGAAGATCAGGAACGTCTCGAATTGGAACGGTCTGCCCTACACGACGACGAATAATGAATGACGCTGATGTGCCTAGCGGGTAGTCGTTGTCTTGCCTGCTGTCACCGTTGTTGTCGTCTGCGCTTCAGTCGTTGTTGTCGTTGGAGCTTCCGGAACGACCCGCACGGTAAAGGTCAGCACTTTGTTTTCGGCCTGAGGTTGGCCAGCGATCTGGGTGTAACGGAACGAGAGCGTCGCTGGGCCAACTGACCGGCCGGCAAAAGAAATGATCTGGACGAGCGGGAGCACGACGGGAGAGGTTGTTGTTGTCGTTGAACTCGCCGCCGCTGCATTGAACCGCGTTGTCGGTGGTGTAGTCGTTGTCGTGGCAGTGGCTATTTGGGCCTTTGCGATCAATTGCGCATCGTCACTAAAACCCGAACCGAGTGCGATGAGGCGCGAATTGTCTATTGGAGCGAGTACCCACCGCCATCCTGAGCCAGGATCGGCGGGCAGCATGATCGCAAATTCCCGCCCGACCGCAGTCGAGATCGTGACGGAGGGATCGACGTAGGTGGGGGGATCAACGCGGCCGGGAATACTGGTTTCCGCGTGGGCCTGGTCGGAATTCGATGACGGGCCACTCGAGCAACCGACAAGCAACGTGACAAGACCGATGGCGACAACGGCCAAGTGGCGAAGACGGCTTGGTGGCACAACGCGATTATGAGTCATGCGAATCGGCGTGCGGTCGGAATTCATCGAGTTCAGACTACGGCCCTTCGTCGGAATGCTCAGTGCAACGGGGGGCCGCGGCCCCATCTAGAGTCGCTCTCGTGAACTTCGACGAATCTCTCGAAGAGGCTGAGATCCGGGCTGAGATCCGGGCTTTCCTCGATGCAAACGCCACGCTCAAGACTGGAACGGAAACTGATTGGTCCCGTGGGCCAGTAGATGATTCCGAAGAGGCAGCTCGTGTCTACATGGAGCGTTGCCGATCGTGGCAGAAAGTGCTTCGCGACAATGGCTGGGCCGGGATTACGTGGCCCAAGGCATTTGGCGGCCGCGGTGACAGCGCCGCAGTTTCCATATTGTTCGGTCAAGAGGCGTCGAAATATGACGTGACCGCAGGTTTCATCGCCGCGGTGCAATCGCTCGTCGGACCGCCGATCATGCGTCACGGCACTCCCGAGCAACAGGCGCGCTTTTTGCCAGGGCTTCTCGATGGTTCCGTTGCCTGGTGTCAGTTGTTTTCCGAGCCAGGTGCTGGGTCTGACCTCGCGGCGCTTTCGACTCGCGCCGTTCGTGACGGCGATTCTTTTATCGTCAATGGCCAGAAGGTGTGGAACACCCAAGCGCAGTTTGCTGACTGGGGCATTCTCATCACACGTTCGGATCCTGATGCGCCGAAACACAAGGGCATTACGTTTCTGCTGGTCGACATGAAGACGCCGGGCATTGAAGTGCGACCACTGGTTCAGGCCACTGGTCAAGCACATTTCAACGAGGTCTTCTTCAATGATGTCGTGATTCCGGTGGAGAACGTTGTTGGAGAAATCAATGAAGGCTGGGCAGTTACTCGAACCGTGCTGAGCAGCGAGGCCGGAATGATTGGCTCGGGTGCCGGTGGCTCGAATGGTTTCGAAGGCGTACTCGCGCTGGCGCGGAAATATGGCCGCACGAACGATGCCGATATCCGTCTCCGCCTCGCCGATGCCTACGCGCGCGAACGAATGTTGCAACTTCTTGGCCTCCGCATGCAGTCGTTCATTCTCAACGGCCGGGGCAATCCACCCGATCCGTCGGTGATGAAGAACTTCATGGTGCAGGCTGCTGAGAAGCGTTACGACCTTGCTCTTGAACTCGAAGGCGCCGATGGAATGCTCGACAAAGTTGACGCCCCGCAGAATGGTTTCTGGCAGTCAGTTCACATGGGTCAGTTCGGTTCACGTATTGGTGGCGGCACCAACGAGGTGCACCGCAACATGATCGCCGAGCGCGCGCTTGGTCTACCGCGCGACATTCAGCCCGATAAAGATCTTGCGTGGAAGGACATTCTGAAGGCTTAGAGCTTCAGAACTTTCTTCGCATTCTCACGAAGGAACTTGGGCCACACCTCGTCTTTGAATGGAACCTTTGGAAGTTCTTCAAAGATGCGGTCGTAGCTGAGCCCAGCGGGGAAGTACCCGGCGTACATGACCTTGTCGGCGCCACGACTGTTGGCGTAATCGATGATGGCCTTCGGGTAGTGCTTTGGAGCAAAGGCTGATGTCGAATAGTAGAGATTCGGCCACTTGAGCATGAGCTTCATGGCGAGCTCTGTCCACGGCTCTGCGCCATGGCGCATGACGAAGGTGAGATCGGGGAAGTCGTACATGACCTCGTCGATAAGTTCGACGTGCTGCGGCGCAAATGGAACGCGAGGGCCAGGAATACCGACGCAGCAGAAGATGGGAAGATCAAGTTCACACGCAAGTGAATAGAACGGGTACATCTTCTTGTCGTTCAGTGGAGTTCGGTAACCCGCGGGGAAGGTACTGATAGCGCGGAGGTTGACGCCGCTGGCAGCCACCTCGCGAATCTTTTCGATCGCGGGCATGACGTCGGTTGGATCGAACTCGAAACAGGTAAAGAATCGATCAGGGTGTTCCTCGAGTGCACGAATGCAATCGGGATTATTGGGGTTATATCCGAGCATCGCCTTTTCGATGTTGTGACGATCGAGATTGTCGAGCACAAGTGCAACGGGATCGACGCCTTCATCGGTGTCGGGCGGAACGTCTTTGAACATGTACTGGGCCGGGAATCGGAAGTCTTTGGATTCTTCGTCGCGCAAATGCGGCGCAAGGAACTTGTAGACCTCTCTACGGTCGCGGCTTGGCATGCCGACAAAGGTTTCGATGATCTTGACGTCGTTCGGGAATCCCATGGGATCGGTCGCTCCTCAAAGATGATGGACGGAGCGAATCTACGACATTGAGCGCGATGAGTTGTTCGTTCGTCTCAGGCCGCTAGCGGGGGATCGGCGGGGGTGATCCCGTTTCGTACCTCATGCACCCATAATTCCAAATCGAGTTCGCATGCTCGGCGCTGAAAGGTCGCAGCGAGGACTGGGTTGAGACTCGAGGATCGAAACCGGAGCGACTCTGCTCGGCTGCGCAGAGCTTTGGTGAATGCGGCGTCGATTGCGGTGCTGTTCATGAGGTGCTCCTTCAATGGCTTGGGGTCGACGATGATGCATTTCAGGACTCCTCGAGTCCTTTCTTGTCATGTCGGCAGAAGTCACGAAAGTGTGAGTAATTATTCCCGGGTCGGGAGAATCTGCTCAGGTTGCCGGGTGAGTGTGAACGCCGTGTTCTGAACTGGGCCCATCGTCGGGGTGCTCGGAGGTTTGACCGAAGCGATGCTTGAAGAGGAAATGGGCGCCGAGTCCGGCAGGCAACGGCAACCAGTACGAGGCAATCCGGTACGCGAGCGTTGCCAGCAGCGCCTTGTCGCCAGGAACGCCAGCAATCACGAGCATCGCAGTAAGGCCTGCCTCTACGAATCCGACACCACCAGGCGTAATGGGAATCATGCCGAGAACTGCCGCTACCGCATAGGCGAGCAGAACCAGGCTCAACCGTGGGTTGACACCGCAAGCTTTCAACGCGCAAACAAGAGCAAAGTAATCAAGTAACCAGTTTCCAACCGCGGCGAGAAGCGCCGCGCGCCATCGGGAACCAAGGCTGCTGACCATTTGGTCACGTTGGCGGATGATTCCCTCGACGGTAGGACCACCCGTTCTTCCTCGCCGCCGATTAATCCAGGAAGTGATTGCAGTCACGAATTGACCGAACCATTGGATGGGCCGATCAAAACGTACGAGCGAGAACGCGAAGGCAAAGAGTGCAATGGCAAGTACTGCACCGCCCCATGCGACATGGATCAATCCGTCGGGGATCGGAGCACCCAAGATTGAAAGAACAAGCGCCACCATCGGGAGGCATAACAAGACACCATTGGAAATAATCGATGTAGCAGCGAGTGCTGCTCCAGCTGAGCCGCGATCGACTCCCGAGACCGACAACATCCGGAATCCGGTAGCAGCGCCGATGGCCGCGCCACCAGGAACAACTTTCGCTACAGCATTGGATGTGAGCTGCGCGGTTGAGGCAACGAACCACGTGACCTTCGGAAGTGCCACCCGAGTGAGTTCCCATGCACACGCGTACGAACCAACTTCACACAACAAAATTGCGACAAACCAGTAGATGCTGACGGTGCGCAGTTGCGGGATTTGATCCCACATGTCGAGCAGTCGTGGGGCGAGGCCGTAAAAGGCAAAGGCCATGACAGCGAGGAAAAGGACGCGACCAAGAATCCGCAGACGCGAAACCTGATGCGTCGACGCTGATCCCGCCACCTCCGCAGCGGGAGGCGAGTGAGGTTCTTGGCTGGAGTTCAGCCGAGAACGCCCTTTTCATGAAGTTGGGCAATGCGATCAGCGTCGTAGCCGAGCAGTTCGCTCAGGATTTCATCGCTGTGCTGTCCGCATTCAGGGGCTTTGCGCGGAATCGGAAGTTCGCCACCGATGATTTTGACGGGATTCGGCAACATGTCCGCACCAAGGATCTCTTTGGGAATCCATTGCATGCGATCTTGAAACTGGGGATCGTTCTGCATCGATGATGGAGTGTTGACGGGAGCGAGTGGCGTATTCCATTCGCCGCCGAAGTCCATCCATTCCTGTGAGGTCTTTGACTTGAAGATCTCTGTGAGGATGGCAAGAAGTTCGCGGTTCCCACGGGCGTGATCGGCATATTTGGAGCCGGGAAACTTTTCGAAGAGATCTTCGCGACCGACGCCCTTGCAAAAGTTCTTCCAGAACTCTTGTTCTGAGGCCATAAAGAGAATGTGCCCATCGGAGGTTTCGTACATCTGATAGCGCACACCCTCTTTCATGCCAGAGGTGCCTGGTGCCCGACGTTCGTAGTTGTCGGCCTTGTTGCCTGTGACTTCTGATTGTGGTCGCTCGTAGGCCTTGAACGATTCACTGCGGTACCAGTCGAATGCGGCAGCCGCGTCGGACTGAGCGATCTCCATGTAGCAACCCTCGCCGGTGGCCCGAGCCTTAATGATGCCGGCCAAAATTCCGAGGGCTCCGTACATCGGCCCTGCGTTGATGCCAATTGAGATGTGGGGAGGGATGTAGCAGTAGCCCTCTTCGTCATAGGCAGGCTCGATGATGCCGGCCCACGTGTCGTACGCGATGCCATGGCTTGGGAGGTCGCGGTAGGGGCCAGTCATTCCGTAGCCACTGATTGTCATGAAGACGATCTTCGGATTGATCGCTTTGAGATCGTCGTAGCCGAGGCCGCGACGAGCGAGTGCACCTGGACGCATGGCTTCGACGACGACGTCGGCGTCGGCGGCGAGTTCTTTGAACGCTTGAACGCCCTCTTCGGTTCGAAGATCCAGAACAATGGATCGTTTCCCACGGTTGCAATGGAGAAAGAGCAACGAGGTGTCTTCGACGATGGGCCAGGTCATTTGGCGGCCGTAATCGCCACCAGGTGCTTCGACCTTTATGACATCGGCGCCGAGTTCGGCGAGATTGGTGGTGACGGCGGCGGGTCCGAGCATCGAAGCTTCGATAATCCGGACCCCGGCAAGGGGTGCAATTTCAGTCATGGCACCAATCTGCCACGTCACCCGACCCTTCGTCGCCCCGGCATCGGTAGATGAGGCAAGATGGCACCTCGGAGGCAGCAGCCCCCGAGCAACCAAGTCACTAGTACTCCGAGAAGGGGACCATCATGCGAATCGTGGTCGATTTCGATCTGTGTGAAAGCAACGCCGTCTGCATGGGCATCGCGCCGGAAATCTTCGAGGTCCGTGACGACGATTTCCTCTATGTACTCAACGAGAATCCGCCTGAATCAATGCGGGCCAAGATGGAAGAATCGGTGCAGCGCTGCCCGAAGCAGGCGATTTCGATCGCCGAGGACTGAGTCTCGTTTTGGCGCGTGATGCGCCAGAACTCTCAGTTGTTGCTTCATGACTTCCACCACCGTCATTGTTGGGGCGTCGCTCGCCGGAATAAACGCTGCACGAACCCTG
Source organism: Actinomycetota bacterium (assembly GCA_009700115.1). Classification (GTDB taxonomy): domain Bacteria; phylum Actinomycetota; class Acidimicrobiia; order Acidimicrobiales; family Acidimicrobilacustridaceae; genus Acidimicrobilacustris. The sequence goes on from WLMU01000080.1 coordinate 6,581, forward strand.
CGACTACAGGGTCAACTTGGACCGATCCTTGTCGTCGATGCTGATCCCGAGCGTCCCTACGACCGTCCGCCACTTTCGAAACAGATCCTCACCGGAGAATGGGAACCCGAAAAGATTCTGCTCCCGGCCGGGAAGGAAGATCTGAACCTGGATTTCCGGCTGGGAACTCGAGCGAAGGCGCTAGACCTCGCTGCGCGCCAAATCGTGCTCGAGGACCCGACTGGTGCAACGGAATCGGCATCGTTTGACGCATTAGTTATCGCGACTGGGGCATCTGCTCGTCGACTTCCCGAAACGGCAGGAATAGCAGGAGTGCATGTCGTGCGCACATTGGCCGACAGTCTTGCGTTGCGTGCAGAACTCGATGCTGGACCATCTCGTGTTGTGGTTATCGGCGCAGGTTTCATTGGCGCTGAGGTTGCATCAAGTTGCCGCAAGCGCGGCCTTGACGTCACGCTCGTGGAAGCGTTGCCATTGCCGCTTGAACGCATCCTCGGAGCGGAGATGGGTCAAGTCTGTGCGCAGGTCCATATCGAAAACGGCGTCGACCTCAGACTGGGTACTGGCGTCTTGCAGATTGAAACAAGTGCAGCTGATGGAATTGAACGGGTTCGAGCAGTTGTATTGAGCGATGGCACCACTGTCCCGGCCGATGTTGTTGTCGTCGGAATTGGAGTCACGCTCAATACGGAGTGGCTCGAAGGGTCTGGAATCACACTCGATGACGGCGTTGCGTGCGACAACACTTTGCTCGCTGCCCCTGGCGTGGTGGCGGCTGGAGATATTGCTCGTTATCCGAGTGCGAGGTTCGGACGCACGCTCCGTGTCGAGCACTGGGAGACCGCCATCGCTGGGGGAGAGGCTGCTGCCCGAAGGCTCTTGGCGGAAGCGAGTGGAGAAACGCCAACGGTATTCGATCCAATCCCGTGGTTCTGGAGCGATCAATACGATCGAAAGATTCAACTTGCAGGTCGGCCAATGCCCACCGATGAATGTCGGATTGTGCACGGGTCAACAGCAGAATTTCGATTTGTGAGCCTTTACGGAAACGGCGACCGGCTCACCGGTGTGTTGGGAATGAATCGCCCTCGCCATGTGGTGCAACTTCGGGCGCTCTTTGACGAAGGCGTGAGCTTTTCCGACGCCTGTGAACGAGCGGAAGCCCTCTGATGGCAGATGGGTCTGCAGATGAGGAACTCGTCGATGAACTCGATGCAATGGGGATGGTCATTGGCGAAGTGACCCGCGCTGAAATGCGCCGGGCAAATCTTCTGCACCGGTCAGTGTTCATAGTTGTGCGCAACGACGTCGATGAACTTTTGATTCATCGACGAGCGACATGGAAAGACCTGTGGCCCGACGCGTGGGATATCGCTGTGAGCGGCGTCGTCGCTGCGGGTGAGGCGTGGGAATTGGCAGCCGCACGGGAACTTATTGAAGAACTCGGAATCTCGGCAGAACTCGCTTATTTGGGCGAAGGCTCCTACGAAGATGACGAAGTTCGTGAAGTGGCGCGTATCTATCAGACGCGTTCGGAAGGGCCATTCGACTTTGCCGATGATGAGATCGTCGAAGCGGTGTGGGTCCCGATTGACAATCTGCGTGAATGGCTAGATGGTCGCCTCGTGTGTCCCGACAGCATGTCGTTGGTGTTGCCAAGGCTTGACGCCCCATGAGCAATCGATGACTGCGCTGGCATTTCTGCTTCTCTCGCTTACTGCTGTTGTCGCTGTTTGCGATTGGCTTGTTGTTGCCAATAACTACAGAACTGCCGAGTACGTGCTCAAGCCGCTGGTGATGGTTCTGTTGATCGCCGTTGCGGTAACGCTTGATCCGAGTTCTGATTTTGCACGAGTGATGCTCATTATTGGACTCGTGTCGTCAACGGTGGGTGACATTGCGCTCATGCTGCCAACCGACAAGTTCCTTGTGGGCCTAGGCGCATTTTTTGTCGCACACATTTTCTATGTGGTCGGTCTCGTGGCTCTTGGAATTTCGTTTGGTGGATTGCTCTTTGGGATTGTGCTGATGGCTGTACTCGCTCTTGTGGTTGGTCGTCGGATCGTTCAAGGTGCAGTCGGTGTCGATAAAGCGCTCATCGGGCCGGTCTCTGCGTATATCGCTGTGATTTCTCTGATGGTCGCTTCGGCGATTGGAACGGGCCGATTCTTTGCGATCGTCGGTGCGTTGTTGTTTGCAGCGAGCGATTCACTGCTCGGCTGGACTCGCTTTGTTTCTGAACTTCCAAAGAGTCGCATCATCGTGATGGTGACCTACCACCTTGGCCAGATTGGTTTGGTTCTGGCACTTATTTGAGACAACAAACTTCCCGAAAGCCTTTCTGGGTAGTCGCCCCCTAGGCTTCGGTCATGACATGGGCTGTCGTGCTGGTTGTAGTTGCAGTGTTGATGCTGTTTCTTCTTCTGATCGCGATTTACGATCTCACACAACGGAAGCACGCGATTCTTCGAAATTTCCCCATCGTCGGTCATTTCCGGTACATGCTTGAAGCAGTTGGTCCTGAACTTCGTCAATACATCGTTACGGACAACAACGAAGAAAAACCTTTCAGCCGAGATG
>WLMU01000081.1 GCA_009700115.1 Actinomycetota bacterium
CGCGAATCTCGGCCATGGTTGGGCGGCGAAATTCGGAAGCGAGATGCGCCCACGGAGCTGGTCCGCCTTCGACGGTGCCCGGCGGACGAGGAATCTGCTGCGCCCCGCCGCGGTTCAGGACTCGCCTGCCTGCTTTTGTTCAACAAGGACGCGGAGCAATTCAGGCATCCCCGCAGTTTTCAGATTGGCCATGACGCGACCGGGTGTGTTTTCACCGGTTTCCCATTCCGTCCAGGCGGCAAGCAACTTCTCGGGATCGGGTGGTGGTGGTCCTGCACTCATGTCCATGCACGGAAGGGTAGCGACACGCGGTCTCGTGGCGGCTCTCTCCGAGAGGAAATTCGAGACATCGTGGCAAAACGCAAACGGCCGGCCCCGAAGGACCGGCCGTAGCGAACAACCCGTATGGGCTGATTACATCATTCCGCCCATGCCACCCATACCGCCCATGGCGGCAGCGGCAGCAGCAGCGCCGCCACCGTCGTCGGGCTTATCGGCGACGAGTGCTTCGGTGGTGAGGAGCAGAGCCGCAATCGACGCTGCGTTCTGCAGCGCAGCGCGGGTGACCTTGGCCGGGTCGATGACGCCAGCCTTGAGAAGGTCAACCATTTCGCCAGTTGCAGCATTGAAGCCCATCGAACCCTTTTGGGCTTCGACTTGCTGAACGATGACGGCACCTTCGTGGCCAGCGTTGTCAGCAATGAGTCGGGCGGGAGCTTCGAGTGCACGGTAAACAGCGCGTGCGCCAGTTGCTTCGTCGCCTTCGAGCGACTCGATGGTCTTCTTCAGCGATGCACGGGCACGGAGAAGTGCGGTGCCGCCACCGGCGACAACACCTTCTTCGATGGCTGCACGTGTTGCACTGAGTGCATCTTCGATGCGGTGCTTCTTTTCCTTGAGTTCAACTTCGGTGGCCGCGCCAACCTTGATGACCGCAACGCCGCCCGAAAGCTTCGCAAGACGCTCTTGGAGCTTCTCACGATCCCAATCGGAATCGGTGTCGTCAATCTCACGCTTGATCTGCGCAACACGACCGTTGACGTCGGCGGACTCGCCGGCACCTTCAACGATGGTGGTTTCGTCCTTGGTCACAACAACCTTGCGGGCGGTGCCGAGGAGGTCGAGGGTGGCCGAGTCGAGCTTGAGGCCGATCTCTTCGCTGATGACCTGGCCGCCGGTGAGGATGGCCATGTCAGCGAGCATTGCCTTGCGGCGCTCGCCGAAACCTGGAGCCTTGACGGCAACAGAGTTGAACGTTCCACGAATCTTGTTCACGACGAGAGTCGCAAGCGCTTCACCGTCGACATCCTCGGCGATGATCAGAAGGGGCTTGCCCGACTGCATGACCTTCTCGAGCACGGGAAGCATGTCCTGTACTGACGAGATCTTCGAGTTCACGAAGAGGATGTAGGGGTTTTCGAGCACTGCTTCTTGACGCTCAAGGTCAGAAACGAAGTACGGGGACAAGTAGCCCTTGTCGAACTGCATGCCTTCTACGAAGTCGAGATCCATACCAAAGGTGTTGGACTCTTCAACGGTGACAACGCCGTCCTTGCCGACCTTGTCGATTGCGTCAGCAATGACGCCACCGATAACGGTGTCTGCAGCAGAAATGCTGGCAACCTGGGCGATCTCGGACTTGTCGTCGATCTCCTTGGCCTGCTTCTTGATGCTTTCCACTGCGGAAGCAACAGCCTTTTCGATGCCGCGCTTGAGACCAAGCGGGCTCGCACCGGCAGCGACGTTGCGAAGGCCTTCGCGCACGAGAGCCTGAGCAAGAACCGTGGCGGTGGTGGTGCCGTCGCCAGCGATGTCATTGGTCTTGGTTGCAACTTCCTTGACCAGCTGTGCGCCCATGTTCTCGAAAGGATCTTCGAGTTCAATTTCACGAGCGATGGAAACACCATCGTTGGTGATGGTCGGTGCACCGAACTTCTTGTCGAGGACAACGTTGCGACCCTTCGGGCCGAGCGTCACCTTGACGGCGTCAGCCAGTGCATTCACACCGGCTTCGAGGGCGCGTCGTGCGTCCTCGTCGAACTTAAGCATCTTTGCCATGTGTCAGATTCCGATCACTTGATGACCGCGAGGACATCGCGGGCGTTGAGGATGAGCACGTCTTGGCCATCGACGGTGATTTCCGTGCCGCCGTACTTTGAATAGACGACGGTGTCGCCCTTCTTGACGTCAACAGGAATGATGTCGCCGGTCTGTTCGCTGCGACGGCCGGGGCCGACGGCAAGAACTTCACCCTGCTGGGGCTTTTCTTTGGCGGTATCGGGAATGACCAGACCGCTAGCGGTCGTTGCTTCGCTCTGTCCGGGAAGGACCACAATGCGGTCCTCGAGGGGCTGAAGGTTCATAGCTGGAGCCTCCGTAAGGCAGTTGGTAGTAGCTCTTGCGGGCTGCGAGCGCTTAGCACTCTCCGCATGGGACTGCTAACGATAGGCCCGCGACCCCTGAGGCCACAACCTGAGATCGGGAATTTCAGGAGAGGGTCGAGACCAGGCGCAGATTGGGGTCGGCGCCGGTGTCGAGGGGCGATGGCCCGTCTGATTGCAGCCGATACCAGCCCGCCGCAGCGACCATGGCCGCGTTATCGGTGCACATGGCCCGGCTGGGCAGGAATGCCCGAAGACCATCGGCCACGCAGGCATCGAGCAGTCGCTCACGAAGCAGCGAATTGGCCGCCACTCCCCCGGCGAGGCACAGGCCCTTGGCGCCGTGATCACGAGCAGCCCGACGAGCTTTGGTGACGAGGACGTCGACGACCGCTTCTTGGAACGCCGCCGCCACATCGGCGGTGTGCACCTCGGGATTGCGGCGAACGTAATTAACGACCGAGGTCTTGAGGCCCGAGAAGGAAAAGTCGTAGCCCTCGTTGAGCATGGCCCGAGGGAACTGCATCGATTGAGGATCGCCTTCCATCGAAATGGCATCGATCGCCGGGCCACCGGGATAGCCAAGTCCGAGATAGCGCGCGACTTTGTCAAATGCTTCGCCGGCAGCATCATCAATGGTCGAACCTAGGACTCGGTACTTGCCGTGCCCTTCCATCAACACAAGAAGCGTGTGTCCACCTGACACCAATAGAACGACAACCGGAAGTTCGATCTCCGGGTCTTCAAGTAATGCCGCGTAGAGATGTGCTTCAAGATGATTCACAGCGATAAACGGAACATCCCACACCAGCGCAAGCGTCTTCGCTGCGCTCACACCAACGAGTAACGCGCCGATGAGTCCAGGCCCAACCGTTGCTGCAACGGCGTCAACGTGATCGTCTTGAATACCAGCCTCGATGAGCGAGCGAGCAATCACCGGCGTCAAGAGTTCAACGTGTGCGCGGCTCGCAATTTCCGGAACAACTCCGCCGTAGCGGGCGTGAATGTCGATTTGGCTCGAGACAACAGAAGACAAAACGTGGTGACCATCGACAACAACAGCGGCGGCAGTTTCGTCGCAACTTGTTTCGATGCCGAGTATGCGCATACCTGCAGGATACGGCCGGGGATTTTCTTCCGTCATCACAGTGCGTCCCGTTCGGTTGTGTCGCCATTTGATGCGTCGGTGTTTGCAGAATCATCGAGCACGAGCGGCGTGGGGAGTTGCATCTCGATCGCTGAGAGCCGATCGGCGTAAGCGGGAGTATCAACATCGTGAGCCCACAACACCAGCGCGTCTTCGGTGGGGTCCTTGTAATAGTCCTTACGCACACCCGCTGGAGCGAACCCGAATCGTCGATAGAGCGCAAGCGCCGGCGCGTTCGATGCCCGCACTTCGAGCGTGATCGAATCGGAGCCGTGAGCAATGGCTCGACGGGTGAGAACCAACATGAGCCGCGTGCCAATACGGCCGCCCTGCATCTCGGGATCTACCGCAACGGTCGTGATGTGACCTTCGCCAACGACATAAAGCAGTCCGGCGAAACCAACCACCTGTGAACCGGAAAGGGCAACGAGATACTCGCGCTCTTCGCGCCGAACTTCGGCAAGAAACAAACCGAGCGACCACGGGGTCGTACTCGTCTTTTCCTCGATACGGAGGACATTGCGCAAGTGACGGCGCCGCATTGTCGTGATGACGACAGGTTCAAGCTGCGCGTCGTCGAGTTTTCGATCAGATGCAACGGTTGCCACGATCACACACCCGGCCGAGTGGCCCAGTTGATTTCAGCATCAGGCTTACGAAGATAAAGCGGCTGCAAGTCCCAGGGCTTCACCCATTGCTCTCGAAGCGCCTGGGCATGCGCCAACATCACCAGCGATGTTGCGTTTGGATAAGCAAAGCCTTCCTCGGCGATTTCGCACTTCTTCAGGCCCTCGAACACTTCGCTGTAACGAATGGCGCCATCGCCGACGAGAAGACATTCCTCGCCCGAGGCCATGAGCTCCGATGCAAGGTCGTCGGGAGATCCGACCTGGTGATCGGAGATTCGTTGAATGCCGCCGGGCACCTGACGATAAAAGGCGTAGAACAATTCGTCCCGCCGTGCGTCGATCGCCGCAACGATGAGTCGCGGCGTAAACCGAACGGGGAAGGCCAGAAGGTCAAGGCTCGGCACACCGATCATTGGCACATCAAGCGCATACGCCATGGCTTTTGCCGCGGCAACGCCAACACGAAGCCCAGTGAAAAGTCCGGGGCCGAGATCAACAGCAACAACACTGATTTCTGAAAGTTCGATGCGTGCTTGTTTGCACGCGAACTCAATTGACGGCGTGAGAACTTCGGCGTGCTGACGACCGCGGCTCGATTGTGTTGAGGCAAGGACTCCTTCGTGACCACCGACAGCAACGCTCACCTGCATCGTTGCCGTATCAATTCCGATGATCAGCATCAGTCGTCTCCATCGGGTTCGTGAATCCACGGAGAGACGGCGGTGGCGACTGCTCGAATGCGCGCGCTCCACCGCGCGCCTACGGGAACCAGTTCAAGAACACGCACATCATCGGCCGCACCGGTTTGATCAAGCGAGATTGCAACCTCATCAAATGAAAAGCGGATTTCGAGATAATCGGCGGGAAGTGCTGGAGCAACCGAGTCGCCCCATTCGATGACGGTCACACCACCGTCGTCGAGCATTTCCGCAACACCGAGATCGAGGACTTCGCCGAGTGCTTCAAGTCGATACACATCGAGATGGTTCAGCTCGAGACGACCTTCGTAGGTATTTACCAAAGTAAAGGTGGGCGAAGTGATGAGATCGTCGATGCCGAGCGCCGCACCGAAACCCTGCGTGAACGCGGTCTTCCCGGCCCCGAGATCACCAGCAAGAAGCACAAGGTCGCCCGGTCGCGCCAATTCGGCAAGCGCAGCAGCGAGTTCTTTCGTCTCTTCGGGCGAGGTAGTGCGAGCAAAAATCATCAATCGTTTCCTCGCGGATAAAACCGAGGAACCCGAGGACCAATCCCGCAAACGATTTCATAGGCAATCGTGTCGAGATGCGTTGCGACAGCTTCGGCGGTAATCGTCGCTTTCCCTTGAGTCCCGATAAGAACAACTTCGTCGCCGACTTCGATGTGATCGTCACCGCAATCGACCATCAACTGATCCATGGTGACAACTCCAACAATCGGTCGCTTCTTGCCACCAATGAGTACCTCGCCACCAACAAGACCAAGACGACGAGGAACACCATCGGCGTAGCCAATGGGAACAGTGGCAACAGTGGTATCCGACGTAAAACGATGGCGGAGGCCATAAGAAACGCCCTCGCCTGCAGTCACCCGTTTCACAAACGCAACTTCGGCTCGCAGCGAAAGCGCCGGTCGAAGATCTGGCGTTCCCACCAATCCAGGTGCAGGAGAAATGCCGTACACGGCGATTCCGACACGTACGAGGTCGTAGCGACCACGAGGGTGGGCAATCGCTGTTGCCGAATTCGCCGAGTGCCGGATCGAGGGGAAGATTCCGGCATCCCCGAGTTTTGCGAGAACTGCTTCGTAGCGATCGAGTTGCTCATCGGTAAATGGGTTATCGGGTTCGTCCGCAACGGCGCAGTGCGTGAAGATGCCTTCAAGGAGCAGTTCTGGACGCTTCACAACGTCACGCGCAAGCGCGAGGGCATCGGCTGGAGCGACACCGATGCGGTTCATCCCGGTATCGACCTTTAAATGAACAGGAACAATCTTTCCTTGTTCACGTGCCGCATTTGCGAGCAACTCGGCAGCCACCGGCGACGTGATGCATACGCGCAAGTCGTATCGAACCACGGCAGCGAGATCGGCGAGCCGTGGCTGTGAGAGTAAGAGGATTGGCGCAGTGATCCCCGCTTTCCGGAGTACCGCCGCTTCTTCGATAAGTGCAACGGCAAGCCAATCGGCGCCCGCATCAAGTGCCGCTTCGCTTACAGCGATGGCACCGTGGCCGTAGCCGTCGGCCTTTACAACCGCGCACACCAAGGACGGGGCCACCAAGGAGCGCAGAACACCCACGTTGTGGGCAACCGCTCCAAGGTCAACCTCAGCGCGTGCGGCGCGCATCGCCCTACGCGCCCGCTCCGGCAGAACCGGCGCCAGAAGAACCATCCTGCGAGTCCCATTCGCTCACGATGGCGCGAACAATGTCGCCACGGGCGACGATACCGATAATCGTTCCGGACTCGTCAAGAACTGGAAGGCGATCAGCACCCTGTTCATGCATGATCGTTGCCGCGTGTTCAACCGTGTCATCAGGAGCAAGTGTCGGCGCGGCGTCGCCCATAACTTCACCAACGGTGGAACCAAGTGCTTTTTCAACATCGTGATCGAACTTCTTCTTTGACGAAGGCAGCTCGATATAAGCGCCAAGCAACGCGATCACGGTAGGAAGGTGGACCCGAGCTTCCTCGACAATGAGGTCGGCGGTGGAAAGCAAGCCAACGATGGAACCTGTGGCATCAACAACTGGAGCGCCATCGACATCACGCAAGAGCATGGCCCTCATGGCGTCCATCACGTTGTCGCCAGGAGCAAAGGTCAGGACATCACTGGCCATTACGTCACGAACAGGCAGTTCTCGCAGCATCGTTCCTCCAGGATCCGGCTGTGGACCGGAAAGCGGCCTTTCTGGGACTAGGGCCGCAGAAAGGTCAAGTCGTCAAGCACGGCCGGGAGATGAGCGATCACATCGCCAGCTACCAGTCCGCGTCGCCAGCCTAGGGCTCCGGCCCGTCCGTGGAGGAATGCCCCACCGGCCGCGGCGCGAAGCGGATCAACACCGCACGCAAGTAACGCACCGATGATCCCGGCCAGAACATCACCTGTCCCCGCCGTTGCTAAACGCTGATCGCCGGCGATTGAGACAAGCACCTCCCCGTCGGGAGCAGCAACCACAGTCGTTCTGCCTTTCAGAAGCACGACGGCACCACTAGCAGCGGCGAGCGCGCGCGCTTCGGCGATCCGATCTTCTCCCATTGCGTGTCCGGCAAGCCGAGCGAATTCGCCGTCATGCGGTGTCAGCACTGTCAGTTCAGAAACAAAACGCGAAACATCTGTACCGAGCGCTGTCAGACCATCGGCATCGACCACTGTGGGCAGACCTCGACCTGTGGCGGCCGCAACAACTTGGCGAATCTGCTCCTTGGCTGCATCGGCGATACCGAGACCATTGCCAATAACAAGTGAATCGAACCGACCGAGGTCAGCGATCACCTCTTTTGACCACCCCTCAGCAGCGATGTCCACGCGCACTGTTTCTAACGGCATCTCCGCGGTTGCACCGCCTGGCGTCGACACGCGCACGTACCCAGCGCCGGTTCGCGCGGCAGCGCCGCTGCTTAATGCTGCGGCTCCGCCCATGCCGGGACTGCCAGCCACAACCCACACCGCGCTCTGCCACTTATGAGCATCGATCGCTGGTTCGGGAATCCATGAAGCAACCGCAGCGGCGCCGACGAGGTGCGCACTCGCACTTCGAGTATCGAGTCCGATTTCAGCAACGGTCAGTGCACCGCTGCACGCGAGTCCATCGCCAAAAACATTGCCGGGTTTAAGCGCCGCAAATGTGATCGTCGCGTCGGCGTCCAACACATCCCCAACACGCGAACCAGTCAGACCGTCGACCCCCGAAGGGATATCGACCGCAAGCACGAGACTGCCGGGAGCAACAATCGGAGCATTCCATTCGCCGCGAAATCCAGTGCCGTAAGCCGCATCGATTACGAGATCGCAATCAGGAAGAACCTCTGGCGCATCAGCGGCATCAATCACCGTGACACGAACGCCATGGGTTCGAAGCCGTTCAGCGGCGTTGCGGCCATCGTTTCCGTTATTGCCTCTGCCGGCTAGAACAACGACGCGGCGCCCGTAGGCCCCGCCCAACATTTCGAGTGCAGCTCGAGCAACCGCTCCACCAGCTCGATCGATCAGCACCTCAACCGGTTCCGGAGCCAATTGATCGATCTCGTTCATCTCACTAGGCGTCACGATGGGTACGAGTCCCCCACCGTCGATGGCATCGGGATGCGGAAGCGACTGTGCGCCAGCGGGACCAAGGGCTGCGACAGAACGTTCGGGGCCAAGCGCTACGACAACGGCTTGAGCAACGATCGCTGAATGACTCAGCGTGAGTCGCCATCCTTCGATACCCAATTGAGTGGCAAGCGTCGAAGCTCGACCGCTCAGTGCAACTGATGGCTGACCATCTTCATCGCGACGAACTTCGATGTCGTGCCAATCGACAGCACCGATCCCAACACCCATTGCCTTCAGAACTGCTTCCTTCGCCGCAAACCGAACCGCAAAACGTTCGGTTGGGTCGGTCCGGCGAAGGGCGTACTCGCGTTCAGACTCGGTAAAGAGTTTCTCGACTAACCCAGCACGACGCTCAAGCACACGCCGGAACCGATCAAGATCAACAAGATCGTTTCCGATACCGATGATCATGCGGAGACCGCACTCATGATCGCCAGTGTTCGGCCAACAGGTTCACAGGTTCGGTCATGAGGTCAAGAACCGAAACATCGGTCAAGAGATCGTCACGGAAAACCGGTTCGGTTTCGGTGACCGCATGTTTGATGGCAGCGTAGCGATTCCGATA
>WLMU01000082.1 GCA_009700115.1 Actinomycetota bacterium
CAACACAAGAGTGGAAGAGCCAGGCGTTGAAGGTTGTAAGTGAGCTTTGGGCATACCGCAATCTGACCTACAACCTCGCGCAGCGCGAGTTGAAGTCCCGATACAAGAAGAGTTTGCTCGGGTGGCTTTGGTCGCTCCTCAATCCAGCCTCCATTCTTGCGGTCTACACGTTGGTGTTCGGTTATTTTTTCAACGCCAAGGCGCCTCTCGCTGGTAATGGCAGCACGACGATTTTTGCGCTCTACCTCTTTGCTGGTCTGTGGGTTTGGAACCTTTTCAACGGCACCGTCTTGGGGGCGATCGCTGCGTTGCAGTCATCGGGCCCGTTGCTCAACAAGGTCTATTTCCCGCCAGCGTGCCCGGCTCTGGCAAATACGATCACCGTGTTACTCCAGGCGATGATCGAGGCGGGCATTCTTCTCGTGATCATGATCTGCCTCGGCAACGTCGGTTGGATGCTTGTCCTCTTTCCGCTTCTCATCCTGTGCATCACGCTGTTCTCGGTGGGCATCGGACTTGCTCTGAGCGTGTACAACGTCTTCTATCGCGATGTGAACTATCTCGTGACAATCGGAATGAACGTTCTGTTCTACGCCACGCCGATCATTTACCCGATCACCCTTGTTCAATCGAAGAGCATGACGCTGGCACGTATCTTGCAACTGAATCCCATCGCTCAATATGTGCAATGGTCTCGTGACATCTTTTACGGACTGACTATGCCGAGTACAACCTCTCTCATCGTCGTGCCGCTGGCATCGTTAGCGGTTTTTGTCCTGGGGCTCTTGATCTTTAATCGCAAGTCACGTGACATTGCGCAGGAGTTGTGAACTGATGAGCGCCATCGAAGTTCAAGATGTCTCGAAGAGATTTCGTCTCTACAAAGATCGCCCCGGTAGCGTGAAGCAGCTGTTCACTAAGTTTGGTCGTCCAAAGTACGACGATTTCTGGGCGGTTCGAAATGTCACCCTCGACGTTGGTCACGCGAGTGTCGCGGGACTCATCGGACATAACGGTTGCGGAAAGTCCACACTTCTCCGAATGATGGCTGGGATCCATTTTCCTACTACTGGCACAGTGACGACCAAAGGTCGGATTTCGGCACTACTTGAACTCGGAGCGGGGTTTCACCCCGAACTCACCGGTAGGGAGAATGTCTATCTAAACGCCTCGATTCTGGGGTTGAGCCGCAAACAAACTGATGTGATCTTCGATCGGATTGTCGATTTTTCGGGCCTTGCTGCGTTTATCGATAGCCCGGTCAAGCACTACTCAAGCGGCATGTATGTCCGTCTCGGATTCTCTGTGGCGGTACATGTCGATCCGCAGATTCTCTTGGTCGACGAAGTGATCGCTGTTGGCGATGAAGACTTTCAGCGCCGATGTCTTGATCATCTGGCCGGTTTGAAGGCGTCTGGCGTGACGATTGTTCTGGTATCTCACAATCTTGGGGTCATAGGTGATCTCTGCGATCAAGTGACGTGGATGGATCATGGGGTTGTGCGCGAAAGCGGTGAGCCGTCTTCGGTGATCGCCCAATATCTCCATGAAGTCAATGATGCGGAATCGGAACGGCTGCGTATCGAAGCAGAAGCAGCGGGCTTTTCTCAGACGCCGGCCAAGGCAACCCAATCTGAAATGGTCGACGATTCGGGTAACGCAATCGAATTCGGCGTGACGGGTCAGCCAATCAACCTCCGGATAGCTCTTCCAGAGAATCTCGCAGCAGAGGAACATACGTATTCCCTCTTGATCCAAACGGAGTCGGGGATTGTTGTCGGTGAAACAGAAATGAGCATGCCCCTTGCCCGGCCTGGCCCGTTTCCAAATGGGTACACGGTTCGATGCCGATTTGAACCTTTGTTGTTGGCTCCCGGAATCTATGAGGGCCGAGTGCGGGTTCATGGCGGGAAGACCGTACGGGCCGAAGCAATGAGAGATCTCTCATTTCCGTTCCGGGTGCGCGCCGAGAACTCGGCCCCCGCGGGGATGTTGCGTCTTCCTGCCACATGGCTCGAAGACAACGGTCGGTGAATGTGCGATGGCGCAGTTTGCTGGGTTGATTCCGAAGTTGGACCCTTACGCACGATCGTTTAACGCCGAGCGAGCAGCGCGCGTATCGATGCCCCGCCGAACTTTGCGAGCCGACGGTCGAACGACTGGGCTTTCAGTTCTTGTGCTTCACAAAGACCGCCCCGACCTGTTGAAACGACTTTGGCTGGGTTTCGACAAACTTCGTGATGTTTGTGACCGCGCCGGAATCGAGATCGAACTTTGCCTGGGGGACACGGGTTCCACGAATCCAGAGACGCTTGCGCTACTTGATGCACCGCCCGAGGGCGTGGAGATAACGCGCCGAATGCGCTATCAGTTCTCTCGCTGCAATAACGATCTCTTCGAATGGGCTCGCTATTCAACCGTGCTTTTCATGAATAACGACGTATTCATTGATGAATGCCCCGAGGGAGTTGTCGAGGCCTTTCAAACAATCACAAGAGATCCGAGTCTTGGTGCTGTAGGCGTTGTTCTCCTGTTTGAAAACGGCACCGTTCAGCACGCTGGTGTCGAGATGCTTCGATCACCTGAGTTGTTCGCAGTTCCGTATCACCCCGGCACGAAGCAGCCTCCAGTGCACGCTCTCGGTGACTCCTTCACATCCTCGGCAGTAACCGGGGCTTTCCTTATGACGTCCAGCGACCTCTACGCCCGCTCTGGCGGATTCGATGAACGTTACGAGGCTGAGTGCCAGGACATCGATTACTGCCTTCGCCTCCGCCGAGCGGGATTTGAGATCCGAACCTTGTCAGTCGGTCCGATCTTCCACGTCGAGAACGCAACCCGTGAACCAGGTGAAGAGGACTGGAGCGATAGAGCGTTGTTCGTCCGTCGTTGGAGTTCATTCGTGGAATGTCTCTAGCGATGAGAAACGTCCTGCTGCTTACGTCGGTAATGAAACGTGGTTTCGGTGTTTCCGTTGTCGCACGAGAGGTTGCTGACCGCATCGGCCCCGCCGGTTGGAACATGTCGATTGGCTGTCTCGAGTTCGACGAGTTCTACAGTGCTGACGATGTCGTCGAGTTGCGTCCTTCTTCTCAGACGATCTTTGAGTACTGCCAAGAACATTCGATTGAGATAGTGGTTGCGCAAACCAGTCCATATTTCGAGGTACTTCCTGCGCTTGAAATGTGGATTCCCACAGTGGTTTTTGAACATGGCGATCCGACGCCAACGATGTTCGACCATGACGTGGCTGAGCGCGAGCAACTAAAAGTCCACAAACTGAAACGGGTCTACCCCAAGGTCGACGCAGTTCTCACGAGTTCATATTTTCTTCGAGATGAACTCGCTTGGCCCGATGCGAAAGTCATCGCATTAGGTTGCGACCATGTCACCGATTATGGACCGCCTTCGACTCAGCGGACAGCCTCGGACCATGCTCCGCTTCGAGTAGGCACCTTGATGCGTCTGGGGAGTGGGGAAGCTCTCTATAAGGGTCTTGATGAATATCTTGCGATCGTTTCCCATTTCACCGATCGTCCCGGTTTTGATTTCTCGATTATGGGCCGTGGGGAGGAATCTGATCGCCTGTGGTGGGAGGAGCGCGGCGTTCACTGTCACCTCAACGCCACCGACGACGAGCGTTCGACCTTTCTTTCCGAGCTTGACGTCTTCATTTCGCCGAGCAAGTGGGAGGGTTTCAATCTTCCACTTGTCGAGGCGCATGCTTCGGGCACGGTGGGCCTTGCCTTCGATGTGGGGGCACATCCCGAGACAACTCCGTACGTGCTCCCGAACATTGCTGATCCGATCTTTCTTTTAGAAGAGTGGCAGCGAGATCCCGCGCTTCTGCAACTGGCAGCAGAACGTTGCTACACCTACTCGCGTAAGAAGTTCCCGTGGGAAGCGACAGCTTTTGAACTTGGCGCATACCTCGACGGCGTGGCTGCTTCGGCCAGTTGGGGTCCGTGGCGTCGAAGTCGCATCATGAAGATCTGGCGCATGGTTGTTGGGCGCTACCGAATCGACGGATTCGTCGGCATCACAAAGGCTGTCGTTGCGAGACTTCGAAAACTCGCTGGTCGAGCGTTAACAAAACGCAGACGGAGTTAGTGCGCACCCTTTTCTAGCCATTCGATGCGACCGGATTCGAGATTTGGATTCGAATACGGGTCGGAATTGAGCTGAGCACCCCACCGTGAAAAAAGAAGGTCCTCTTCTTCGGCGGTGACCGTTCCGTCACGAGTGACACTCTCAAAGTGGAAAAGCACAGCGTGTGGCGTGACGAGGTTGCGTAAACCGCGTTCGAACAGCCGTAGAGAAAAATCGACATCATTGAAATTATTGGGAAAGTCGAGAGCCATGCCGCCGACCTCGTCAAAGACTTCTGCGCGAATCGCAAGACATGCGGCTGTTACGCCGATGCATTCCCTTGTAATCCGACACATATTTTCGGGCCCGGCGTAGTCCCCGTCGTAACCAGCGAAGAGATGAAAGGTTCCATCGGCGTAACGATGACCGATGTGCTGAAGGCGACCGTCCGCCAGAAGGAGTCTGGCTCCCACAGCGCCAACGCCTGGATCGAGGGCTAATCCGATGAGTTCTTCGATGAAATCTTCGGACACGACTTCC
Organism: Actinomycetota bacterium; assembly: GCA_009700115.1. Lineage (GTDB taxonomy): Bacteria > Actinomycetota > Acidimicrobiia > Acidimicrobiales > Acidimicrobilacustridaceae > Acidimicrobilacustris. Next base: position 4,630 of record WLMU01000082.1, read on the forward strand.
ATGTCGTCATTGAGAAGTAACAGAACTTGGCCGTTTGAGGCCGCTCGACCCTTAGCGATCTTGTCGGAGAAATTGAAGGGAAGGTCGTAGTCGACCCATATCAGGCGATCGCCGCAGAGTTGGGTGAGCGCGCGTCGCACGATTGCCGGGGTAGTGGCGTCTGCGACAATGACGAACTCCACATTTTCCCACGTCGATTTGGAAATGATTGATTGCATGAGTTCGATAATGAAAACGCGTTCTTGACCCCAGATCGTTCCCGAAGATCCGCGGGTTGGGATGATCAGGCTGACCTTGGTCGATGAATCCGGGTGCCGACGAAGATGCAACGTGTCTCCGGGTTCAGAAATCTCCACTTCTGCATCAATGCCCATCCGGTTGCAGTGTGCTTGAACGACCGAAGTGGCTTCGAGCATCACGCTCTCAAACTGGCTTGCCGGTTCAGTGCCCAGGACAGAAGTCAGGTCAGCGGAACCAAAGAGCCGCTCAGGTATGTGAACGACCTTGCCGCCGTTTTCGGTGAGTCTGAAGATCAGATCCCAACGCAAAGCGGTCCCGTGCAGAGAAGGTAGGGAGTCGTCGAGTGCAGAGTTCAGGACGGCGGCAAGAGCCGTTGTGCGACGGACGGCGAGGAGGTTGCCGATGTAGAACTGAGACCGGAACCGTTCCGGCGACCAATCTGGCTTGTAGATCGATCGAAGGTGGCGTCCGCGCTTATCGGATACTGATTCATCTGAATAGGCGACCGCGACCTCAGGATCGCTAAATGCGGTTCCCAACATCGAAAGAGCTCGGTGGTTGGTGCTTCCTTCGGGCCCCGAAAGCACGACGACATCGGCAAGAGAGGAATTCAGCGCAGCATTAAGCGCAGAGCGATCAGCGTGACGGTCGAGAATGACGATTTCGACGGTCGCCTTCTTCCCCATTTTTGGCTTCATTGTCGACGGAGCCGAGCAAAGACTCGTCCGAGGGCTGGGACTTTTCTTACGACACGATCGCGGAACCAGACGAAATCGCGCTGCCAGCGCCGCACTTCGATTTCCAGCTCGACTATCTGCGCACGTAGTCGCCCGGTCTCTAGCTCGGCAGTGCGAGCTGCATCTCGAGCGGTGAGTGCGTCGCGGGTCAAATCTTCGTAGGTCTTCTCCGAAGGTCCGACGAGCGCACGGAGTCGCGAAACTTCACTGCGAAGTTCGGTGAGTTCGTCGGTGAGGGGAATTGCAGGGGGAAGATCTTCGGGGATATCCATCTGGGTAGAAATGATAGTCGCCCACTATTCAGCAAAGGGCGGCTAGTGAGGGGGCCCACGAGGTGCGGTGGCAAGTACGCTTGCATCGTGCACGAAGGACCCAAACGATGAGTATCGGACCCAAAGTTCGACGAATGCTGGGGCCCATTGAGGCACCCGTTAGTTCCGCATATCGATCAATGTTCATCAACATTGGCGAACTCGGGAAAGCGATTGACGCAGTGCCGTTTGGGCGGCGAGTGCTGGAGGTTGGCGTTGGCGACGGCATGATCGCATCGCAGATCATCGAGCGTCGCCCCGATGTATCAGTTCTCGGTATCGACTTAGCCAAGAATCCAGGTTCGTTGTTCGAGGGCGACCGTGGTCGGGTGGAGTTCCGGACCATTTCAACCTCCGATCTTCTTGCCGAGCGACCTGTGCCGTTCGACGCAATCGTGATTGCTGATGTGCTTCATCACGTACCGCCGTCGATGCGCAAAGCGTTGCTTAACGATGTTGCCAATCTATTGAGCGACGACGGAGTACTTCTTGTGAAGGAAACCGTTGTTGTGAGGTCTCCCGGTTATTGGATGGGTCGTTTCTCTGATCGTTGGATCACGGGCGATCGCAATGTGTCGTTCCTTCGCGAGGGAGATCTCAAACGATTAATTGCAGACAACGTTCCAAATCTTGTTGCCTCTGGCCGCTCGACAATCCGGCCGTGGAAGACCAATCTTCTACTCGTATGGAGACGTGGAACTCACTGAGTTTCGTGACGCCTCAGTCGGTCTCAGTGGTTCCGAACGCCTGAAGAAGTTGGAGAGCAGCTTTCGCCGGAGTGACTCGTCCCCCGGAAACTGCGGACTCAATTTCGGGCAGCAAGCCGGCAACGTGGAGATCAGCGCGGAAACGCTCTAATAGCGTGTCGCCGATTTCGCTCCAGAGCCACGCTGTGGCCTGTGCCGAGCGAGCTTCGAGTAGTTCGCCATTGGCCGTGACGGTTGAACGGAACAACATCACTGCATCCCAAACCTCAGAAACCCCAACGCCATTGAGGGCAGAACACGCGACTACTTCCGTTGCCCATGCGTTCCACTTCGGCCGCAGCAAGTGAACCGCGCTTGCGTAATCGCCGCGGGTCCGCGCCGCGGCCGCGGCAAGGTCGCCATCGGCTTTATTGACGATGACGAGGTCGGCCAATTCCATGATGCCGCGCTTGATTCCTTGAAGTTCATCGCCGCCTCCAGGTGAAACGAGGAGGGCAAAGAGATCGACCATGTCCGACACTGCAACTTCTGATTGACCGACACCGATTGTTTCAACGATGACGACATCAAAACCTGCTGCTTCGCATAACAACATTGCTTCTCGTGTGCGGCGCGCTACGCCACCAAGCTGGGTGCCTCCGGGGGAGGGGCGAATGAATGCATTCGGCTGGTTGGCGAGCTCACCCATTCGTGTCTTGTCGCCGAGGATTGATCCGCCGGTCAAACGGCTGGAAGGGTCGACGGCAAGGACGGCAAGGCGCAACCCTTGGCTGATGATGTGATTGCCGATTGCTTCGATGAATGTCGATTTCCCGACTCCGGGCGGACCAGATATGCCGACGCGGACAGCGTTGCCCGTGGAAGGCAGAACGGCTTCCAACACAGCATCGGCGATGACGCGGTGTTCTGGCCGAGTGGACTCGGCGAACGTGATCGCTCGGGCCAAAGAACGCCGATCGCCAGAGCGAATTCCCTCAATAAGGGAGACGGCGTCCTCGGCGGGGTCGGTCACGCGTTCGGGCTCTTCTCAGCGATGAGGGCGAGCACCTTGCGCGCTGCTGAGGGAATGTTCGTACCTGGTCCGAAGATGGCGGCAACGCCGGCTTCGTTGAGCATGTCGTAGTCCTGAGGAGGAATGACGCCGCCACACACCACGAGGATGTTGTTGGCGCCGGCCTTCTTCAGTTCATCGATGAGCATGGGCACGAGGGTTTTGTGTCCGGCGGCCTGGCTCGAAACACCAACTACGTGGACATCGTTTTCGATGGCATCGCGAGCTGCCTCAGCAGGGGTCTGGAAGAGCGGTCCCATGTCGACGTCGAAACCAAGATCGGCAAATGCGGTGGCGATGACCTTTGCGCCGCGGTCGTGTCCGTCTTGGCCCATCTTGGCGACGAGCATGCGCGGACGACGACCTTCGGTCTTTGCGAATGCTTCGATCTCGCCCTGAAGGGCGGTGAAGTCCTCATCGCCTTCGTAGGCCTTTGCGTACACACCAGCAATGGTACGGACTTCGGCCTTATGTCGGCCGAATACCGCTTCCATGGCATCTGAAATCTCACCGAGAGTGGCCCGTGCTCGGGCTGCGTCGATGGCGAGGGCAAGCAGATTCCCGTCACCCTTGGCGCCTTCGGTGAGGGCTGTGAGGGCAGCACGACATGCGGCGTCGTCACGATTCGCGCGAACAGTGGCCAAGATAGCCAACTGTTCATTGCGCACCTTTGTGTTGTCGATATCGAGAACGTCGACCATTTCAACGTTCTCGGGTACGTACTTATTGACGCCGACGACAGTGTCTTGGCGGCGGTCGATGCGAGCCTGCTTGCGAGCGGCGGACTCTTCGATGCGCAATTTCGGCATGCCTGATTCCACAGCCTTGGTCATGCCGCCGAGTTCTTCGACCTCGCAAATGAGTTGCCACGCTTCATCAACGAGCGACTGTGTGAGCGACTCGATGTAATAGGAACCACCAAGCGGATCGACGGTACTTGTTACGCCGGACTCCTCAGCGATGATGAGCTGCGTGTTGCGAGCGATACGCGCGCTGAAGTCAGTCGGGAGTCCGAGAGCTTCATCGAAGGAATTGGTGTGGAGACTTTGGGTGCCGCCGAGCACCGCAGCAAGTGCTTCGATGGTTGTACGGACAACGTTGTTGTATGGATCTTGTTCGGTCAGCGAAACGCCTGAGGTCTGGCAATGGGTGCGAAGCATGAGCGACCCAGCCTTCTTGGGCTCAAACTCACTCATCACTCGGTGCCACAGAACACGAGCGGCACGAAGTTTGGCGACCTCCATAAAGAAGTTCATTCCAATCGCAAAAA
>WLMU01000083.1 GCA_009700115.1 Actinomycetota bacterium
CAACCGCGTTCGCCGCTTTGCGTTCATCAAGGCGATTGACCTGCCAAAAACCAAGGTTGATCATTGTCACCACGACAACGAGAACAAACAGGTGGGACAGGATCCAACGAGGCTTGAGCAAGAACCGGTACACGTCGGTCAGGCTAGGCCTGCGACACCGGCGCTCAGGAATCGGGCCAGTCGGTTATGCCGTAGGAAGCACGTAGCCAGCGAATTGTTCCCGGAGATCGCGCTTTGAGAACTTTCCAACCGAGGTCTTCGGAACCTCGTCGATGAACACCACGTCATCGGGGAGCCACCACTTCGCTACTCGGCCATCGAGGAATGCAAGGACGTCTTCACGTGTCAAGGTTTCTCCCGGCTTCACCACGACACATGCCAATGGCCGCTCAGACCACTTCGGGTGCTTCACGCCAATCACCGCTGCTTCGGCGATTGACGGGTGCGCCATGATTTCGTTCTCAAGTTCAACCGACGAGATCCACTCGCCACCCGACTTCACGACGTCCTTTGTTCGATCGACGATGTGCATAAAGCCTTCACTATCAATGGTGGCGACATCGCCAGTTTTCAACCACCCGTCGGCAGTGAACGATTCAGGAGAACGTGAATCGTTGTAGTACTCCTTGGCAATCCACGGACCGGCAACTTGAAGTTCTCCACTGGTTTCACCATCCCATGGGAGTTCTTCGCCGGTTTCTTGATCGGCAATTCGAGCTTGGACCCCAAATGCAGGCAAACCGATTGAGGCGCGATAGTCGGCTTGTTCGTCTTCTGACAGCGAAAGCATCGTGGACTTCACTTTGGCCGCCGACGCCAGCGGACTGGTCTCGGTCATTCCCCATGCCTGCAGAATTGGGATGCCAATTTTCTCGCGATAGGCCTCGGACAGATGCTTGGGGACGGCCGAACCTCCACACGGGATACTCCGAAGGCTCGTGACGTCTCGCCCATCGATTTCGTTGAGAACACCCATCCAGATCGTGGGAACACCGGCAGCGATCGTGACGCGTTCGGCTTCAATGAGGTTGACGATTGCTTTCGGCGACAAATCTGGACCAGGCATCACCAAGTTGGCACCCGATGCCACACCCACATGCGCAAGGCCCCACGCATTGGCATGGAACATCGGAACGACGGGAAGAATCGTGTCTCGCTCGCTGGCACCGAGGCCATCAGACATCATTGCTGCCATCGTGTGCAGCCACGTCGAACGATGTGAGTACACAACACCTTTGGGATTACCCGTGGTGCCGCTCGTGTAACACATCGACGCGGCTTGATTCTCGTCGGTGACGTTCCATTCAACCGGACTCGCTGATGCGAGCAACGCTTCATAGTCGTGGAGAAGACGGCCACCGCTATCGGCAGGAAGTTCTCCTTTTCCATCGTCCATCACAACGATGTGACGAACCGTGGTGAACGTGTCGACAAGCGGCCAAAGAAGGCCCAGGAGCGATTTATCAACGAAGATCACTTCGTCTTCTGCATGGTTGACGATGTAGGTGATCTGTTCGGGAAACAAGCGGATGTTCAGCGTGTGAAGCACACGCCCCGAACAAGGCGCGGCGAAGTACAACTCAAGGTGTCGAGCGGAATTCCATGCAAAGGTCGCAACGCGACCATCGGCACTAATCCCCAAATCATCGAGGACACCACCGAGTCGACGGGTGCGTTCTGCCCACTCGCCATAGGTCTCTCGCTCGCTGCCAGCCGCGGTAGCGGTGATTATCTCCTTGGCAGGGAACAATTTCTCGGCGCGATCAAACAAATTCGTGAGGACGAGTGGACCGTCCTGCATAAGACCCTTCATACCCGACTCCCCTTTTCATACTTCCCACCAGCCACCTACAACTAGGGGAATGGTACGTGAGAGGATCAGGGCCTTGTCAGCCGAAGCAGAATCCCCCACCGCCCACCCCGGACGCCGCCATCTCACAATGCTCATCGCCCCAATCGTGGCGATGGTCGTTGCCGGCTATACCGCCGATGCCCTGTGGCCCGATCTGGTAACGAACAAACCCCTCTTGCTCATCGCTTTGAGCGCCAAGAACCGCTACCTCGTCCTTGTCGTCAATCACGTCGAACTATGGGCGTACTACCTCATCGGCACAATCCGCCTTTTGCTGCCCGATCCATTTTTCTACGCAATTGGCTGGTTCTATGGAGCCGCCGCACTGCGATGGATGGAAAAGCGGACGCCCACGGCCGGTCGTTACATGCGCGCTGTCGAGGGTTGGTTCGGCAAATGGGGCGCTCCCCTTGTTGTGCTCTTTCCCAACAACTATGTGTGCCTCGTTGCGGGTGCAGCAAAGATGCGCCCATTGAAGTTCGCAACGCTGAACGTCATAGGCACCATCGGCCGCTTATTCATGTTGCAAATTATCGGCGACATCTTTGCCGGACCCATTGATTCAGTTTTGGGATTTATCGCACACTGGCGAATCCCACTCCTCGTGCTATCGATTGGGCTTGTGGCTGTTTTTTGGATTGGTGAATTGCGACGCGGAAGTAAAGAAGTCGAAGCGTTCCGCGAGCTTGAGGATGCCGCCGATGACATTGAACTCGGTCTCACATCGTCCGCGATCGAGATCGACGACAGCGCTATCGACGACTAACTCGGGAACGGCTTAAAGATCAAGTAGCGCGTCGAGACCAATCGTCACGCCAGCGCGTTCAGGTACTGCCTTCACTGCCAGAAGCACGCCAGGCATAAAGGAATCGCGGTCGTAAGAGTCGTGACGCAGTGTGAGGGTCTGACCTGTTGTGCCAAGGATGACTTCTTGATGAGCGACCATTCCGCGCAAGCGCAGTGAATGCACGCGGATGTCAGCCGGACCTTTACCGCCACGTGCACCAGGAAGAATCTCGGTCTTGGTGGGATCAGCGGCCCAGTCGGCTGACGCTGCGGCCATACGTTCGGCTGTCAACATCGCCGTTCCGGATGGTGCATCGAGTTTCGCGTCGTGGTGAAGTTCAACAATCTCGGCGGTTTCGAAAAATGGTGCCGCAATTTCGGCGAAGCGCATCATGAGAACGGCCCCGATGGCAAAGTTCGGAGCAATCACGCAATTGGATCCTTTGAAACTCGTTCGAAATGACTCAATGTCAGTATCGGAGAACCCCGTAGTTCCCGTAACCGCGTGAATGCCATGTTCGCCAAGCCACAGAAGATTCGACCGAGCTGCTTCAAGGTGGGTGAAATCGACAACGACGTCGACCTTGGCATCGAGGAACGCCTGTCCATCGGCAGCAACCTGGAATGGCTGGTCGGAACCGGTGACCTGGAGCATGTCAAGGCCGGCATGCTGCGGGTCTACCGCAGCAACAAGCTCGAGCCCGGGGTCGCCGTCGACCGCACGGCACACCGTGCTTCCCATTTTTCCACCAGCACCGAAGACTCCGACACGCAACGTCATGCGCCGAAACTAGCCGCAGGCGAACCGTTCAAGCGCGGCAGATCCATCTCCAAGGGGTCCGACGGCTGCGACGGCGCGTGGGGAACCAAGCACCCGTCCGATGACTGAATGGACTTCGTCGGTGGTCACCGCTCGAATCCGGCGAACATGTTCGTCAATTGAGGTGATGTCGTTGCGAGTCACGAGCCCGGTGCCCAGACGGGACATACGAGAACCACTGTCTTCAAGACCAAGCAACATCGAGCCTTCGAGGTAGCCGAGTGCGATGGCGTGTTCTTCCTCGGTAATGCCATCGGCAAGGAACGTAGCGAGCACTTCATCGGTCACCGAAAGAAGTTCCTCGAGGCGAGCCAAGGCTGTGCCGGCATAGATGATCAGTGACCCGGCATCGGAATAGGACGATGGCGAAGAGAACACCGAATAGGCCAAACCGCGTGATTCACGGATCTCTTGGAAAAGGCGGCTCGACATTCCACCACCGAGGACGTGATTGGCCACCCACATCGCATAGCGATCGTCATCGGCAAGGGGAAGTCCGCGCCAACCTACGGCGACATGCACCTGCTCGATTGGTCGATCGATCTGCACAAGTGATTGCAGATGCGCTTTGGGTGTTTCGCGAACCGGAGCATCGCCGCGTTCGATACCGGCAAATAATGGACCAAGAGCATCAACCACCTGCTGATGTTCAAGCGCCCCTGCGGCAGCGACAACAAGATTTGAAGGCCGGTACCACTGAGCGTGGAACTCCGAGACGTCATCACGCGTCATTGCGGCCACGGTGTCGTGATCGCCGAGTGTTTCGCGACCAAGCGGATGTTCCGGATAAAGGCTTTCGTAGAGGGCAGTCAGTACGAGATCATCTGGAGTGTCTTCACTCATGAGGAGTTCTTCGATAATGACTTCGCGTTCAGCATCGAGTTCTGCCGGTCGGAATGCTGGTTCGCTCACGACATCAGCCAGAAGTTCGACCCCGGCTTTCAGCTCGCTAACCGGCAGGCGCAAGTAATACGCCGTGTGCTCGCGACTTGTGTAGGCGTTCATTTCGCCGCCCACTGCATCGACTGCGGTCGCAATCGATCGCGCCGAACGCTCTTCAGTGCCCTTAAACAACAAGTGCTCGAGGAAATGAGATGCGCCAGCAATGGACGCTGGCTCATCACGTGAACCAACGGCAAACCACATACCGACAGATACCGAACGGGCCTCGGGCATGCGCTCAGTAATGACACGCACACCCGAGGCCAGCTCGGATCGTTCGATTTCCGTGTCGTTCACCGACACGGCGGAAACGGACTCAGCGGCGACGGTTGCCGCCTCGACGTCCACCGTTGCGACGGTCGCCGCCACCACGGTTTTCACTGGCGGGACCAAGGTCGCCCAGTTCCGAACTGATTTCGGCATCGAATGCGTCTTCGAATGAGACGTACTCGCGCTCGGCGCCACTATCGGTAGCTTCAGCTTCAGCAGCCGGAGCTGGTGTGGCCTCACGAGGAGCACTTTCGGTTGCGGCCGCTTCACCTTCGGAGGCTTCTGCCACCGGAGTGCTGGCCATCGAGAGAGACACCTTGCCATTGGGATCGACATCGTCGACGCGAACTTCAACTGCGTCACCAAGGTCGAGGACATCTTCAACCTTGTCGATGCGCTTGCCGCCACCAATCTTCGAGATGTGAAGAAGACCATCACGACCCGGGAGGATGTTGACGAACGCACCGAACTTGGTGACGTTCACAACACGGCCCTGGTACACCTGACCAACTTCAGCGGTCGGCGGATTGAGGATCAGACGGATCTGACGCTCGGCCTCGGCTACGGCACCACCATCGGTGGAACCGATGCTGACGCGACCAACAGAACCATCGTCGTCGACACTGATGTCGGCGCCGGTCTCTTGCTGGATGGCGTTGATGACCTTGCCCTTGGGACCGATGACTTCACCGATCTTGTCCATCGGGATTTCGAAGCTGATGATCTTCGGCGCAGTTTCGCCAACTTCATCACGAGGCTTGGCGATTGCGCCAGCCATAACTTCGAGAATGGCGAGACGTGCTTCCTTCGCCTGCTGCAGTGCCTGAGCAAGAACATCGGCAGGAATGCCTTCGATCTTGGTATCGAGCTGCAGAGCAGTAACGAATTCGGCGGTTCCGGCAACCTTGAAGTCCATGTCGCCGAATGCATCTTCAGCGCCGAGGATGTCAGTAAGCGTCGTGTACTTGCCATCGGCGAACACGAGGCCCATTGCGATGCCGGCAACCGGTGCACGCAGCGGAACGCCAGCGTCCATCATCGAAAGTGTTGAACCACACACCGAACCCATCGAGGTAGATCCGTTTGAGGAAAGAACATCGGAGACGGTACGAATCGTGTAGGCAAACTCTTCCGGCGTCGGAAGCACGGGGACGAGTGCACGCTCAGCGAGCATGCCGTGTCCGATTTCGCGACGCTTCGGTCCACGCATGAAACCAGTTTCACCAGTGGAGTAAGGCGGGAAGTTGTAATGGTGCATGTAACGCTTGCGGGTGACATCGCCGAGAGCGTCGATCATTTGCTCCATACGAGGCATGCCAAGCGTGGTGACGTTGAGAACCTGGGTTTCGCCACGCTGGAAGAGACCCGAACCATGAACTGACGGAAGGACGCCGACCTCGGAAGAGAGCGGACGAATGTCCTTCGGACCACGACCATCGATGCGAGCGCCTTCATTCACGATGCGTGAACGAACAACAGCCTTGGTGACCGAGCGGAACGCAGCCTTCAGCTGCTTATCGGCACCATCGACGCCGGCAAACTGCGGAGCAAGTTCAGCAACAAGTTGATCGCGAAGCGTTGCTTCGGCTTCAAGGCGAGCGGTCTTGTCGGAAATGATCTGCGTCGCAAGGATCTGCTCACGCTTGGCCTGCATGGCGGTAAGAACTTCTGGCGTGTAGTCAGAAGTGACCGAGTAAGGCATCGGAGGCTTACTGCCAACCTTGGCAACAAGTTCGTTCTGCGCAGCGATCGACTGAAGGATGTACTGCTTCGAGGCTTCGAGGCCACGAGCGAGTTCCGCTTCATCGACCTTGGGAGCGCCGTCCTGCATCGCAGGCCACTGTGCTTCGGTGCCGCCGGCTTCGACCATGGAGATCGCAACGTCATTGCCGTTCAGCGCACGACCAGCCACAACGATTTCAAACTGGCTTTCCGCACCCTCTTCGTAGGTGGGGTGCGGGATCCACTGACCGTCAGCGGTAAACGCAAGACGAACGGCGCCGATGGGGCCATCGAATGGGATACCGGAAAGGCTGAGTGCAGCAGATGCACCGTTGATGGCGATGACGTCGTGCGGATTGACGAGATCGGCCGCAAGCACGGTGCCAACGACATGGACCTCGTTGCGGAAACCATCAGGGAAGCACGGACGCAACGGGCGGTCCATGAGACGGCAGGTGAGGATGGCCTGGTCGGAAGACTTTCCTTCACGACGGAAGAACGAACCGGGGATACGGCCCGCGGCGTACATGCGCTCTTCGATATCGACGGTGAGAGGGAAGAAGTCGGCACCTTCACGGGCGCTCTTTGCCGCAGTCGCGGTCACGAGCATGACGGTGTCGCCAACGCGGACGGTCACTGCACCGTCAGCCTGACCGGCAAGTTTGCCGGCCGAAATTGTAATGGTCTTGTCGGCGTCGCCGGGAACGACGGCGTCGACGGAAATGGCATCAGCCACGTGTGTCTCCTTTGTGAGACGGACATTGGTCCGTCAGTTGGAGGCGACCTCGTAACCAGTTCCCAGAGGTGAACATCGGAGCAGTGATCCGATCCTCACCTCCGGCAACTGACAACGCAGTATCGCCGGGGAGCTGTTCCCAGACAGGAACAGCGAGGGGACGACCACGATGGTCGTCCCCCGGTTCGCACTTATCGGCGCAAGCCGAGTTTTGCGATGATCGAGCGGTAACGCTCGACGTCGTTCTTCTTGACGTAGTCGAGCAGGCGGCGACGGCGACCAACCAACATAAGAAGTCCACGACGACTGTGGTGGTCTTTCTTATGTGACTTGAGATGTTCAGTCAGATGATTGATGCGGTCAGTCAGCAGTGCGATCTGAACTTCGGGCGACCCGGTATCGGTGGGGTGCGTCCGGTGTTCGGCGATCGTGCCAGCCTTCGGAGGGAGGTTTGCGGGTTCAGCAGACATGTACATTCTTTCTGGTGGGTATCGGACCCAGCTCCGTGATCCGCTGACCCGTGTAAGACACGAACCTGGCGCAATCGGGAGGGGCTACACGGTCCACAGGGTGCGAACCGACCCGGTCACGGTACCAGCGAGGGCCTTGACGACCACATTCGACATTCGGGCCCCATTCGCTCAAAAGCGAGAGATTCCTGTCACGACAAGGGATTCGGGGCTCTACGATGCCAGTTCGCTCGTCGGGGGACGGGCCCAAAGGGGAACCATGTCTGGCCCAGCACGACCGGCACCGAAACGCCTCGACGATCTTGGAGACCCGCAGTTCTCGCCCGAGGCCCAGGCCATCTTCGACGGCGCGGCTCCATTCGCAGACATGGTCGAGCTCAACGCCGACGCGCTGATGACCCAGGCTGCGGCCGAAACCGGTCTCGACGATTTCGGTCCAATGGACTTTGTCGAACGACTCGAGTTATTGCTCCATTGCTTCAAGACCGAAGCGCCGCTTTCGCCGATGGGTCGAATCTCCGCCGCGTCGCTCATGGGCACGTTGTTAAAGAACCGTCTTCTGCTCGCCGACTTGTTGGCCCGTCATCCTGAAATCCACGACATCGAAATCACTGCGCCGATGATCATCGCCGGACTCCCCCGCACCGGCACGACGCACCTTCACAATTTGATTGCGTGTGATCCCGCGTTGCGTTCGCTCCCCTACTGGGAAAGTAACCAGCCGGTTCCTTCGCTTGATGAGGCCGCGCTCGCGAACACTCCCGAAGATCCGCGCTTGGCTCGCACCGAAGCCGGTTTGCAGATCATGGACATGATCATGCCCGACTTCAATCGGATGCACGAGATGACGACCTGGCATGTTCACGAAGAAATCCAAATTCTCGCTATCGATTTCTCCACAATGATGTTTGAGACGATGGCACCCATGCCGACATGGCGTGACTATTACAAGTCACATGATCAAACACCGCACTATGAGTACATGAAGACATTGTTGAAAGCGTGTCAGTTCTTGCGCGGCGGCGATCGTTGGATTCTGAAGTCACCTCAGCACCTTGAACAGTTCGGGCCATTGGCAACAACATTCCCCGATGCGACGTTCCTTGTGACACATCGAGATCCGATTTCGGTGATGGTCTCGATGGGAACCATGATCTCGTATTCCGCCCGCACCTCGTTGTCGCCAGTCGACCCCGTTGCAATTTCGAATTATTGGGCCGATCGCCTCGACGACATGTTGAATGCAGCGATGCGCGACCGAGACCTGCTTGGTGGACCAGAAACGTCGATGGACATTCGATTCGATGAGTTCATGAGC
>WLMU01000084.1 GCA_009700115.1 Actinomycetota bacterium
GCCGGCACATGGCAGGCTCCTATCGTGACTCTTGAACTTCCTCTCGCAACCGACCTCCGCACACTGCTGACCCTTGAAGCAGTGAGCCCCGATGCGTTCCTCGCCCCAAGCGCGCATACCGGATGGGGTCGGATTTACGGCGGTCAAGCAATCGCTCAAGCCCTCCGCGCCGCTGCACTCACCGTTGACGATGGACAGATTCCCCATTCAATGCACGCGTATTACGTCCGCCAAGGTGATGAAGCAGCGCCTGTTCTCTACGAAGTGGAACGGATTCGCGACGGTCGTTCGTTCTCCACCAGACAAGTTGTCGCATCGCAGTCCGGTGGTGCGATTCTCAATTGCATCGCGAGTTTTCATGCGCCGGAAGAAAGCGAAGAGCGTGAGGCAACGTTTCTGCCCGCTGATACTCCGAGGCCCGACGCGCTCGAGGATGAAGAAACACCCCTGTTCTTTCAGACTCGAGCCCTCCGAGATGGTCATGGCATGGCCAAAACTGCATGGATGCGAGCCAATCAGTCATTTGGTGATGACCCAGTGATGAATGCGTGTGCACTCGCCTACCTCTCAGATGAGCATCTTCTTGGAGCGGCACTCACAGGACACAGCCTCATCGGCGATTTCGAGAAACTCATGACGGCAAGCCTCGACCACGTACTTTGGTTTCATCGTCCGCTACGCGTCGACGATTGGTTGTGCTTTACCCTCGATGGTCAAGGCATGGCCGACGCCCGTGGACTTTCTGTCGCTCGAGTTTTTGATCAGTCCGGAACCCACGTGGCCACAGCTGCTCAAGAAGCCCTCGGCCGCCCTCGCCGCTAAGAAATCTTCACGATTTCACCAGATATTTCCTGAAACTCAGCAGCGAAGACGACTCAATCTGTGTCATCGTCAAGGGGTCATGCCTGATGATCCCACTACTGCCCAAGAACCCGACGCCAACGCTGCTGGCCCGATGACCCCACCCCCGGCGACGGGTATGGGCACCGAGCGTCCTGAAGAAGTTCCACCCACTGGCGGTCCCATCGCCCTCGAGCGCACCTTCGCATTCATCGATATCTGCGGATTCACTGCACTCACCGAACGTCATGGACCACGCCGAGCTGTTCGTGCGCTCGAAGTCTTCCGAACACTCGTAAAAGAAGTTGCCGGTCGCCGCGGCGTGCGCGTTGCCAAATGGTTAGGCGATGGCGTTCTTCTTGTCGGAGTAAAGCCTGGCCCCATTGTGGCGACCGTTGCCGAAATGACAGGCCGATTCGAATCATTTGCGATCGACCTTCGCGCAGGTGTTGCCAGCGGAACGGCCTTGTTGTTCGATGGCGACGATTACATCGGTCGCCCTGTCAATCTTGCTGCTCGGCTTTGCGACGAAGCCGAACCTGGCCAATTACTCGCACACCCGTCAGCGCTTAATGGCGTGCCCGATTGGGTTGAGATCGGACCACCGAGCGAGGTCACCGTTCGAGGCGTCGGCCCGATCGAAGGCGTTCGTCCGCTGCGACCTGCCGCAGATGTGCAGTTCCCTCCGGAACCAAATCGCGATTCAGAGCTCTAAGCCGAACGTCATCGTCACGCATTCGGTCACCGGTTACTGACCGCTTGGTGTCTGAACTTCGACCCCCGCTATGCTCTCTCGTCTGCTGAGGCTTTGCCCCGCAGAGCAAGCGTGACACCGGCCCCCATCGTCTAGCGGCCTAGGACACCACCCTCTCAAGGTGGACGCACGGGTTCAAATCCCGTTGGGGGTGCCACGCAGGGTTTGCATGGCTCCGTTCAGGGACTTTCACCAAGTCCGAACCGGGCCTGCATCGCCGCCACTTCCAACTTGTCCACAGAAGGTGGCAGAACGGTCTCCCTCTATTAGTGTTTCGTCACCGAAGACACGTCTTCTGACTGTCTCAGCACCTATCAAGGGGATCCGCATGACACTCGAGGGAATCGACCTCCTCGATCTCGACCGCTTCCAGCGCCTCGAGCACTACCAAATGTTTGACCGACTTCGCGCCGAAGACCCGGTGAGTTGGCACGAGTATCCCAACGCCCAGGGTTTCTGGAACGTCGTCAAGCACAAGGACCTCGTTGGAGTGAACCGCGATACCGGGCTGTTCTCTTCGGAATCAGGCGGCATCTCGATCCTCACCCCGGACGAGTTCCCTGGCGAAGCACAGGGCAACGACCCTCGCGGTCTGATGATGCTCTACATGGATCCCCCGAAGCACACGCGCTATCGCCTTCTAGTGAACAAGGGTTTCACCCCGCGCATGATCGGCTTGATCGAGAAGTACCTCGAGCATCGTGCCGTACTTATCGTCGACAACATCATTGAACGCGGTTCATGCGACTTTGTTGTCGACGTCGCTTCGGAACTTCCGCTTCAGGCCATCGCCGAAATCATGGGTGTTCCGCAAGAAGACCGGATGAAACTGTTCGATTGGTCAAACCGCATGATCGGCATCGACGATCCAGAATTCGCCGACGCTGACGGCGCTGCAGCCTCTGGCGAACTCTTTATGTACGTCAACGAGCTCGGCAAGCAACGCAAGGCCGATCCTCGCGACGACATTGTCACCAAGCTCATCAATTCAGAGGTCGAAGGCGATTCGCTCTCCGAACTCGAGTTCGACATGTTCATGATGCTTCTGACCGTCGCCGGCAATGAGACCACCCGCAACACCACGTCGTGGGGCATGTGGGCGCTCATGCAGAATCCTGAGCAATATGCCGCGTTGGCAAATGACATCGACGGCAAACTCGACGTCGCTATTGAAGAAGTGCTTCGCTGGGCAACGCCGGTGTATCACTTCCGCCGCACCGCCTTGGACGACACAATCATTGGTGACAAGGAAATCAAAAAGGGTGACAAGGTCGTCATGTGGCATATCAGTGCTGATCGTGACGAAGAGGTCTTCGACGATCCTTACCAGTTCAACATCGAGCGTTTCCCGAACGAGCACATCGCGTTCGGCGGCGGTGGCCAGCATTTCTGTCTCGGCGCCAATCTCGCTCGCATGGAACTCAAACTGATCTTCCGCGAGATCATGGAGCGCATTCCCGACATGCGCCTTGCTGGCGATGTTGAGATCCTGCGCTCGAACTTCATTGGTGGCGTCAAGCACATGCCCGTCACCTACAGCGCTGGTGCTCGCCGTAACCCGGCACCGCTCGCAACTGCGTAAGCACTGTCACTGCAATACGAACACGAAGCCGTCGACCTGCATTGGTCGGCGGCTTCTTCGCGTCAGAGCAATCTCTCGTTAAGAGCAGAAGACTTACTGGGCTTAGTCGGCGGCTTGATACTCCGCAAACATTGCGACTTCTTCGTCTTTTCTTGGATAGGCGAACCAAACCAACGCCATTCCGAGCGCCATGGCCAACGCCCCAGCAGCAAACGCCCAGTGTTGGCCATCAAGGAATGATTCTCGGGCTGCGTTCGTTATCTGCGATGCATATTGCGGATACGTCGATGCGACGTTTTCTGCGCTCGAGAACGACCTCGTGAGTTGACCCACAACCTGGTCAGAGATCGTCGCCGTCTGTGGCGTGGCCTCAATCTGCGAGTCGAACGACTTCACATAACCGGCTGTCAAGAGTGCGCCGAAAATCGATTGCATGATCGCGCCACCAAGATCTCGTTGAAGATCCGCTGTTGCCGAAGCCATGCCGGCTTTTCGCACCGGCACCGCACTTGTAAGCGCACGCGAGGCAGGAGTGCCGGCCAATGCGACGCCCGCTCCCAGAAACACATAGCCCAAGCTGACCATGGCAAATGATGAACGTTCGTTCCAAAGAAACAGCATGACGCCGAATCCCAACATGCAACAGACGTAACCAAGCATCAGCGTTACGCGTGAACCATATTTTTCAATGAGTCTTGCTGAATGCGGTGCCAACAGCACCATGACAAAGGCTGCAGGAAGAACGCTCAACCCCGCTGTCCATGTCGAATACCCAAGGACATTCTGCAGATACTGCTGCCCAATAAACATGGCCCCCATAAGAGAACCAAAGACCAAAATTCCGGCAATTGCAGCGACCCAAAATGGCCTACGACTCGCATAGTGCAAGTCGTAGAGCGGAACTTCCACCCGGCGCTGACGAAGAACGAAAGCGCCGATCGCTGCTGCGCCAACGATCGCGAAGATCAGAGCCTCGGTCATCATCCCTGGTTCCGGAGCAAAACTTATGGACAGCACCACAGCACCCACCATGACAACGGAAAGAATGCCGCCAAGGTTGTCTACTGGTTCGGTCGACTCATGCACATGTGACGGAACAAATTTCCACGCGCCGAGAAAGGCAACTGCAGCCAGAGGCAGCGTGATGAGAAAGACCGAGCCCCACCAAAAGTACATAAGCACCGCTCCGGCAGTCAGCGGACCGAGCGCAGCCATCGCACCGCCAAGTGCCGACCAAAGTGCAATCGCTTTCGTTCGAGCCGGACCACTCCACAATGCTGCAATCAGTGACAACGTCGTGGGGAATGCCATGCCCGCGGCAAGACCGCCCAAGATCCGGGCACCAATCAGAACTTCAAGGCTTGGTGCCCACGCGGCCAAGATCGATGCAGGAACCGCAAGCCCAGTGCCAACAAGCAGCATCATTTTCCGACCATGACGATCGCCCACCGCTCCGAGCCACAGCACAGAAGCCGCAAGCCCGAGAGAGTAAGCAACCGCCACCAAATTGAGCCCGGTTTGCGAGGCATCGAAGTGGCGCCCGATATCTGGCAAGGCGACATTTGCGACAGAAAGGTTCAGGTTCGCAACGGTCGCTACGAGAATGAGCGAGCCAAGTACGAGCCCAGCGCGAGCAGGATGATTCGAAGGGGTGACGTCAGCCATAAGGGCAGTTTGGTCCAGAATCAGCAGTTCTCTGCGCCAAAATCACGAGGCTCAAGAACATTGACATAGTCCAAGACCTGCCGTACCGTGCCTCGCGTGCCCGCACCCCCAACCATCGCTGACGCCGAACGATCACTCGAGCGACTCTTTCGGCTCACAGTGAATCGAGCCGTGCACCATCGCCAGACTGCGGCTATCGGAGTTGACGTCACCCGTGCCGGTTACGCAATCCTGCGCTCTCTTGCCGATTCCGGCGACATGCCGATGGGGCAGTTAGCTCGTCGTTGCTCGATGGACCCCGCCGCAGCGAACCGACAGGTTCGTGTCCTTGAAGATGCCGAACTTGTTGAACGCGTTACAGACCCAGATGATGCTCGTCTTGCCGTGGCACGGCTCACCGCAAAAGGACGTCGCACACACGACCGCATTGTTGGCCTGCGTGTCGAACAGATGACTGACGTACTCGGCGACTGGTCTCAGCAGGACTGCAGAGAACTTGTACGACTTGTTGACCAACTGGTCGCAGATCTTCGATCAACCCCAATACGAACCGACACACTCACCGCCAAGGAGCAACCATGAGCCGTATTACAAGCGAACGTCGCATCGACTATGCCGGATCAGTGCACGATGAACGCGAGATCGAAGCCGTTGTCGAAGTCCTACGCGGTGGGCCGACGTCCATGCGTATCGGCAAGAACGTCAAGGCCATGGAACGTCGTGTCGCCGACCTCTTTGAAAAAAAGCGCGGCGTGATGTGCAATTCCGGAAGTTCTGCGTTGTATCTCGCCTACGAAGCCATCGATCTTCAGCCTGGTGATGAAATCGTCACGAGTGCGGTGACCTTCTCCACCGATGTTGCTCCCGTCGTTCGCAAGGGTGCCGTTCCCGTGTTCGTCGACGTCACACCAGATACCTTCCAAATCGACGTCAATCGGATTGCCGAGATGATTACGCCGAAGACCCGGGCGATCATGGCGCCGAACCTGATCGGCAACTGCCCCGATTGGGATGTCATCCGTGGAATTGCCGACGAGCACCATCTGCTCGTTATCGAAGACTCCTGTGACGCACTCGGACAAACGTTGCGGGGGACTTCCACCGGCACTCGCGCCGATATTTCGCTCACCAGTTTCGCTCTCTCTCACATCATCACCGCCGCCGGAACTGGCGGAATGGTGTGTTTCGACAATGACGAGCTCGCTGACCGCGCGTTGTTGTTCCGCAGGTGGGGCCGCCGCTCTGAACTTCAACTTTTCGGCTCACTAAAGGGCAAAGAAAACCGCTTCTTCAGTGCACTCGACGATGGACTCGAATACGACAACATTTTCATCTTCGATGAAAACGGCTGGAACTTCGAACCATCAGAACTCTCAGCCGCATTTGGCCTTGTTCAGTTGGACAAGTTGGATGACAACCTTGCACGTCGCCAGCGCAGTTTTGCAATCACGAGTTCTCATCTCGCCAAGTATCCGCATCTGTTCATCCTCCCCCAGCTGACAGATGGCATCGAAACGGGCTGGCACATGTTCCCGTTCATTATTCAGCCTGATTCAGGCATTCGCCGCGCCGACCTTCAGCAGTGGATGGAATCCCATGGCGTCGACACCCGCATGGTTTGGACGGGAAACATCACT
Organism: Actinomycetota bacterium; assembly: GCA_009700115.1. Taxonomy (GTDB): domain Bacteria; phylum Actinomycetota; class Acidimicrobiia; order Acidimicrobiales; family Acidimicrobilacustridaceae; genus Acidimicrobilacustris. The sequence continues at coordinate 6,479 of WLMU01000084.1, forward strand.
CGCCAACCAATGCTTCGCGGGCAAGAGTTCCGCGTTCCTTCCGATGGCCTCCCCAATGCCGACCGCGTCATGGAATGGGGTCTCATCGTCCCCAACAACCATTCGCTCTCAGACGACGACTGCAATTACATCGGCGAATGCATCGACGGATTCGTCGCGGAAAAGGGTTTGTAATGGCTGGTCGCTTCGAAGGACGTCGTGTTGTGGTCACCGGTTCAAGCCGGGGCATCGGCGCAGCGATCGCCGAACGAATGGCAGCGGAAGGCGCGAACCTCGTGCTCACGGCACGGACACTTGACCAACACGAGAGCCTTGAGGGAAGCCTGAACGCGACCCGGGACCGACTCGCCCGTTTCGGCACAACCGTGGCCATCGTCGTCGCTGATCTCACCGATCCGGTTGACCGACTCCGCGTCATTCCCGAGGCGACTGAAGCGCTTGGGGGTCACATCGAAATCCTCGTGAACAATGCAGCGGCTTCGATCCAAGCTCCTCTCACGGGATTCTCGGTGAAGCGCCGCAACATCATGTTTGAAGTCAATGTGAATGCTCCACTTGATCTCGCTCTCGCTGTAGCTCCCGCAATGGTCGAAGCCGGCGAAGGTTGGATCGTGAATTTGTCGAGTGGCAGCGCGAAGTTCTGGGGCGGTCCTTCCGACCCCATTGAGCCAACTTCGCCAAACATTTCGGCCTACGGAGCATCAAAAGCTGCGCTGAACCGAATCAGTAATGGCCTTGCGATGGAACTCTACGGAACCGGAGTTCGCGTCAACACTGTTGAACCGCGCGCTGCAGTGTTGTCCGAAGGAGCGGCCGCTCTCGTAGGACATCGTTTACGGCCCGACCAGATCGAATCCATGGAAGCAATGGTCGAAGGAACGCTCGTGCTTTGTGATTGCGCTCCACACATCACCGGTCGCATCACCGTGAGCCTCGACAACATCGAGGAATTTGGCCTCGAGGTACGCAACCTCGACGGCAGTTCTCGCTCTTAGCGGTCAACCGATTCGCCCGGAATCACCCGATCAGCAGGGTCATAAAGCGCCATAGGAATGACCGTACGACCAAGTAGTAACGTTTGAATTTTCCGAAGGGGGAACACCATGTTCGATCTCAAGATCACCAATGGCACAATCGTCGACGGCACCGGAGCCGACCGTTTCGTGGGCGATATCGCCATCACCAACGGTGTCATCGTGGCAGTACAGCGCGGCGGAGGTCTCCAAGGAGACGCAGCCGAAGTTATCGATGCCACTGGCATGATCGTGGCTCCCGGCTTCGTCGACATTCACACCCATTACGACGGTCAGGTCACATGGGACGGGCTTCTTCAGCCTTCGAGTCAACACGGTGTCACCACCATCGTCAGTGGCAACTGCGGTGTCGGCTTCGCTCCGGTTCGTCCTGGCTATGAAGACGCTCTTATCGAACTTATGGAAGGTGTCGAGGACATTCCCGGCACTGCTCTTACTGAAGGCATGACCTGGGGTTGGGAATCATTCCCCGGTTATCTCGACAAACTTGAAAAACTCGATCTCGCCGTCGACTTCGGCGTACAGATCGCCCACAGCGCGGTTCGTACCTATGTCATGGGTGAGCGCGGCGCACGAAACGAGGCCGCCTCGTCCGAGGACATCGACCTCATGGGCAAGTACGTCACCGAAGCCGTCGAAGCCGGCGCACTCGGCTTCTCCACTTCACGCACACTCGGCCATCGCGCCATGAATGGTGAACCGGTTCCCGGCACCTTCGCTGCCGAAGATGAACTCTTTGGCCTTGGTCGCGCAATGGCTCGCGGCGGCGCTTCCGTATTTGAGCTCGCCCCCATGGGTGCGGCTGGCGAAGACATCATCGCTCCGAAAACTGAAGTCGAGTGGATGAAGCGTCTCGCTGCTGACATCGACTGCCCAGTTTCGTTCGCTCTCATTCAGGTAGACGCCGCTCCCGACCTGTGGCGCGAAATCATGGCCGAGTCGCTTGCTGCTCATGACGCTGGCGCACCGATTTACCCGCAAGTTGCCGCACGCCCATTCGGCATGCTGCTCGGCTTCCCCGGACACCATGCCTTCTCAAAGCGTCCGACCTATGTCGAATTACGGGCAAAGTTGTCTCACGAGGAACTCGCCGCCGAGCTTCTGAAGCCTGCCGTCAAAGCCAAGATCCTTTCCGAAACCGATCTTCCCTCCGACCCCAATGTTTTGTTCGACGGAATGAACGCACTCGCTCAGGGAATGGTCGATCGCACGTACTCGCTTGGCTCTCCAGTTGATTATGAACCAACCCCCGACAAAACCATTGCGGCAATCGCAAAGGTTCAAGGACGCGATCCGCTCGAGGTGTTGTACGACACATACAGCGAACACAACGCTGGGGCAATGTCGATGGTGCCGTTCTTCAATTATTCAGAGGGCAATCAAGACGC
>WLMU01000085.1 GCA_009700115.1 Actinomycetota bacterium
CACCGAGTACCGCTCGGCTGGGAGTTTCTGCGTCCGGTGCCGCCACCGACAATTGAGACATACGAAAACGATCCCCGTATCGCTTTAGCCGATTCAGAACTTCGTGGTCCGCAACTGGTAACCGGTGGACTCGACGCGATTCATGCCTATGCCGGTCGTATGAATAAGGAATGCTTGTCAGCGATGTCATTCGCGTTCCGCGGTGAAGAATTCATCAGTCGCTACAACACGCCGAGTTACATCGACTGGTTGCAGTCCTGCGATATGACGCCGGCATATGAAATGCATCGGCTGGTGTTGCAGATTCTTCAGCGAAAGATGCCTACGGAGAAGTGGGTGCTCAAGTCACCTGTGCATTTGCACAATCTTCCTGTTCTTCTCGACACCTACCCAGATGCGCAACTTGTGATCACTCATCGTGATCCGCTGGCAGTTCTTGGTTCGGTGACGAGTTTGATCGCCACGCTTCGGTGGGCTCATAGCGATGATGTCGACACCGCTGTGATCGGTCGCTATCACGCAGACCTGTATCACGCCGATCTCGATGGTCTCGTCGATCTACAGGCTGCGGGTGTATTGCCGACTGGTCGCGCCGCTCACGGGTCCTTTTCTGATTTCAATGCCGATGGTGTTGGTGTGGTGGCGCGTATTTATGACGAACTCGGCATTGAACTTCCAGATGATGTTCGTGGCGCTATGGCGGCTGCTCTTGCAGCGTCTCCACGTGAGAAGCACGGGGATCACACCTGGTCATTCGATTGGCTTGGACTTGACGCCGATGAACAGCGAGGTCGTTTCTCACGGTATTGCATGAGCTTCGGTCTTGCAGATTCGAACAACTGATGGCCGAACTTCCTGAGTCATTGGGACAGGCGGTCCGCGACGAATTCCGAATCGCTTTTCGCTACCCGTACACGGTGCTGCAGGTTATTTTTCTGAACGCAGTCCTCGTCACTGTTCTTTGGTACTTCGCTCCGCCGAAGGTCGATTCACTGGTATTCGATATACACAGCCCAGCACTTTTTACGATCGTTCTCGCGGGCTGGATGTATTCCGATGTTCCTGCAACGAACGTTTTGGCGTCAGACACGAGCCGAACTTTGCCAGCGCTTACAGACCGAACCATGACGCTTCGACTCATGAACGCAAAACGGATCACCCTTTGGATTCTGGTTGCACCGGTGTGCACACTCATCACGCTCTTGATGGGATTTCACAACCAGCACTGGTTCACCGAACTCGTCGCAATCGCTTCGATTGTGATCTTGCCGTTCGGAACCCTTGCTATTGCTGGGTGGGTCGGCATCCTGTGGCCCTATCACCCGCGCAGTTTGAACTACCGCTGGCGCCATCGACGCGACTGGTTCCACGATCTCGTTCGCTGGGGAACGCTCATTGTTCTTCCCTATGGACTCGTGCCGATCATCGGCGCAGTGCTTCTTGTCCCAAGTCTGTTGGTGTGGAACGTGAAATCCGAACGCCAAGTGCTCGAAGTGACGACGGTGCCGCACCTTGTGCTCGGTGTGATTCTCGTTGTCGGTATGACAATTGGAGGCACGATCGTGGGGGATCGAGTGGCCTGGCGATTGATTGAACGCCGCCGCACTGTGCTCACGCACTACCTCGAACATCCAGAATTGGGCTGAGATTCACCAGCTCGGTTGGCGTTTCCGGGTGAGCCCCGGTACCCTCTACTTCACGCCGCGGGGTGGAGCAGTCTGGTAGCTCGTCGGGCTCATAACCCGAAGGTCACGGGTTCAAATCCCGTCCCCGCCACCATCGAAATGGGAAGAGCCGACCTGCGGGTCGGCTCTTTGCGTTTCGAAGAACGCGCACCCGGATTTGGGAGGAACGAGCGAAGCGAGTGACGGTTCCCGTCCCCGCCACCATCGCACAACGGTCGCCCTAGGGCGGCCGTTCTGCGTTACCCGGGGACGAAGGATTTTGGAGGAGAGCACCGCAAAGACTCAACAGGTCCGATCGCAGTCACCAGTGAAACGTGAGATTGACAAAATAGAGAAGATTCTCTGAATAGAGGCCATGTCGTGTTACGTTCTCGGTCATGGCCGACCTGAATCCACTTTCCGACGACTTCCGCAATAACCGAGAAGCGGTCTTCCGGCAGCTTCGCGACAATGCTCCAGTACTCATCACAGATCAGGGCGTGGCGTTGATCTCTCGCTATGACGATGCACGCGCAATTGCGCTGGACCCTGGGATGTTTTCGAGCGGCGGGCCATGGGCGGAGCCCGATCGCCCTGTGATGAACACGATGGACCCACCGCAACACACGCAATTTGTCGCAATGATGAATTCCGCGTTCGACAAGAAGTATCAAGACGGTCTTGAAGAAAATTTTCGATCCATTGCTCGATCGCTGATTGAAGCTGCGGCAACAACGACCGAGTGCGACCTGATGAAAGATGTCGTTTCTCCTTACATGATGTCTGCGACGGGCGTAATTCTTGGTCTCACTGAATCGCAGGTTGACGAGATTCGAGACATCAATAGCCGAGTCCAGCACATGGGAAATGGCGATCCCCAAGATGGTCCATCGGCTCGCGAACGCTCTGACGGTCTCTTTTTGCGAGTTATCGCCGAGCGTCGGTCAAGCCCTGGAACCGATCACGTGAGTGCTCTGCTCGCTATTGATTCTCAAGGAACCGACGCGTTGTCTGAAGTCGAGCTTTTGGAATACCTGCTCCGGTTCAATAACGGCAATGCCATCACTGCCTGTGCGTCAATCGGAAATGGTGTCGAGTTGCTTGCTCGTCATCCCGAGCAGCGTGCGGAACTCGTTGCCGATCCATCGCTGATTCCGAATGCGTATGAAGAAATGCAGCGGCGCGAAGGCCCCACACACGATTCAACGCGTGTCACGACCAAAGAGGTAGCGGTCGCTGGTGTAACGCTTCCCGCAAATACCCCGCTCCGATTGCTTTGGGGGGCGGCGAATCTCGATGAGCGTCAGTTTCAAGATCCCGAACGGTTCGATATTCATCGCGATACCTCAGATCAGTTGGCGCTGAGTATCGGTGAGCATTTCTGTTATGGCGCGTACCTAGCTCGCCTTGAGGCTCGGGTCTTCTTCGAGGAACTCTTGAAGGCGATACCCGACTTCACGCCAGCCGGGCCGCCAGTGCGTGTGAAATCAGTCTGGTCGTGGGCGTTCGAAAGCATTCCCGTTTCCATCCCCTAGAGCGAGATCCCCTCGCAATCAGATTCGACCTAGCCCCAAGACCAGGTGTTGCAGTGTTCAAATCCCGTCCCCGCCACCATTGAATATGCAGGTCAGGCCCCCTTCTCGGAGGGGGCCTCTTGCATGATTGGCCCATCGTGGTCGCGGGTTTGGTCACAGGAAATTCCCGGACCGTCCAACGCTGCAACAACACCATCGGCGGGAAGACCCTGATTTTCAGGCATCAGGTGGGTGTACTGGCGCAAAGTGAAGCCAATGTCGTTGTGTCCCAGTCGTTCGTTTAATGCAATGTCGTCTGGCGTTTGGATCTAGAGCGGCCGATCCATTTATTTCGAATCCGGCTCAGACCGATCCGCCAGTATCAGCGCGAGCAAGAGGAAGAGTGAAACGAGGCTCAAGATGTTCGCAACTTCAAATTTCGATGGCCACAATATATTCACACTCGGGTGAGTGATTTTGACAGTTGCAATAACGATGGTGATTGCTAATCCGAGCAATATTGAAGGGACGAAATGAACAGCGATCGACCCTCGTGAAAATTTTGAGGCTACGACGACGCCGATGATCCCGAAGAGTAAAACGCCGGCCATGACCGCCACGCCACCTAGGAGCAGAGCAACGGGGGCCACGGCGGCGATGGCCCAAGCGAAAGAACGAGCATTGATCTTGAGAGATGAGATCGAGGGAAAAGGTGCCGAGCTGACGCGATATCCGACTTCAATTGTCTGAGACTTCAGGCGACGAGATATGAAGACGATCAATATGCATCCCAGCAGTCCGATGATCGAAATGATGAGTGAAGCGGTAACCCATCTCTGAGGCGCCCACTGCACAGTTGCCTCGATGGAACCTGAAGAACCTGCACTCACTAACCATCCATTGGCGAAGGGCCCCATAGGGTGCGCGTTGCCAAGACTTTCGGTCTTTCCATTTTCCTTGATGGCGGCTTCCCACCCGGCATTTGAACTCTGGTTGTATTGCAACCAAAACGCGGATCCGTTTGTGTCAATTTGCGCTGAGTCGTTCGTCGCTGCCGAAACTTCTAACTGGCTTGCCGAGACTTGGCCTTGAACTGAATTCAGTAATGCTGAACTCAAGATCGTTTGATCCACTTGAAGGGCAGAGGACGGTTGGTTGACTGCAACAATCCGATGCTCTCCTGCCGACAGGGTAAACGGGTTTGAGCCACAGCCGACAAACTGAAGTGGGAGATCTCCTAAGGAACCGACGTCCCCCTTAACGAGTATCGGAATCGGTATTCCGTCAACTGCAACAAGATCATCCCGACATTGCGGCGCAACAGAATTGGAGATCGAGGCCCGAGGCGCACCTTGGAAACGGATTTCGGCGATGGACGCAGGAAGGATTGATTCTGATTTGCTATAGAGGTCTTTGGAGGTTCGAGGTGTGATTCCTGTAATTACAATTTGCAAGTCTTGAGCAGTGACGGAACGACCTAGGTCCAGTCGGTATGTCCTGTTACCAAAAGCGTCGATTGGCCCATTTCCGTCTAAACCAAATGATTTGCTGAAATTATCTGTCTTAACTTCGACCGAGGTGATGAGGCTTCGGTTTGGCAGATCAGCGGTCGCAATCTCAATCGAATCCAAAGAGATCGAATGATCGAGTTTTAGCGACCACGACTGCCCGACAACTCCTGTGAATGGTGTCGTCCAAGAAGTTGCCGGATCGTCATCGAGCGCTGACGAGGCACGTGCGGCCGGATACCCGAAGAGACGTTCGCTCGATGTGGCAACCGTTCCTCTGGGCAGCGTTCCCAACACTGAGTCGATTGCCGCGTCGTTCGCTCGACGGTCCAGCCTCACTGTTCCTCTCAAGCTGTATGAGTCGTTCGCAGGAACAGTGAATATCCGTCGTAGTGCCGGTTCGGGATCGCTTCGGACGGGCTCGGTAGGACTTGCTCGCCATCGTTGGAACAGGAAGCCGACGGGCATTGGTGTCCCAATGACCATTCCGAAGGGAGGCGGAACTGATACCCACTCGACGAGCGGCGACACTCCAGGAATCGTGATCTCAGCTAGGCCCACAGGGCCTTTCAATTCGTCAATCGGATCAAGCACGCTGACGTCCACTCGAGAAAAAGGCTGGCCATCTAGAACGACCGATGTGCCTTTTTCGGAGAATGGATTGTTTGGATCCGTAGTTACCGTGAAAGACCTTGATCCATCAAGGACGACTTTGTACGTTCTGACCGGAATCGTCCCCACTCTTCCTTGAGGCTGCAGCAAGACAATTTGATTAGAACTAACCGGACGGCCCAAATCCAAGGAGATCGTGGGTGGGCCCTCAACGCCGGCGACAGAGAAGGGTTCATAGTCAACTCTCCAGCTGGTTTTTGGATCTCCGTCGAATGCGTTCGATGGTCTGTCTTCGGGATTCAGGGTGTTGGCGTTGCCGTAGGCATTGGCCGTTATCGAGGCGACTCCTTCCAAACGGGTTGTAGTCAGCCGATTAAGCGGTGATTTCTGACCCGTAGAGAGATAGTCAGTGGATAGTCCGGAGCGCGGCTCCCCAGTGAGTTGAAGTGTTGCGCCATTGTTTTCGCGAAGTGAGTAGTAACGACTCTCGTGGAGCCTGTTCGTGTCGGTAACGACTTGCTCCACCTTTAATGGGTCGACGGTTGCCAAGGCGGCGTCCCATCCAACGAGTTGGGACTCGCTAAAGAGGGGTCCAGTTGATGGATTGAGCAGGCCGGATGCGCTGGCGGAGAGCATCCCGAGGCCATCACCGAGAACGATTGCCTCAGATCCGATCGATCTTGCGGCGAAGCGTCCAACTTCGGGATTTGGAACATCGAATATGGCTATTTGCGGCAGAGCCATTGAGGTCGACTGTCCGTTGCGAAGAGAAGATTCCGTTTCAAATACGCGACTCGCATCCGGGACATTCACATATCCATCACCAAAGGTGGCTGCAAGACGGACGCCTGCTCTCGGATCTGAAAGTGTTCGCATCATTTCGCCAGGCAGGACCGTTCTGTAGCGTTCGTATTCGAGGTCGTTTGCTACAACAATCTGGCTGACGCCGAGCCAATGGCAGAGCGGAACGATGAGCTCTGGATCAAGTACGCCTTCTTGAAGTTGTCTATCGAGAGCGGCGAGCAAGTCGGATCCCGTAGCACCTCCCTGCGGAACGAGTTCCCTCCACACGACCTCGCGATCGGTGAGCCCTGGAAGCACTGGGTCGAGGGTGTGTCCCCATCGATATGAACCAAAGTCCTGTCCGGGGAGTAGTAGGACGCGCCCCTGACCTTCATTGAGGTACGAAGCTGCATCTCGCCACTCTTGGGGGATATTCGCTGGCCTACTAAATCGGGGGGCGATGAAGCCATTGAGGTATGGGCCGCTAATCGCAAGAGCGAAGACAGCGATGAATCCCAGAGAAATCGTCATTCGCCAATTGGAAGTGAGTCGGCTGGACGCTGACTGGATGCCTACGCAAAGTAGCGCTGCAATTCCTAAGACAATCAGCGGAACGGCGCGCTGAGTATTTCGAAGACTAAGGACCGTTGGGCTGATCCGACTAGCCGCCTCAAAAGCTGTGCCTACTGGGGACCGAGGTGGGTACGAGTAGGCAACTGCGCCAAATAGAACTCCAACGCATATCAGCCCCACAAAATAGATTCGCTGCTGGAATCGAACGAAGGACGCTATTGCGAATGCAAGAAACGCGGGCACGAACGAAGCAATGAGGGCCAAACCAGTTCTCATGAAAGGTTCAGCGAAACCCTCCAGCCATGGTGCGTAGACATCGCCTCCGTAAAAGAACCAGTAGCCCAAGCCTCTGAGTAATTCGAGAGGGGATGCGGTCTGGGAGGTGGTACGAACTGACTCAGTCAATTCAAGGATTGGCAATCCGTATTTGCCCCCGATCCAGTAGGCCACTACCCACCACAACTGGGTCACGGCAAGAAGCAAGCCGATACGACCAAGCGTCTTGATTCCATCCCATGGTTTGCGCGAGCGAAGAACGAAGACTTCAAATGGGATCCACAGAAGAGCTCCGAAAATTACAAACGCGATCGAACTTCCATTAAGGGCACTCGAGACTGTGACGATCAGGGCGAAGACGGCGGGGCCACTCCATGAACTGGATCGAATCGACTTGATTGCGGCAAGCACCAGCCAAGGGAATGCAACGAAAGGCAACAGCAGCCCCGACTGACCTGTCACCTGCCCGAGGGGGTAGAGACTGAAACCGTAGGCAATTGACCCAACAAGTATCGCTGGGCTGCGGCCCCAAAGGCGGCGGAAAAGAGTAAAAGCGCCGAACGATGCGCCGAAGAGAATTGAGCCGATCCAAACCCGTTGAATCAACCAAGCGGGCATCCCAAGGCTATGGAAGATGGAAAAGAATGGACCCATTGGGAGTAGGTACCCAATGTTTTGGTGAGTAACCGTTCCGCCATTGACGTACTGATCCCACAAAAAAGGAGCACGTTCCATCAAGCGTGTGGGATCGAGGAGTAACCACTGCTTTGTGTCAGCGTTGACCGCGGTACCCGCAATGAGAACGGGCAATAAAGACAGGACGAGGAGGACTCCAATCGCCAGCCAGTCGCTGCGTGCCCAACCTAATTTGGCCGCCTCGGGATCGAGCCCGACCTCGCTACTGCTCATGGCCGAGAACCTGTGGCCTCGCTAGCGAGGCTGCCGAATATTCCTGCAGCAGACTCTTGCCACGTGAAGCGTCGGGCAAACTCAAGACCTTCCGCCGAAAGGCGCTCTAGTTCATCGCTGCTCATGAGTATCTGAACTATCGCGTCGTCGAATTCTTGGCCGACTGGTCGTAAATACCCATTCACCCGGTCGAGGACAGCGTCTTGATGGCCGGGAATGTCGGTCGCCACCACTGGTGTGCCGCAACTTGCTGCCTCGAGGAGGGTCAATCCAAAACCCTCGGCTTCCGAAGCGCTGACTACAACCCATGCCCGCCGGTACTCGTCAATTAATTGATCTTCTGGAATTCTTCCGAGCAGAGTGACGGAAGACTGAAGCCCTCGTTCCGCAAGCATCTGCTCAATCTCTTGGCGCTGTGGACCTTCCCCGACCACACGAAGTTTTACTCCCGGAACCCGGCCTCTCAACCTGTCGAAACGATCGACTACGCGAGCGATTCCCTTTTGCGGCATGAGCCTGGCAACGGCAAGAACCGTTGGTTCTGCAGCTCGCGGCCCTGAGGGGGAGAACGCAGGATCGATGCCATGTGGAATGACATCAATTCGTGAGGGATTGAAGCCATAACGCTCTGCAATTTCCTGCTTCGCTGAGTGAGCGCCGGTGAGGACCCTCCGCTGTCTATAGACCTTGGGCAAGATTTTCGATTCGACCAATTCACCAATGTGGCCGCCGACTCCGGGTAACAACATTTGCCAAGTTCCGAGATGTACATGATGGATAAATCCAACTTGAGGCGTTCGAGGTCGGATAAGTGGTGTGAAGAATGGCAGACCATGAAAGATCTCGATGATCCCATCAGGGCGCCCCAGCCTGCGCGACAGAAGTGCAATTGCTGTTGCCGGGAAAACGCCAAGCCGACCCCCACCGCGTAGAACTTTTGCGTTGCCTCGTTGGACTGTCGACGGCTGACCATCGACGCGGCCGGTATGGAGAACAACATCAAGACCAGCCCGTGAAAGATTGTTAATCAGATGATCAA
>WLMU01000086.1 GCA_009700115.1 Actinomycetota bacterium
CAGCAGATGGAAGCCAACCAGATCAAAGCCGCTGATCGGATCTCTGGTGGCATCAATCGTGCGCAGGGTCATAGCGATGCCGACTCAATTCCCGATCAAATCGCGAAACTGAGTTCCTTGCGCGACCAGGGCGTGCTGACCGAAGCCGAATTTCAAGCGAAGAAACAGGAACTTCTCGGTCGCATGTAGCTACTCGGCGACGACACCCGCTCCGTTCGACGGACGAACGCGCCAGCCCCTCCCCGTCATCGCACTTGGGTCTCTGATGGCGTCACGTTCACAAAGAGCCACGACGCAGCCGCCGAACCCAGCTCCAGTTAGGCGAGCGCCGTAGACCCCAGAGGTTTGAGTAAGCCGGTCGACCAATTCGTCGAGTACGGATGTAGAGACGTCGAAGTCATCGCGCAATGAAGCATGGCTTTGCAGCATTAAGTGGCCGAAGGTTGCCGGGTCATTCTCACGAAGTGCTTTCGCCGCGTGACGAACACGTTCGCATTCGCTGACCACATGGCGAGCTCTGCGCTTGAGGTCCCCATCGAGAGTGGCAATTTCAGTGAGTGACGCGTTCGCGAGTGAACCAATTCTTTGAGCGGCTTGCTCGCACAGAGATCGACGCTCGGCATACGCCGAATCAACAAGTTGGCGGGTTAGACCTGAATGCAAAATCACAATGTCGAGTTCTTCAGGGAACGCAACGTGATCGATTGCATTGTCGGAAAAGTCGATCACCATCGCGTGATCTTGCTTTCCGAAAACGATGCTCAATTGATCGAGTAGTCCGCAGGGAACACCAACTGCACGATGTTCGGAGCGCTGACCCAAGAGAGCCAGCTCCAACGATGAACCGTTGAATTGCATGGCGACTGCCAACGCGATTTCAAAAGCAGCGCTCGAAGATAAACCTGTGCCAGCGGGAAGTGTGGACGTCACCGATCCGCGAAATCCTTCGGTCACCGCGCACTCTTGTGCGACCGCCGCGACGTAGCGACCCCAGAAAGGTTCAAGGATTTGAATCTCGGGAATCTCGGTGAGATCGATTGAAACGTTTCCACCGAACGCGTCGGTAGCGAGCACGATGTCGGTTCCGCCGCGGTCGGCATGAATTGTGACGCCGAGGTCGATGGCGCACGGAAGCGCCAAACCTCCGGCATAGTCGGTGTGATCGCCAATCAGATTCACGCGTCCTGGGGCGTGAACGGTGAAGTGTTGATCCGTCATTTCGCTGTGCGCAGATGCTCAGCGGCGGTTACCGGATCAACGGGGTTGAACCACACGCCACTGCCGAGTTCTCCAGCGGCGACGAATCGTTGTGTGCCAGCCGATCGCAGGATCGGTGCGATATGAGCATGCACGCGAAGCGATGTGCGCTCGATGCCGTCGAACGGTCGCTGGTGGAACCACATCATGAATGGCATCGGCGCGTCGAAGAGAGCGTCGAGTCGCTCGATGACATCGATGAGTAGGGCGGCAAGTTGGCTGCGTTGAGCCCCGGTAAGCGATGGAAGATCGGCCACCTCAACTGAGGGGGCAAGTAAGAGTTCGTAAGGCCACGAGGCGGCGTTTGGGGCCCATGCCGACCATTCGCCATGCGTCGCAACCACAAGTTCGTTCGGCGGAACTTCGAACGGAGTTTCTGTGGCGTTGGCGTATTCAGCGATGACGACTGGCGGCACGATGTCGAACGCGTAGATCTGTCCGTGCGGGTGCGCAATGGTCGCGCCCACTTCGGGACCTCGGTTTTCGAAGATCAGGACATAACCAACGTCATCGCGCGCGCCGAGCACCGCAGAACGTTCCGCCCACAGGTCAACGACGCGGCGAGCGTGATCAGGAGTGAGATCAGCGAATGATGCGTTGTGGTCGGAGGTGTACAGAACGATTTCTGCGCGCTCATTGTCAAACGGTGGCCATCGATTTGGAAAGGCTTGGACCTCGTAATCGTCGGGAGCTTCCAGGCCGCCAACGCAGAACGGACATGTCTCGACAGGAAGGTTGGGCCTGTCCTGGCGGGTCGGAACCATCCAGACCGGTGCGCCGTTTAGCGGGTCGATCCGATACCCAGCAACCGAGGCGTGGTTGCGATCGAAGTGTTCGCCTTCACCCATGCAGCGAACGGTAGTCGTCGTCGCTTGACCACATGCCGGGTGGGGGCGAGGATTCCCCTCATGCGTGCACCAGCGAACGGCATCGAACTTGAATACGAGACCCTCGGAGATCCGGCAGATCCGCCCCTTCTCTTGGTCGCAGGTTTTGGGTGCCAGCTCAACTGGTGGAATCCAGATTTCCTTCAAGGATTCGTTGATCGCGGCTTTTACGTCATCATTTTTGATAACCGTGATGTTGGGCTTTCGACAAAAATCGCGACGGAGATTGATCTTGAGGCTGCGATTGTCGGCTATCTGCAAGGAGAGTCCATCGAGGCCCCATATCAACTTCCCGATATGGCAGCCGACGCGTGGGGACTCTGCGATGCCCTTGGTCTTGACCGCGTGAATCTTATTGGCGCTTCTATGGGCGGAATGATTGTTCAACAGATGGCAATCGACTTTCCGGATCGCGTCGCTTCGCTCACGTCGATCATGTCAACGACTGGTGACCCAGACGTTGGTCAGCCCACTGACGAATGTGTGGCGGCACTGCTTGAGCCAGCAGAATCTGATCGCGAGGCGAATCTCGCTGCTGGACTTCGGATTGGTCAGCTGTATGCCGGCCCGGTCTATTTCGATGACGATTGGATTCTTGAACGCAACGCTCGGCAGTTTGATCGTTGTTTCCACCCTGAAGGCGCCACGGCGCAACTCATCGGAATTGTCACCTCGCCGCCGCGTTCGGAAGCGCTGCGTGGCATCGACGTGCCCGCGCTTGTGATCCACGGAGATATCGATCCGCTCGTGACCTTGAGTGGCGGTGAGCGCACTGCAGAATGCTTGCGCGGCAGTGAATTCCTCGTTCTTGAAAACATGGGCCACGATGTGCCCCGCCACTATTGGGCGACCATCATCGAACACGTGACTGCGCTTGCAGCTCGTGCCAACGCATAACCAGTTCTTTCCACGTTAAGGAGCAGTTTTTATGGGACCTCTCGCGGGCGTACGAATCGTTGAGATCGCTGGTATTGGGCCAGGACCGTTCGCGGCGATGATGCTCGCCGATATGGGCGCCGACATCATTCGCGTCGATCGCGCCGGGCAGGTTTATGGCGGCGATCCGGCCACGCCACCGAAAGATGTGATGAATCGTGGTCGCCGCTCAATCGGTGTTGATCTCAAGAATTCCGAGGGTGTGGAAACGGTTCTCGGTTTGGTGGAAAAGGCGGACGCGCTTATTGAAGGATTCCGACCAGGCGTCACTGAACGCTTAGGTATTGGTCCTGACGCGTGTTTGGCGAGAAACCCGAAGCTTGTCTACGGCCGTATGACTGGCTGGGGCCAAGACGGTCCGATGGCGCAGATGGCCGGTCACGACATGAACTACATCGCCATTGGTGGAGCGCTTGGCGCAATCGGACGTCCCGATGAGCGTCCGCAGCCTCCACTCAATCTTGTTGGCGACTTTGGCGGGGGCGGCATGCTTCTGGCTTTCGGTATCGCATGCGGAATTATCGAGGCTCGGCTTTCAGGCAAGGGCCAGGTTGTCGACGCGGCAATGGTCGATGGCACCGCGGTACTTACGACATTCATGCACGGTTTCATGGCGATGGGTCTCTGGAGCGATGAGCGCGGGGTCAATATGCTCGACACGGGCGCTCACTACTACGAGGTCTACGAATGTTCCGACGGGAAGTTCCTTTCGGTTGGTGCAATTGAGCCGCAGTTCTATGCCGAATTACTCGAAAAGACCGGACTTGCCGGCGACGAAGAATTCGCAAAGCAAAACGATCGCTCGATGTGGCCACTCTTGAAGGAACGTCTTGCCGCAGTGATTGCAACAAAGACTCGTGACGAATGGGCTGCGATATTCGATGGCTCAGACGCCTGCGTCGCTCCCGTCCTTTCGCTTGTGGAGTCGACCACGAATGCGCACACGGTTGCACGCAAAACATTCGTTGAAAATGCTGGCGTGGTGCAGCCGGCTCCGGCACCGCGGTTCTCACGCACCGAAGCGAGCATTCAGCGTCCGCCTTCACATCCTGGGCAGCACACCGATGAGGTATTGAAGGAATGGGGCGTCGCTGATGACGCTCGATTGGCAGTACTTCGAGCCGAAGGAGCGATCGCCTGATGACAACTCTCGTGTGTTTCCATGCTCATCCCGATGACGAATCAATCGCCACCGGCGGTTTGATGACACTTGCGGCTCGGGACGGGCACCGTGTCGTCCTTGTCGTCGCCACACGCGGTGAACAGGGTGAACCACAACCGGGCGTTCTGAACGAAGGCGAAGCGTTGTGGGAGCGCCGCGTTGTTGAAACCCATCAGGCCGCCGAACTTATGGGCCTCGATCGCGTCGAGTTTCTTGGCTACGAAGACAGCGGAATGATTGGTGAGCCCACCAATGAGAATCCGCTGTGTTTCTGGCAGGCCGATGTCGAAGAAGCCTCGCAGCGACTCGCAAAGATCCTTATCGATGTCGATGCCGATGTTCTCACCATTTACGACTCCCACGGCGGTTACGGACACCCCGATCACATTCAGGTACATCGCGTTGGAAAGCGTGCAGCAGAAATCGCTGGTGTCGATCGCGTATTCCAATCGACGATGAACCGCGATCGCATCATGAAGCAAATGGCCGAGAATGCGGCGCTCTTTGAGAACGACGTTGAGGGCGAGCTTGAAGGCGAAACCGTTGAACAGATGCGTCAGCGTGCCGCAGCAGCCGATCGGGGTGAATTCGGTTCACCCGAAGCCGTCATTACCCATGCCGTCGACGTTGCATCAGTGGTGGACGTAAAGAAGTCCGCTATGGCGGCGCATCGAAGCCAGATCGGACCCGATTCCTTCTTCTTCAAGATGCCGCCCGAGGTCTTCGCTGCAGCGTTTGGCACGGAATGGTTTATTGCTCTCGAAAGCGGGCGCGCAGAAGGTCAAGCATTCGCCACGTCACTTTTCGACTGACAGGAAACGTGGTTAGGCGATCACGCGCTTACGGAAATTGCGCAGGCCGATGAAGGTGAACAGTGCTGTAAGTCCGATGAGCATCGGGTAGATCACCCATAACGACATGGTCGGCGCATTGGTGAGAGCTGCTCGGAAACCTTCGGTGACGTAAACGAGTGGATTCGCCAGCACAGCAATTTGCAGCCACTTGATGGGAGCAAGCGCTGCCCACGGGTAGTAAATGCAGCCCAAGAAGGTGATCGGCAACACGACAACGCCGAAGAGCATCGGGAGTGTGCGTGGGCTGAAGACGGTGCCAAACATGAGCCCTAATGCTCCACACATTAAACAGGCCAAAGGTGTGAGCGTGAGCAGGATGAGCCAGTGGAAATTGAGATGAACCGGAGTCGCCGGAACGAAATAGGCGATGGGAAATACGATGATCGCTGAGAACAGGCTCTGCAGTGCGCCCGAGGTGATCTTTTCGATTGCCACAAAGTCAACCGGCAGTGGTGCAAGCACTCGATCTTCGATTTCGCGAGTGACGCCGAATTCCGTCACGAGCGGAAGTGCGACCGACTGAATTCCCTGGAACAACACCGCAAGACCAACGACGCCGGCAACGAGCATGGTGGAGAACGCTGATGCTGCTGCTCCGCTGCCACCAATGCCTTGACCGATCTTGGGGAACACGTAGGCGAACACAAAGACCAACAACAACGGTTGGAGAAGGGTGCGCGGGATGAATTCTCGAAGGTTCCGCGCCAAGACGTGCAGGTCGCGGGCAAGCAACGCGCGAAACGCGGTGACGCCGGCGGCGCGGGCCGAACGATTCGGAATGAGAAGGGGAGTTTCGATCGTGGTCATTCGCGCAGATCCTTACCGGTGAGTTTGATGAAGACAGTTTCAAGTGAGGGCTCGTCGAGGCGAAGGTCGCTGATGGCGACACCGGCCTCGTCGGCGACGGCGATGACGGCAGGGAGAACGCCATGTGAACCTTGAACTTCGAGGCGAACGCCGGAATCAATAGCGGAGGCTCCGGTTGCTCCGGGGATCGATGAACGCAGCCGAGTTGCAAATGCTTCGCGATCTTCAGTGTCGGTACTGATCGTGACGATGGTGTCGGCGCCGACCGAAGCCTTCAGTCGTTCTGGAGTATCGAGAGCAAGCATGCGGCCGTGGTCGATGATGGCGAGGCGATGACAGAGCTGGTCGGCTTCTTCCATGTAATGCGTGGTGAGCAAGATCGTTTGCCCTTCGCCATGCAACTCGCTGAGGATTTCCCACAATGCGATTCGGCTTTGCGGGTCGAGACCCGCTGTGGGTTCGTCGAGAAACAGAATTGATGGGCGGTGCATAACAGCACGGGCAACCATCAAACGCTGGGCCATACCGCCAGACAATGCGAGGACTGGGGCCTTAGCTCGTTCCGAAAGACGGAACTGGTCGAGCAGGCGCAGAGATTCCGTTTTGGATTGTTTCGATGACATCCCAAAGAAGCGGCCGTGAAAATAGAGGTTTTCATAGACAGTGAGCGCACGATCGAGTGTGTTGGATTGCGGAACGACACCTATTAAACGCTTTGCCTGAGCGGGATGGGCGACGACGTCGACGCCACCGACGATCGCCCGACCGCTCGTGGGCAACACGCGTGTGGTGAGCATTCCTGCGGTCGTACTCTTGCCTGCACCATTTGGACCGAGAAGACCAAAGATTTCTCCGCGATGAACGCTGAGGTCGAGTCCGTCGACCGCCAGGATGTCGCCGGGGTACACCTTGGTGAGATTCTCGGTGACAATCACTTCGTCTGTGGTTGTGCTTGCTGTCATGTTTCGCTTTCCAGTCCATCTTCGGTGGTAAGTCCACTGAGTTCGCCGCCGCCTCGGAAGACGTGTCGATTGTGGTCAGATCGAACAACGAGAGCGGGACCCGAAAGGGTTCGGCTCTCGACGACGTCGACCATTTCTAAAAAACATGGTTCCTGGGGGAACGGCTCCACCAGGAGCGTGAAGGCAATGCATTCCCAATCGAGTCGATCGGTTTCGGTTCGACGGACGACGACTAAGTCGGCCGAGAGCAATGGTACGTCCTCGCCATTCACTGTCATCGACTCAAGGGTGACATTGATCGACTTCATGTCAGTTCGCGGTAGTGAGAATTTCTACGCCGGTGTCGGTGACGACGATCGTGTGCTCGAACTGGGCGGTGCGGCTGCCGTCGGCAGTGACTGCAGTCCAGTCATCGTCCCAAATCTTGTGCAATCCGGTTCCCATGGAGATCATTGGTTCAATCGTGAACACCATGCCCGGCTCCATGATGGTGGTCATGCGCGGTTCGTAATAGTGCGGGATCTGTAGGTCGGTGTGGAACTGTTCGCCAATTCCGTGGCCAACGAACGCGCGAACGACCTCGTAACCATTGGCGACCGCGTGCGTTTCGATGGCGCGACCAATGTCGGAGAAAGGTCGGCCAGGCGCAACGGCGGCAATGCCGCGATCGAGGCACTGTCGAGTTACGTCGATGAGTCGCTTCGACGCGTCGTCGACGTTGCCGACTCCATAGGTGGCATTGGTGTCACCGTGCACGCCATCGAGCCAGATGGTGACGTCGAGGTTGACGATGTCGCCGTCTTGAAGTTGGCGATCGTCGGGAATGCCGTGGCAGATGACTTCGTTGACTGATGTGCAGAGCGACTTCGGGTAGCCGCGGTAGTTCAGCGTGCTCGGATAACCACCGCGGTCGATGTATGCCTGATGCACGACAGCATCGATCTCGTCGGTGGTGACGCCAGGAGCAATTGCCGCCGCACCGATGGCGAGTACTTCGGCGGCAGCGATTCCGGCCCGACGCATGCGTTCGATCATTTCAGGGCTCTTCACTCGGTCCTCGGGACGTCGAGTTACCTGCCCCGTCTCGGCGTAGTCGGGGCGGGGAATTTCCGCAGGGACCGTGCGCCACGGGCTGATGGTGCCCGGTTGCAGTTGTTGCTTGGCATCGCGGTGGCACCGCTTGAACTTCTGGCCACTGCCACACCAACACGGATCGTTTGCCTTGAGCACAGGCCGAGTCTACGGGTGGGCTGGACTGGCGCGACCGGCTGAGGGCGGCAACCATGAAAGGCCATGTCGATCATCCGTATCAATGCCATCACCGTTCCGGCTCAGGCCGGTGACGAACTCGCTCACCGATTCGCTGCCCGTGCGGGTGCAGTCGATGGCGCCGAAGGGTTTGAAGGATTCGAACTGCTGAAGCCGACTGACGGTCGTGACCAATGGCTCGTCATCACTCGCTGGCGTGACGAAGACGCGTTCAATGCGTGGGTTGCTTCTCCCGCATTCGCTGATGGGCATCGTGGAACTGATGGTGCTCCTGCTGCAGGCGGTCACCCCGGCGGCCATCAAGGAGGACATCCCGGCGGTGCTGGTGCAGAACGACCAGTTGGGGTGGGCGCCGAGATGTGGGCGTATGAACCCGTCGTCTCTGTCGGCCCGACGAAGTAGTTCGGGTCAGATCGAATGCTTGTCAACATTCATGAGTCGTTTGCGTGGTTTGTCATTATTGGCAACGCCCTTGCCGGCAGTTGGGCGTTAGCCGCGAACTGGATCGAATCTCTCCGGACTCGCGCTCTGTGGTGGTTCATCGTGGTTGTCGAACTCAGCGTGTTCGTGCAGGTTGGCCTCGGCGTAAGCATGGTTGCCGGACAAGGCCTCAAGGCGCCGAAGTTCCACATGTTCTATGGCTTCGTTGCGATTATTGCTGTTGGTCTCATTTACAGCTATCGCC
>WLMU01000087.1 GCA_009700115.1 Actinomycetota bacterium
GCAGGATTCCTTGAGCGCCAGGTCAACCGCTGGTGCACGCAGTGGGAGAAATCGAAACAGCGGGAATTGCCCGACATCGACGAGGTTGCAAAGCGACTCAAGCGATCGATCCCCGCTAACACCGATGTATCAATCGTCCACGGCGACTATTCGTTTAACAACACGATGTGGAGTCGAACCGACCCCACACAAATGGTCGCCGTACTTGATTGGGAAATGTCGACGCTCGGCGATCCGCTCACTGATCTCGGCATGGTGAGCGTCTACTGGGGCGATGCCGGAGAAATCATGTGGCGGAACCGCTCTCCCCAGCCCCATCGCCTCAATCCTGGTTTCCCTGCCGGAGATCACCTGCTGGCCCGCTACGAGGCCTCCAGCGGTCGCTCAATCAGCAATATTGATGTGTACCGAGTGCTGGCGGTCTTCAAGCTCTCCATCATCACCGAGGGTGCATTGGCCCGCATTAAAGCAACCCGTCCCGACGAGGACACCACCCGCACCGAGAACACGATTGCCGAGCTGGCCGCACTCGCTCTCACTCTGGCCAGCAACTCTTCGGTGACGACGCTCCGAGGCAGCTAGAGCTCAATCTCAGAGGATCGGCGACACTTCGGTGAACTCCACTTGGAGTTCACGTTTAGCAATGCGCCATCCCTCAGTCGTGCGAATGAAGTCATCGAGATAGCGGATATTCATGACGTAGTTCTCGCGGGCGGCCGCATCGCCACCTTCGACCGCTCGAATGTGACTCGCACGGCAATAACTTTCACCAGTGGCCACATCGCCATCAATGTCAACGTAATGGTTGCTAACGACATGGAGCGTCACGTCATAACGCGACAAACCCTTGATGGCCTCAGCAATCTCCGCCCGACCGATTCGTTGACGCACCGGTTCCGGATTTCCGCGCTCAAAGATGCGCAGGACGCCTTCGGGAGCGAACAACGCCGCAAGCGCTTCGTTCTCGATGCGATCGGCAAAGAGCGCGTAATCGTCGACGATCTTTCGGATTTCGTGTCGATCGGCGCGTTCCTGTTCGTTCATTGCGGTGCCTGGAAGGTCCAACCCGGAAGGAGCCCGAGATCGGAACAAAGTTTCGGAGCAAAGATCCACTTGCCGAGAAACTTGTCGGCGGTCGGATCGCTCGCCAACCAAGCCACAACTTTGCCTGTGGCTTCAGCAGGTTCGCTGCCGTAGCCAGTGCTGTATTCATCGTCGGGCTTCGCTGCTTTACGAGCTTCGGTGACCACATTGCCAGGATCAACATTGAATGCTTTGATGCCCTGTGCGCGATATTCGGCATTCACGCCACCAGCCACGCGACCAAACGCAGCTTTCGACGCGGAATAGAGGATGCCCCAGCCACCTTCTCCGGGAGGACCGGCCGGATCGAGACGAGCAGAACCAGAGACCATGTCGATGATGGTGCCACCGCCCGCAGCGAGCATGTGGGGAATCACTTCTTGAATCAGCACTATCTGATTCATGAAGTTGCCGGCAAGAAGATTCGTCATCGATTCAATAGTGAGATCGGAGATGCGATCGAGCGTGCCGACGCCGCGGAAGATCGCGTTGTTGAACAGCACATCGATGCGACCCCATTCGGCCATCACGGTCGCTGGCAATGCCTTCACCGAAGCGACATCAATCAGATCCATCGGCACAATGAGCGCTCGCTGCCCGCGTTCTTCGATCTCTTGCGCAGTGCGCTCAAGACTTCCCGGAACCGCAAGCGTGGTTTCTTCACGAACCGAGTTCGGTTCGGCCACGCCATCACCTTCGCGCACCGTGCGTGCGCTTACGACAACATCGAAACCAGCTTCAGCGAGCGCAAGCGCTCCAGCCCGACCGATTCCTCGACTCGCACCCGTGACAATGGCGACTGGTGAACTACTCATGGCCGACTCCCCCGTTCATCCCCCTATGGGACTCTTGAACCTACCCGACAGGAGTTGTTGGTCGGTTCCCGCGCTTTTTCGGTGAACGAACAAGAAGCGGGTCGGCCAATGACAGCACCTTGCCCCCGATCGTGAGCGAACGGCCCGCCAAACCGGGGTGCTCCATATCGACGAGATTCGCCATGATGTCGAGGACGAGTTTCATCGTGAAATTGGTCGACAACGCAATGCCGAGGAGGAACTGCAGAAGTTTCGGGCGGCCGATAAGCCACGCGAAGCGACGGGCGGTGGCAAAGAACGGGTCGTACTCCTTGCGCACAAGCGCTTGATAAGAGGCCGAGGCAGTTCCGGGTTCGGCCAAGAAACATTCCGCAATGTGACGACCCGATTCAAGCGCGTAGTCGATGCCTTCCCCGTTAAAGGGATTCACGAGACCAGCTGCATCGCCGACAACTACCCATCCAGGACCGCCGCGGTGCTCGACGTGCATCGGAAGACGCCACGCCTTGGGACGAGCGATGAACTCGCCAAGGCCCCACGAGTCGCGCACTTGAGCGGTGTACGCCTCGAGCATCGTGTTGAGATTGAGATCAGAAAAGTTCTTCATCGTCGATAACGCGCCGACACCGATGTTGACAATGCCATTACCGGCGGGGAAGACCCATCCGTAGCCGGGGACGATGGAACCATCGGGGCCCTTGACGGTGAGACATGCTTCCATGTGGCGATCATCGGCCCGGGTCGAGGAGATGTAGCCACGGATAGCCAAACCGAATGGTGATGACGCAACACGTGTCGCTCCCACGGCGCGCGCTGCCGGCGAGCCCGCACCAGAAGCGATCACGGTTAGGTGAGCGCGCACGTTTTCACCGTGGCAAATGACGCCCAACACGCGTCCGTCTTCGATCCAGAGTTCGGCCGGCGAGTTTTCGCGAAAGTCCGCTCCCGAATCAATTGCTGCTTGCATCACCATTGCGTCGAACTCAGCGCGCGGAGCGACTGCGCCAACCGGAGGAAATGCTCCGTCGGGCCACAACACTTCGCGAACTTTGCTGCCCGCTTGCACTCGCAACCCATCGATGCGGTGGAACCGATCAAGATCAAGGCCCAGACGGCGGCATTCGGTCACCGCTCGAGGGGTCAGACCATCACCGCAGGATTTGTCGCGGCCCTGCGTTGCCTTTTCAAACAGTGCGACTGAGGCTCCGCCACGTGCTGCCCATGCCGCAGCAGACGAGCCTGCGGGACCGGCGCCGATCACGGCGATATCGACCTGTTCCATGTCTCAATTGTCTCGCGTCAACGCAGCCCGGACCGCATCGGGTCAAGACTCTTCAAGGCCAAGTAACGGCGCAGACGGCGGCACGGCCGCCGACGACAGTGCTGGGATCACATCTTCGACTGCAGTGATGCGCAGAATGATGTTTCGATGCTGGGGCCGAATGAATCCGGCGTCGGCGGCGCCGTCGAGGAACCCGAGCAGCGGCTCCCAGAACCCATCGACATCAAGCACACCAACCGGCTTGGCGTGAATACCCAACTGCGACCAAGTAGCGATCTCTGCCAATTCTTCAAGCGTTCCCAATCCGCCCGGCAGAGCAACAAATCCATCGGCCTCGGCCGCCATCAATGCCTTGCGTTCATGCATCGAACCAACCTCAACCAGTTCGGTCAGACCGGGATGGCCAATTTCTGTGGTGAACAATCCTTTCGGGATGACACCAAACACCTCGCCGCCGTTGGCCAACACGGAATCGGCGACCGATCCCATTAATCCAACCGATCCGCCGCCGTAAACGAGGCGCACACCAGCCTGAGCCATGAGCCGACCCAACTCAACAGCAACAGCCTCGTGTCTCGGATCATTGCCCAATTTTGAGCCGCAATAGACACAGAGAGAACGCAATGTCGTCACGAGGGCAGCCTAGGGCTGGCCCGGCACGCGAAACGGGCGCCGACATTGTCGACGCCCGATCTTCAAAGCTCGGGGGGGAGGACTCGAACCCCCAACAAATGGACCAGAACCACTCGTGTTACCAATTACACCACCCCCGAAGGGCGAGGGAACGTTACCGGTTGGAACGGGGGTGGCACCAAACCACGCCCAGAACCCGAGTGGGAGTCAGTGCCACGCAGCCAAACGGCGGTAATTGATGATCCGCCCAATCGCGACTGCGCCTGTTTCACGCACATAGTCACTGAACGTCGAACGCCCCTTGGTTGGAGAGACATGAGCAGCAAGCCCAACCTCGTCAGCAATGTCAGTGGCCCGAAATGAATGGTACGGATCGGTCACGATCACCACGTCGTTAGGCAATCCGGCTTGTCTCATGATGAATGCCGAGGAAGAGAGTTCCTCGTAACTATCTGTTCCGTCCACTTCAATCTTGATCGCCCCTTCAGGAATGCCCTTCGACCGCAAGTATTCGAAGCTCACGAGACCTTGCGTGACCTTGTCGCCTGCTTGCTTTCCACCTGCGACGATCACCACCGGCGCGACACCTTTTTGGTAAAGCTCGGCGGCGTGATCGAGCCGACCTTTCAACACCGGCGACGGGGAACCGTTCCACTGCGCGGCACCCATGACAACGATCGCCGACGCATGCGATGTGTCATTTTGCCGCGCCGCCCACCACACCTGTGCGAACGTGATTCCGATATAGAGAACCAAGACTGTGAGCAGTCCGAGGGCGATACGTATCACCCAACGCAGTCCGAAGAACATGTCAGCTCTGCAGAAGAACCTTGGCTGAAGTGAGTCTGCGAAGTGTTTCGTCCCGACCGAGCACTTCAAGCGATTCGAACAGCGGCGGGCCCACACTGCGACCAGTCACCGAAACTCGCACAGGGGCCTGCACCTTGCCCTTAGAAATTTCATGCTCTTCGGCATAGGAAAAGAGTGCTGCTTCGAGGGACGCTGCGTTCCATTCGCACTCCGCAAATTGAGCTATCGCATGGTCAAGAACTGCCACCGCGAGGTCGGCACCTTTCACCATCACCTTTTGCCAAGAGTCGTCATCAATCACGGGGTCGGGTGCGAATATGAAATCGACATAGCCAGGTACTTCTGAAAGTAATTTCACGCGTTCTTGCACGAGTGGAGCCAGAACTTCGAAGGTGGAGATATCGAATCGATCAGCTTCCCAAGGAGTGTCTTCGTACAACCATCGAGTTGAACGACTGACGAACTGCGGGACTGACAATTTGCGAATGTATTCGCCATTGAAATGCTGCAATTTCTTGACATCGAAGAACGCGCCGGAATTATTCACATCGGTAATACGAAACAAGTCGACAATCTCGGCAAGCGGACGAATTTCGATGTCATCAGGTGGACCCCACCCCAGCGTGGCGAGGTAATTCACCATCGCCTCTGACAAATAGCCGCGATCGATGTAATCGCCAACGGAAACATCGTCGCGTCGCTTCGAAAGCTTCTGACGCTTCTCATTCACGATGAGTGGGAGGTGGGCGAAAATCAATTCCCCAGGCGTCGAGAGTGCTTGACGGAGCAGAAGAACCTTGGGCGTGACGTTGATCAGGTCTTCGCCGCGAATGACATGCGTGATTTCTTGATCGGCATCGTCGACTGCGTTCGCCAGATGAAACATCGGCGTTCCGTTCGAACGAAGAATCACAAAATCTTCAAGTACGGCATTTTCGAAACTGACAGTGCCGCGGATGAGATCGTCGAAGGAGGTAACTCCAGTGTCAGGAACTCGAAAACGAACAACATGGCCGTCGCCTGGGCCTAATCCCCGCTCGCGACAAAACCCGTCGTAGCCCGGAGTACCGCCCCGAGCTTCCGCCCGGGCTTTGACCTCATCGGAGGTACACGAACACCAATACGACGAACCGTTGGCAAGGAGCGTCTCGACCGCCGCGAGGTGCATGGCCCCGCGCTCGGACTGATGCACTGGGGTGCCGTCCCAGTCGAGACCCAACCATTCCAGCGATCGGAAAATGATGTCGATGAGTTCTGGCCGGGAGCGTTCGGCGTCGGTGTCTTCGATGCGAAGCACAAACTCGCCACCTTGCTGGCGGGCGAACAACCAATTGAAAAGAGCCGTTCTGGCCCCACCGATGTGGAGATAGCCCGTGGGCGAAGGAGCGAAGCGGACTCGGGCGACTGGGGTGTTCACAGGTCCGATGGTACCGTCAGGCCTTCGTTGCCCCGGCCGATCAACCGATCTGGGCGATCTGGGCGATCTGGGCCACTCTGGCTCACGGTTTGCACCTCAACCCGGAGTACTTCATGAACACCCCACTTCGTTTGCGTCAGTTTCGCCCAATCGCTGCCGCCGCGATTTCGCTTGCCCTCCTCTTGGGCGCGGCCGCGTGTTCGGACGGAAAAAAGGCGTCGTCGGACACCACCGTTCAAGACTCATCAAGCACCACCGCCATTGCGCCGTACCAGACCACCTACGCAACCGCCAAGGGCGCCAAACTCACGGTGTACAGCGAACTTCCGAAAAGCGTCGTCACGACCCCGCCCTCCAGCACTTCGAGTACAACCACAGTCAAAGCCACGGTTGCTGCTATTCCCCGCACCGGGCTGAACTCCGCTGGCGTCAAGAAAACTGCCGATGGTTACGAGTTCACAAACCCCACTTATTACAAGAATCCCCTAGTCGTCGACGTATTGGAAAACCAAGGCGACTGGATGAAGGTACTCATCACTGCGCGCCCCAATCACACCACCGGATGGATCAAAGCCGACGATGTCACCATTGCAGCGACCGACTATCACATGGAACTTGACCTTTCGACGTTCCACTTGAAGGTTTTCCAGGGCGCAAATGTTTTCGTTGAAACCGACGTAGTGATCGGCAAAGACTCCACCCCAACTCCCATTGGGCGTTTCTTCGTAACGGAAAAAATCAAGAACTCCTCCGATACAGGGGTCTACGGCGCATGGATCCTTCCTACGAATGGATACAGCGAAGTCCTCGAAACATTCGATAACGGACTTCCCCAGGTCGCGTTTCACGGAACCAATCAACCCGAACTGGTTCGCACCAAGTCATCCAACGGTTGTGTGCGCATCCCCAACGATGTTGTGATCACGATCGCCGGTGCCATACCTGCCGGAACCCCAATCGACATCTTCGCGACCACTCCCGCATCGTGGTCAAACCCCGCTGCTACAACGAAGAAGCCCTAAACCGCATCACGAGGTCAACTCCTAGTTGATCCGCTTTCGGCGAGTGGCAAACCTCAGGCGTGAGCGTCGTGTTCTTGACCAGCCACTGCGGCATTCGCCATTGCGAGAATTCGCGAAGGTTCGTTACGCACGAGGGTCGTGACCGAGGCCGGATCGAGACGAAGCATCTCTTCGGGAACGGCATCGACGATGGCGCGTCGCTCCATGTAGTGGTGACTGTGGGCAACTGCGGCGAAGACCTGCGAACGAAGAGCCACAAGTTCAGCCGGTGCTTCTGACAAATAGCCCCACAGCGTGAGCGCCACGGTGATGTCGTGGATCGAAGGTGCTCGGCCGAACATTGCCGAGCGACGCATCGCGATCGCAACGGTGCCAGAAAGAGCATCGGCTTCGGATTCACCGGCCGTAAGCACCAGACGGCCACGGACCTGACGGGCCAGACGGATCGCAAAACCTTGGTCAGGTCCTGGATCTCCTAAACGCGGCCCAAGAGGCTGACGGCCAACGATCTCTGCCGGCCGATCAGCCATCCATGACTCGGGACGCCACGGGGGCGACTGGTAGACCCGGGCGGGATCATCGACGGGAATGGGAACGTAATCAGGGGCAGCCATTAAGAGTGAATCTACCCGGCAAGATCGTCAGCGTGGACCAAACCAAACTGAATGGAGTCCATGAGCGCCTGCCATGAGGCTTCAATCACATTGCTGTCGACTCCCACGGTCGTCCAGACGCGGTCACCATTGGTGGAATCGATCAGTACCCGCACCACCGCTCCGGTCGCAGCACCGCCATCGACGACGCGAACCTTGAAATCGGTCAGGTGAATTCGTTCAAGGGCAGGGAACCGTCCGTTGAGCGCTCGACGGACAGCGGCATCGAGCGCATTGACGGGACCATTTCCCTCGCCATCGGCGGTGACTCGTTCGCCATCAATCCAGAGTATGACCGTTGCTTCGGTCGTGACCTCGAGGGCACCACCAGTTGTGGCTGCACCTTCGCGGTGTGAACTCGAAACTCGATATTCCTCAACCTCGAAAAATGCTTGTTCCCAACCAGTGGCTCGGCGCATACGCAGTTCAAGAGACGCGTCGGCCGATTCAAACAACCAGCCTTCCGACTCGAGTTGTTTCAGTTCGTCGGACAGTTTGGCGACAGACGGATCATCGAGTTCGACTCCAAATTCATCGGCCTTCATAGCCATGCCCGCACGACCGCCGAGGTCGGACACCAGCACGCGCGTGTGGTTGCCAACAATTGCCGGATCGATGTGTTCATAGGTGGCGCCGCCAGCGCGACCTAGCGCCGAAGTATGCAAGCCACCCTTATGCGCAAAGGCAGACGCGCCAACATATGGGTCAGAAGGATGCGGGGGGAGGTTGACGAGTTCCGCAACGCGGTGACTCACCACGGTGAGTCGATCGAGGTGACCCTCGGGGAGAGTCGCCACTCCGAGTTTGAGCGTGAGATCGGGGATGACGGTCATGAGGTTTGCATTGCCCGTGCGTTCGCCATAGCCGTTGATGGTGCCCTGCACCTGCGTTGCGCCGCCAACAACCGCCGCCACTGAATTGGCAACAGCACAGCCAGAGTCATTCTGAGTGTGGATGCCCACGCCCGTTGCACCGCCAACAAAGGAAACGAC
>WLMU01000088.1 GCA_009700115.1 Actinomycetota bacterium
ATTCCTTCATCGCGATGAATCGTGCCTTTTCCCATGTCGTATGCCGATCAGGCTTCGGGGCTCAAGCCACCGAATCGACGGTCTCGCGCTTGGTATTCGCGCACCGCGTCGAAGAGATTCTCGCGACGGAAGTCGGGCCACAGCGTGTCAGTGAAAACAAGTTCGCTGTAGGCCGCTTCCCACATGAGGAAGTTGGAAGTACGGAATTCTCCAGAGGTTCGCACGACAAGGTCGGGATCAGGCATCTGCGGGTCGTACAAACGCTTCGCAATCGCTTTCTCGTCGATCTTGTCGGCCGGAACGCCTTCGGCCACCAGTTGCTTGACCGCATCGACCAGTTCTGCCCGACCGCCGTAGTTGAACGCGATCGTGAATGTCAGCGTGCGGTTGTTCTTCGTGAGTTCAATGGATTCGTCCATGCGACGAAGCAGCCGCTTCGGGACTCGCCAGTCGCGCCGGCCAATAAACCGCATCCGAACGTCTCGCTCATTTAATTCGTCGCGACGACGAACAAGCAACGACTCGTTGAATCCCATAAGGAACCGAACCTCATCGGCGGGGCGACGCCAGTTCTCGGTGGAGAACGCATAGACCGTGAGCCACTTCACACCCAGATCGAGCGCTCCCTCGACGGTGTCGAAGAGCGCTTCTTCGCCAGCAGCGTGCCCATCGGTGCGCTTCAGGCCCCTACTGGTGGCCCAACGCCCATTGCCATCCATGACCGCAGCGATATGCACGGGGATGCGCGTCGGGTCGATACCAGGGATGTCCACCTGTGCGACGTTACCGCCGACCTACGACGGCGCCGGTACCATCGGTCTCCCATGGGTGCCGCCGACCGTCTCGTCGCCAACACCCGCCAGGCCCTCGAGCAGATCACAGCGCAGTTGCCGAGCGGTGAGCAACGAGATG
Source organism: Actinomycetota bacterium (assembly GCA_009700115.1). Classification (GTDB taxonomy): domain Bacteria; phylum Actinomycetota; class Acidimicrobiia; order Acidimicrobiales; family Acidimicrobilacustridaceae; genus Acidimicrobilacustris. Next base: position 913 of record WLMU01000088.1, read on the forward strand.
GGCAGATCGAAATGGCCGAGGCCGTCGCCCGGTCGATCGTCGAAGGCAACCACCTTGTTGTCGAGGCAGGTACAGGCACGGGCAAGACCTTCGCCTATCTCGTGCCGTGCATCATCTCGGGCCGTCGCGTCGTTGTCGCCACCGCGACCAAAACGCTCCAGGACCAATTAGCCACCAAGGACCTTCCATTCCTCACCGAACATCTTGATCACCCGTTCACCTTTGCGGTGTTGAAGGGTCGCTCCAATTACATCTGCCTCCAGCGCGTTCGTGAACTCGATGCCGATGGCGCCGAACAACTCGCCCTCGATATCGGCGGACCGAAACCACCGTCTGAGGAACTCGCCGCGCTTGCACGATGGTCCACCACCACACTCACTGGGGATCGCTCAGAGTTGACGATTGAACCATCGCCAAGAGCATGGGCCGCTGTGAGCGTTGGCCCCCGAGAATGCCCCGGAGCGGCGAAATGCCCGAAGGGCGATGAGTGCTTCACCGAACGCGCTCGGCGCGCTGCGGCTGACGCCGATGTCGTTGTCGTGAATCTCCATCTCTATGGAATGCATTTGGCGACAAACGGTGCCGTGCTTCCCGAACATCAGGTCGTCATCATCGACGAGGCTCATCAGCTTGAAGACATCGTCGCGGCGACATCTGGTGTCGAACTCACCGCCGGCAGATTCACCGCTCTTGCCCGAATTATCGCCGCGATCATCGCTGATCCCGACATTGTTCGCGATATTGATGAACTCGGGTCGATGTGGCGCGACGCACTCAGCGAGGAACGCGGCCGACGTATTCGCGGTCAGATCGATGGCGAACCTGCGCGCGTCCTCACTCTCGCTCGAGGTCGTGTCGACAAAGCAATGAGTGCACTTCGAGTCATTCCCGATGACAGCAAAGGCGATGTCGGAGCGCGCAAACAGCGGGCGATGCAAGCGGCCACATCACTTATCGACGACATCAATTCGCTTCAAGAAATCAAAACCAGCGAGGTGGCCTGGGTCGAAGGCAGTGAAGAGTTTCCCGTTCTTCGCATTGCACCGATCGATGTCGGCGAACTTCTCGATGAAACGCTCTGGACCCAAACCACCGCTGTCCTCACCAGCGCAACGTTGCCTGCCGCGCTGCCGGTCCAACTTGGAATCCCTGAAGAGCGATTCGAACGTGTCGATGTGGGCAGTCCATTCGACTATCCGGAACAAGCACTTCTCTACTGCGCCGCGCACATGCCCGATCCCCGCAGTGCAACCTTCGATGAATCGATGCACGATGAACTCGAAGCGCTTATAAACGCGGCGGGCGGCCGCACCATGGCACTGTTCACGAGTTACCGGGCTCTGAACCTCGCCGTTGAAGCACTGCGAGAACGAGTGGATGTTCCCATCCTCGGGCAGGACGATTACCCAAAGCCCGCACTCATCGAGCGATTCACTGATGATCCCGAGTCCTGCCTTTTCGCAACCATGGGGTTTTGGCAGGGCGTCGATGTTCCTGGTGCAACTCTCAGTCTGGTCACGATCGATCGACTTCCATTCCCCCGCCCTGACGATCCGTTGCTTCAAGCCCGCCGCGAACGAGCACGAGCCGATGCGTTCAAGGTCGTCGATATTCCTCGGGCCACGACCCTTCTCGCCCAAGGCGCCGGTCGCTTGATTCGCAGCACGAGCGACCGGGGCGTCGTCGCCGTTTTCGATCCACGCATGGCAAGTGCCAATTACCGCTGGGATTTCGTGAACTCGCTGCCGCCAATGAAGCGCACAAAGGATCGTGCTGAGGTCGAGAGCTATCTCGCCGGCCTCAAGGAACGCGAATAACTCGCGCTTTAGAACCCCAACCGATCGAGGGCGCCAGCTTTACGCTGCCAGTCCTTGTCGACCTTCACAAACAGTTCTAAATATGCGCCTTCGGGCAACTGTTCGCGAACAGCGATACCGACCTGCTTGAGCACCGAGCCTTTGTGGCCAATCACGATGCCCTTTTGTGATTCGCGTTCAACGAGAATCTCGCAACGGATACGTGGCCATTCCCATTCAACGACTCGTGTCGCAATGGAATGCGGAAGTTCATCGTTTGTGACGGCAAGCAATTGCTCGCGAACAAGTTCAGCAACCCAGAACGCTTCGGGAACGTCGGTGACCATGTCGTCGGGATACCAAAGTGGGCCTTCGGGAAGACGCGACACGATTTCTGCCACCAACTTGTCCACTCCTGCGCCCGTGACAGCGGAAACCGGGAAGTAGGCCGACACATCGATCTGTTCGGCGGCACGCGCTAACTGAGCGATGACGTCGTCAGGCGATGCAATATCGGTCTTGTTCACCACAACGATCGCGTTAGCGGGAACTTTCTCGGCAACAAATCGATCGCCAGGCCCGATCGGCGCGGTCGCGTCAACAACGAGGCAGACAACATCTACGCCACTGGTCATTTCTGAGGCGGTTTTATTCAACCGTTCGCCCAACAATGTGCGAGGACGGTGAATACCGGGCGTATCGACGAACACGATCTGGGTGTCTGGTCGATTCAACACGCCACGGATTTGCGAGCGGGTCGTTTGTGGCTTGTCAGAGGTGATGGCGACCTTCTGGCCAAGAATGGCATTGAGGAGTGTCGACTTCCCCACATTGGGACGACCGACGATGGAAACGAATCCGGACTTCACTGGGTCAACTTCTCGATCCTCACCATGCCGATTCGACGTCCCTTCACCTGTTCTGCACGAAGGCGAAACTCGCCTTGTGTAGTGCTCTCACCCTCGAACGGTACGTGACCGAGCAGGTGAAACATCAAACCGCCGATTGTGTCCCAATCACCCTCGGGCAAATCGACACCAACTAACTCGCTGACTTCATCCATCGACATACGCGCTTGAACGCGTAAATCACCACCAGGAAGTCGTTCAACCATGGCTTCTTCATGATCGAATTCATCGACGATTTCACCAATGAGTTCTTCGATCAGGTCCTCAAGCGTCACCAGGCCAGCCGTACCGCCGTATTCATCGATCACCACCGCCATATGCGCTTTACGAACCCTCATTTCCGACAGCAGCTCGGAAATCCGCTTGGTCTCAGGGACGAAATACGTTCGACGGGCGTAACGCGCCACCCTCGACGACTCGCGCCCAGTACGAGAGGCGCGAATCAAATCCTTGACGTAGGCAACGCCGGTGATGTCGTCAATGCCTTCGCCGAATACCGGAACACGGCTGCGGCCATCGGCGAGCGCTGCATCAAGAACTTCGGCCACCGTAAGCGAATCGGCCATCGCCAACATGTCCGGGCGCGGAACCATGACCTCGCGACAGATCGTGTCGCCGAATTCGAAGACCTGTTCGATGAGTTCACGCTCTTCCTCTTCCAGGATGTCTGCCGAAACTGCTTGATCGGCAAGCGCGAGAATCTCTTCTTCAGACACAAACGGTCCGTCTTTCAGACCTTTTCCTGGTGCAATCACATTGGTCAATCCAATGAAGACGCGCACAACAATTCGGAGCGGCCAAAAGCGAGCCAACACCCAGATCACTGGTGTCACGATTCGAGCAGCGCGCTCGGTGTGATCAATCGCCCACGTCTTCGGTAGCGCTTCAGCAAATACAAAGACGAGAACAACATCAATAACGACGACGGCAACGACGCCCCAAGTGTCGAACACCCGATACGCCAAGATGCCGACCAACGTCGCTTGCACAAGCTGACACGCGATCATCACAAGCATCACGCCATTGAGATATTCCTCAGGGTGTGAAACGAGAGCAACGACTCGCTTGCTCCCCCAACCGCCCGTGGTTGCAATCGCGTTTGCCTTCGATTCGGTCATACGGTTCAGAGCAGTTTCGGCCATCGCCAAAAACGCAGTGACGACTAACAGGACGAGCGCAAAGCCCATCAGCCATAGATCTGTTGAGGTAAGCGTTGCCGCCACTACGGCAGAGTTCATGCCCATGGATCAGCAGTGAGCGGCCCATAGTGGGCATCAAGCAATTCCCGCTCACGGTTCTGCATCTCGACTCGTTCGGGCTCTTCAGCATGGTCCATACCCAAAAGATGCAAGATCCCGTGCACAACCAACAACGCGACTTCATCAGTGAACGAACCAGCGTGAGTCGGAGCATTGCGCTCCGCCACCAAAGGACAAATCACGACATCACCCAAAAGCAGTGGGAGATCTTCCGGATCGTTTTCAATGCGGTCAGGTCCAGGTCCACCTGCATCAGGCCAGCGACCGGGAACGTTCGGTTCACCATCAATAGGAAACGACAGAACGTCGGTGGGCCCATCGGTTTCCATGAACCGCAGATTGAGATCGCCAATCGTTTCCTCGTCGACAAACATCACCGACAATTCCGCTTCACCTTCAACGCCTTCATCGGCAAGAACAGCAAGTGCAAGCTTCTGCCAACGTTCGACATCAATCGTGATCGCTGCCTGTTCATCAGAAACAAAGACAGTGACAACACCTTCGGCAGGGCCGCGTCGTTTCAATCGACGACGACGGGGAGGCTCGTTCAACGCTTCGGCGCGTTCTCGTACGCGGTCACGATGTCCTGAACGATGCGGTGACGAACAACATCACCGGCGGTGAGCTTGACCCATTCGAGTCCCTCAATGCCGGAAAGGATCGGTTCAAGTTCAAGCAGACCACTTCGACCACCCTGCAGATCGATCTGGGTGGTATCGCCGGTAATAACGACCTTCGATCCGAAGCCAATACGAGTAAGGAACATCTTCATCTGTTCCGGAGTCGTGTTCTGCGCTTCATCAAGAATGATGAACGAACCGTTCAAGGTGCGACCGCGCATAAATGCCAACGGCGCGACTTCAACCGTTCCACGCTCAAGCATCCGTTGCGCGCCTTCTGCATCGAGCATGTCATAGAGCGCGTCATAGAGCGGACGCAGATACGGATCGACCTTGGCCATCATGTCGCCGGGCAAGAAACCCAGACGCTCGCCGGCTTCAACTGCAGGACGAGTGAGGATGATGCGCTCAACTTCTTTTGCTTGAAGCGCTTGCACTGCCATCGCGACAGCAAGCCAGCTCTTGCCGGTACCAGCGGGACCGACACCGAACGTCACAATGTTCTTACGGATCGCGTCGATGTATTTCTTCTGTCCGCTCGTCTTTGGTCGCACCATGCGACCACGAGAGTTACGCAACACATCGGTGGTGAGAACTTCACTGGGACGTTCGTCGGCGCGAACCATTTCGATGCTGCGACGCACCGAGACTGGTTCAAGTACCTGTCCTTGCTGCAGAAGCACAACAAGTTCCTCGAACAATTTGCCGACCATGCCGGCCTGGTCGCCCGAAACGGTGATCTCGTTGCCGCGCACATGAACATCGGCCTCGGGAAAGGCATCTTCAATAAGGAGAAGCAACTCGTCACGATGACCGAGAAGACCGGTCATGAGGTGGTTGCCGGGGACGTGGACGTTCACTGTTGTGCTGGGCATCTGGTCCGTAATCCTAGAAGGGCCAGACGGCTCATCCGCTATGGAGGCGGAAGACTGATCATCGGACGATGGAAGCCGTCACTGATCCCGCCCTCCGCCAACTCCTCGACTCGGCTCGCTCCTCTGAGTCCTCACGCTCAAGGGCGGGTTTCGGAGCGCTTCAACGACACCGGACCGAAGATGCCACGCTCGTCGGGCTTCTCGCTGACCTTGCCGAGTGCAGGGCATTCGTGGCCCTGACCACAATCACTGGGACTGAACGGAGGGGCACGATTTCAAGAGCAGGACTCTTCGGCATCGTGCTCCAGAAAAGCCAAACAGACGCATCGCTCATCCGAACAACTGCGATCGCATCGGTGAGGAGCGCGAGCCGTTTACACCTCGACGGTAATGGAATCCCTCAAGCATCAACCTCGTGGCCAACGTTTGTCTCTTCGCATATCGAACTCGGCGAAGAGATCTCACTCATGGTCAGCACGCAACATGTAACCGGAAACGTCGTAAGCCTCAATCGGTCATTACTCATTCTCGACACACCAGATGGAGGCCTCTTCTATGCCGTCGTCGATGCGATTGATGAAGTCTCAATACGCGTTCCAGGTTCGATCCGGCATGACTGAATAAACACTTCGACATCGTGCCGTTTCACTCTGATCACGCGGCCGAATCGATAGGCAGGCAGGCGACCTTCGTCAATGAATCGATAAAGCGTCCGCGGCTGCACGCCGAGATACTCCGCAACTTCGGCAGTACTCATCCATCCAATCGATTCGTCCATCACAAAATGAAGGTATGAGAAAACCCCAAATGAAGAAATAGGCCTCGCGACCTCTTCCCCTCGGACTTCGGCGTCCGTACCGTGCGACCCCCACAAGGAGTGTCAGGACCGGAAAGTGAACGAGATGCGTCGTCCCCGAGTAACATCCCCAGAAACACACCAAAGCAACCAAACGGCTTCGATACGACGAACAAGTATCCGACGGCCAAACAAACCAAACAGCCGCATGATTGTCGGCGCACTGCTTGTCAGCACCGCTGCTCTCGCTGCGTTCCTCATCGTCACCGGAGCAGGCGGCACCCCCCAACAATCGATCGTCATCTCCCGCCGTCCGCTAGTTGCTGGAGAAAGGCTCGACAACACAACACTCGCCACGAAGACAGTTGAACGAAAAACTGCCAACAGTCTTCATGGATTCACCTCTGTCGACGAATTAGCTGGGGCAGTCGCGTTGGCTCCGATCGGAGAGGGCGAACTCGTTCAGCGCAGCGCGGTCCTCGCTGGCGGGCCGGCGGCACCAACACGCGAATTTTCGTTTCCCATCGATCGCGATCGTGCACTCAACGGCGATCTACGGCCTGGCGAACGAGTGGACGTTCTTGCAACCTACGGATCAGGGAGCGACGCGATGACCACCGTTCTGGCTCGAGACGCCAGCGTGATTCGAATCGCCGACCAAAAGTCCGGGGCGCTGGGCTCGTCGGGAAAACTCATCATCACGTTGGCCCTTGCGTCTGCCGATCAGTTACTCGATGCCGCTCACGCCGCTCAGGTTGCATCAATAACCGTTGTCAGATCCACGCTCGCTGGCAACACCATCGGTACACGCTCATCGACAACTGGCCCCCTCGCTCGAGCATCGGCGGGCCGATGATGCACGACGAACACTTCACAGTCCTTGGTGTCGCCCGACCACGAACAGCGTGGCTCGCCGAGGTTGGACGTTGGGCAAATTCGTCAATGCTTCCGATCGAATTCATCCGCTGCGTCTCGGTCGATGAGGTTCGCTCTCGCCTCCTTTCCACTCGTCGACACTCTGCCGTGCTCCTGGGAGAAGACTGCGTAGGAGTCGACCGCGACATCATCGAAACAGCGCGTGATGCTGGTTGTATCCCAATAGTCGTAACCGACTCAACAGCGCGGAGGGATTGGACCCTCCTGGGTGCAGGCTGCACGTTGACCCAACCAGTTCACCCGGAACGGCTTCTTGCGGCGCTGCGTGAACACGCGATCGGAGTCGACCGCAGGACGCCGGTAACCACGGCCGAGATCGCAGCCGAACCGTGCGCCGCCGGGAGACTCATAACTGTCCTCGGGCCAGGAGGCACTGGAACCTCGACCACCGCAATGGCAATCGCATCGCATTTCGCTTCAGACGTCACGAAGAAACGAGATTCGCTGGACAATCGAGTCGCCCTTCTCGACGCGAGTCTCAA
>WLMU01000089.1 GCA_009700115.1 Actinomycetota bacterium
TGCTGACTGGGGCATGTTGCTTGCTCGTACCGATTGGGACGCGCCGAAGCATCGTGGCATCACGTACTTCCTCGTCGACATGCGTTCACCGGGTATCGATGTTCGTCCGCTAGTGCAAGCAACCGGCGGTGCAGAGTTCAACGAGGTATTCCTCGAAGAAGTTCGTATTCCGAAAGAAAATGTGTTGGGCGAAGTAAACGGTGGTTGGGCCGTGGCGATGACCACACTCACCAGCGAGCGCGCCGACATCGGTGCTGGTCATGGCGACGGATTCGCCGGCGTGCTTCGTCTGGCGCAGCAGTACGGCCGTGTAAGTGATCCGGTTGTTCGCCAAGAACTCATGAAGCTCTACACGAGTTACCAAATCTCGAAGTACATCGGCTACCGCACGCGCACTGCGGCCTCAAAGGGAATCGCTCCTGGGCCCGAGGTTTCAACCATGAAGATCGCGATTTCCGATCGTCTTGCGTTCCAGGGGGATTTGGTTGAATCGCTCATGGGCGCCGACGGAATGTTGTGGGGCTCCGACGCCATCGACGATGGCTACTGGCAGACCATGGTGTTTATGGGCCAGTGGATGGCTCGCATCGGCGGCGGTACTGAAGATGTGCAGCGAAACATCGTGGGCGAGCGTGTGCTCGGTCTACCTCGCGAACCAAGCAACGATCGCACTACGCCATTCCGCGAATTACCGCACTGACCTTCACGGTTTTGCACGACTCCCTGTAGACATTCGAGATGTTCAATCCCTTCGTGCCGGGCTTCGCCGAGTATCCCTATGAGGAATATCGGATCCAGCGCGAGACCGAACCAATTCAGCAAACACCGTTCGGTCCATGGATCGTGTTCAATCACGCCGAGTCGGTGCAACTACTTCGTGACGTCACACTGAGTGTCGATGTGCGCAAGGCCATTGAGATTCTGGGCGAAGATCCGCGCGACCGGGCCAAGATGCGCGCCGAGTTGTTTCCCGACAAGGCGCCAAGAGAAGACACATCAATTCTCAATATCGATCCACCTGATCACACGCGATTGCGCAAACTGGTGAGCAGCGTGTTCACACCTCGACGGGTCGCCGACCTTGCCCCGATGATCGAACGCATTGTCGACGAACACCTCGACGCAGTGGCCGGTGGCGAACAGATGGACCTCATCGCCGACCTTGCGTTTCCACTTCCGTTTGCGGTGATTTCTGAAATGTTGGGAATGCCCGACGGCGACAGCGCGCAATTGCGTGAGTGGTCGCATGCTCTGGTGAAAATCCTCGACTTCACGATTGGACCCGACGAACTCGTTGCCGCGGTAACCGCGGGCGAACACCTTCGTCAACACATTGCGGAGGTGATCGAGTGGAAACGATCGAATCTTGGCGACGACTTGCTGAGCGCTTTGATTCTTGCCGAAGACAATGGTGATGTTCTTTCCGATACGGAACTTCTTGATCAGGTAAATGTGCTGTTCATCGCTGGTCACGAGACCACAGTGAATCTCATCGGCAATGGCACTTGGGCATTGCTTCAGAACCGCGATCAGTTTGAGTTGTTGCGTGATGATCCTTCGGTGGAAGCCACGGCCATCGACGAACTCCTTCGCTACGACTCGCCTGTGCAGATTTCGCGCCGCATCACTCTTGAACCGATTGAACTGGCTGGGCACCAAATCCCCGCCGGTGTGTTTGTGCTGACCAGTCTTGGGTCGGCGAATCACGATCCCGCGACGTTTGGCCCCTCGGCCGATCAACTCGACCTTCGCCGCGCCGACGCGGCGCGTCATCTCGCTTTCGGAAGTGGTACGCACCACTGTCTCGGAGCGTCCTTAGCGAGACTTGAAGGCACGATCGCTATCACCCGCCTGATCCGTCGCTTCCCTGAGCTACAGGCGGTCGGCACACCAATCTGGAATGGTCGTCTGGTCCTACGGGGCATGGATTCCCTGCAACTTTCGCTTCGCTGAAGTCGATCGTTGGGTGGCAAGATCTCATCGTGACAACTCACGACGAACTTCTCGCCCGTCATCGCCGAGCGCTGCCTGATTGGCTGGCGCTGTATTACGAAAAGCCAATTTCGCTGGTGAGTGGAGAAGGTCGCCATGTCGTCGATGCCGAAGGCAAGCGCTATCTCGATTTCTTCGGTGGCATCCTCACGACGATGACGGCGTACTCGCTTCCTGAAGTTGTCGAAGCGATCAGAGAACAAGCCGGCAAGATGATTCACACTTCGACGCTCTATCTCGTCGAACCAATGATTGAACTCGCCGAAAAGGTGGGGCAGTTGTCGGGAATCACCGACGCGAAAGTTTTCTTTGCTACGTCAGGTTCAGAAGCGAATGAAGCAGCGTTGCTCCTGGCGTCCACTGTTCGTCGCTCGAACCAAGTGCTTGCGCTGCGTAACAGTTATCACGGGCGTTCGTTTGCCACGATGGGCGTCACCGGTAATCGAGGTTGGTCGTCGTCAAGTCTTTCTCCGTTTGCAGTGTCGTATGTTCACAATGGCGATATGTTTCGCTCGCCATTCCGCGATCGCGACGAAAAGGGTTTTGTCGACGCAATTGTTGAAGATCTTCGTCACGTCATCGCCACGACCACCGCAGGTGATGTCGCGTGCATGATCGCCGAACCCATTCAGGGAGTTGGTGGTTTCACCGTTCCTCCCGATGGTTTGCTCGGCGCGCTGCAAGAGGTGTGTCGCGAATTCGGAATCCTCTGGATCACCGATGAAGTGCAAACCGGTTGGGGTCGCACCGGCGAAAACTTCTGGGGATATCAAGCACACGATCTTGAACCCGACATGCTCACCTTCGCCAAGGGTCTTGGAAATGGTTTGGCAATGGCAGGCGTCGTTGCCAGCGCGTCGTTGATGGACAGCGTCAACGCCAATTCGATTTCCACCTTCGGAGGCAACCCGCTTGTATGCGCGGGTGCTCTCGCAAACCTTGACTACCTCGTAGCCAATGATTTGCAGGCCAATTCGCTGCGCCAGGGCGAAGCGATGCAGGCTGCTCTTCGCCCGCTGGTTGACGAGTTGTCGATCGTCGGTGATGTGAGGGGCAAAGGTCTGATGGTCGGCATCGAACTTGTGGGCGCCGATGGGCGCGATCCGAACGTGGCGGCCGCCGGAGCCGTGCTTGAAACCTGTCGTGAGAATGGTCTGCTTATTGGCAAGGGCGGTTTGTATGGCAACTGTTTGCGAGTTGCTCCGCCGCTTACGCTGACCGCCGAGGAATGTGCCGAAGGCACGGCAATTCTCATTGACGCACTTCGCTCTGTTAACAGTCGCTAACCGAGCAGAACTGGTCCATCCCTCGTAGAGTTGTGGCATGGATTTCTCCGTCTTCGCCTACTCCGCTCTGGCAATTGCCGTCGTCATGTTCACCACATGGTTGGTGAGTCTGCCGCTTCGAAACGCGTCAATCGTCGACCCCGTATGGTCACTCGGTTTCGTTATCGTGGGTTGGGTGTCGTTCGCCGCAATGCATCAGCACGTTGATGCAGTGCGCACAGGTGTCCTGCTCGCGTTCGTCACCATTTGGGGACTGCGTCTGTCGTTGCACCTATTTATTCGCAACATTGGCCACGGCGAGGACTACCGCTATAAGGCGATGCGTAAGAAGCACGGTGCCAAGTTTTGGCTCGTGAGTCTTGGAACGGTGTATTTGCTTCAGGGAATCCTGATGTGGATCGTCTCGCTTCCACTGCAGTTCGGTATCGGTACGTCAACAAAGACATCTTGGTGGGTGCTGCCCCTTGTACTTGGCGCCATCGTGTGGCTCACCGGCTTTGCCTTCGAATCAATCGGCGACGCGCAGCTTCGTGCGTTCAAAGCCGACCCAGCCTCGGCGGGTCAGGTCATGGATCGCGGTTTGTGGCGCTACACCCGGCATCCCAATTACTTCGGTGATGCCAGTGTTTGGTGCGGAATCTTCCTCGTGTCGCTCGGTGCCGGAGGTTGGGCCTGGCTCGGCGTCATTGGTCCGGTGGTCATGACCACGCTCTTGCGCCGAGTCTCAGGCGTGACCCTTCTTGAGAAGTCGCTGGTGAAGCGTCGCCCCGGATACGAGGACTATGTGCGCCGCACGAGTCCGTTCCTTCCGCGCCCGCCGCGAAAGTGACGGATTCGTGACCCAGCCAGACCGGGATCACCACTAGCCTCATTCTTCAATCGCCGGTAGGGGAGTGATGATTTGTGAGCAAGGTGCGTCGCTACGAGGTCACTGCTGCTGGTGATTTCGCTTCGGTGCTCGCTGTTCTCACCGACCATGTCGGCTTGCAGCTGGTATCGCTCGAGGAAGTCGAGCGCAGTTGGCTCGATACCGCTGCGGGAACCCTTGCTCAGACAGACTCCACTCTCGAGTTCCGCACTCCAAAGGGAGAGGGAACTGCTTCGCTGACCTGGGCCACCGAAGGTCGGGTTCTCGTCCATGACAACTGCGTGGCGGCCTCGGTGCCCGCCGGAGCCGGTGATCTTCCTGAAACGGCTGCCTTCACCCGATTAGCGCGGTTGATCGATGGTGAGTCTTTTGTACTCGGTCCCACGGTGAACTCCCAGATTGCCGTACTTGCTTGTTTGGATGATGAAGACAAGACCACCGCACGTTTTGTTTTTGATCGTTCAGAAACGCTCGAAGGCACCGCGCTGCCGATGTTGCTCGAAATTGTTCCGTTGCGTGGATACGACGCTGAAGCCGCCGCAATCGAGAAACTCGTGCGTCGGAGCGTTGCCCTTTCTGAATCGGCAACACCGATGAAAGCGCGTGTGGGAAATGCAACCGGAACACGTGCACCATCCACCGGGCTCGCACCAGAATTGTCGGCGGCAAGCGCGTGGCGTGTTGTGTTGCAACAGCTCACAAAGTCGATCACTGATTCGTTCTCTGGCGTCCTGAGCGGCGATGATCCCGAAGACCTTCATGCATTTCGTGTGGCGGTGCGCCGGATTCGTACGCTCCTCCAAGATGGCGGAGAAGTCATTGATCCGGAGTCACGAGATCGTTTCCGTCACGAATATCGATGGCTCGGTGACATCACCACACCAACTCGTGATGCCGACGTTCACCTTCTTGAGTTTCCCGGACTTGCAGCTTCGTTGCCGCAAGCGCGCCGCGATGATCTCGCCCCGTTTAACGAAGTTCTGATTCACCATCGCAACGAGTGTCTGTCATCGATGGTGACTGATCTTCGCTCCATTCGCCGAGCGGAGTTTGGTAGCGCTTGGCTCGAATTTCTCTCTGATGACGACGCGTGGACTGGTTGCGGAGAACTTTCCGACGAGCCCGTACTGAGGGTTGTCATTCGCCGGGTCGAAAAAGCCCATCGTGAATTAGTGAAGAACGGCGGCAAAATCACGAAAAAGTCGCCGGCGATCGCTCTTCATGAACTGCGAAAAGAAGGAAAGCGGCTTCGCTACCTTCTCGAATGCTTTGGCCCACTCTTCAATGAGGAGGCACTCGCCACGATTTTGCGCCCCTTGCGAGATTTGCAAGATGTACTCGGTGAGTTTCAAGACACTGAGGTGCAAGGCGAAGCCTTGCTGGAACTCGCTGGCGAATTGGCAACAACCGACGACCACTCTGCGTTGGTAGCAATCGGTGGCGTGGTGGAACAACTTGGAGTGCGGGGATCAACTGCACGAAATGAATTCTCGAAAGTCTTTGGTCGCTTCGATGATCGCAAAGTGCAACGAGCATTGAATCGACTTGAAACCACGAAGTCCTCTGGGAAGAAGAAGCGATGAAAGTTCTCGCCACGTACAACATCAAAGGCGGTGTGGGAAAGACCGCAACCGCAGTGAACCTTGCTCACGTTGCAGCAGCAGAAGGAAATCGAGTCCTTGTTTGGGACCTTGATCCGCAGGGTGCTGCCACGTTCTATTTCCGGGTGAAGCCGAAGGTGAAGGGTGGTGGAAAAGCCATCGTTCGCGGTTCTATCGAACTGGGCGACGCGATTAAGGCCACCGATTTCGACAACCTCGATCTTGTTCCTGCGGACTTCTCCTATCGACACCTCGATCTGTGGCTCGACGATGCCAAGAAGCCACTGGCTCGAATCCGTCGTGCACTTCGTCAGGTGGATCATGAGTACGACTACATCTTTCTTGATTGCCCGCCGAGCATCTCACTCACGTCAGAAAGCGTGTTCCGGGCCGCCGACGCGTTGCTCGTTCCCACGATTCCGACCACGCTTTCGCTGCGCACCTACGAACAACTCGATCGCTTCGTCGAAGAGAATCCCGACATGGTTCGTGAACTCAAAATCCTCGGGTTCTTCTCGATGGTCGATCGGCACAAGCGGTTGCACCGGCGATTCATGACTGAACTGCGCACCGCACATCCAGAAATGCTCGAGGGGACCATCCCGAACTCGACCGACATCGAGCGTATGGGTGTTCATCGCGAGCCAATTGGATCGTACGGAAAGGGCAGTCGTGCTGCTCGTTCGTACGAGTCACTTTGGTCTGAAATTCAGACTCGTCTCTGAGCGCGACTCGTCCGACCAAGATGGCTGACGGAAGGTTTGCTCCGAGTCCAACGGCGACATTGCACCTCGGCAATCTTCGAACCGCGTTTGTTGCGTGGCTAGCGGCTCGATCCACTGGCTCGCGGTTTCTCTACCGAAGTGAAGACATGGATCAGGTGGCGTGTCGGCCGGAACATGAAGTTTCAGCACTGCGCGATTTAGGCGCGCTTGGGCTTGATCACGATGGTGATGTTGTTCGCCAGTCAGAACGAGCCGAGTTCTATCGGGACGCAATCGATCGGCTGATCGCCAATGATCTGACCTATCCCTGTTACTGCACCCGACGTGAAGTGCTGGCCGAAGCATCGGAATCGATTACCGCTCCGCAGGGCGCGCGTCCAGCGGGCTCGTACGCGGGAACCTGCCGCGCGCTTGATCGAGCCGGTCGACAAGAACGCGAAGCGGCGGGACGCACGCCTTCGCTTCGACTCAGATCTGAAGGTGCAGTGGTGTCATTTACTGATCGCCTGGCTGGTAGTTACGAGGGGGAGATCGATGACTTCATCATCCGGCGTGCTGATGGAACTCCCGCGTACAACCTTGCCGTGGTGATTGACGATGCTGAACAAGGAATTGGCGAGGTCGTGCGCGGCGATGATCTTCTAGAAACTACGCCCCGACAGATTCACCTCGCTCGACTTCTGGACGTGTCGAGTCCTGACTACCTCCATATCCCCTTGGTGTTTGGGTCCGATGGTGAACGGTTGGCGAAGCGCCATGGGGCCGTGAGCCTGGACGACCAACGAGCCATGGGGCGAACCCCTGTGGAGGTTCGTTCGGTGTTTGCTCATTCGCTGGGGCTGTGTGAAGAAAACGAACAGCCGTCTCTCGACGAACTGATTGAACGGTTTGATGTGGCCCGACTTCCGCGTGGGGTGTGGGTTCTCCCCGTCGACATGGCCGGTAGCGTCGAGTTGTGACTGTTCTTGTTGATGCTGCGATTTGGCCGTTTGAGGGCCGAAAGTGGGCGCATCTCGTGAGCGACACAAGCTTCGAGGAACTCCACGTATTTGCTGAACGACTTGGAATTCCACGACGGGCGTTTCAGGGCGATCACTACGACGTTCCCACTGAGTATCGGGAGCGAGCGATCGATCTAGGCGCGCAACCAGTCGCGTCACGCGAACTTGTGCGTCGATTGCGTGCGGCAGGGTTGCGCCGAGCACGTTCGGCCACCGAACTTCACACTTCTGCCTAGCATCGGGTGATGGCCACCTACACCCTCTTCCATAACCCGAAGTGTTCGACCTCTCGAAAAGTCGACGAAGCTCTTGTTGCTGCAGGGGTTGATGTTGAAACAGTGCTCTACTTGAAGACGCCTCCGACAAAAGCTGATCTCGAGCGCATCATTGGAAAACTCGATGATCCGGTGGGCGACCTTGTGCGCAAAGACAATCGGTTCAAAGAACTTGGACTGAATGCTGATGACTACACGTCGAAGAGTGCAGTGGTGAGCTTGTTGCTCGATCACCCTGAACTTCTGCAACGACCGATCATCGAAACGTCAACGCGAGCAGCGATCGGCCGTCCGCCAGAGGATGTTCTGGCGTCATTCCTGAGCTGATAGCTCTCAGCTGGCGGCGATGTCGTCGGCGATTGCCTTTGCCTCTGTCGGGGTGATGCCGGCGCGACCGACGAGATAACAGGTCAACGGAGCGGCCAGTCGTTCAGAGGTGTGGGCGGCCACGCTGGCCAGGTCGAGTAGCGCGTCTATGTCGGCCTGAGCAATTGGCTCGAGACCGAGTCGGGCGGCGAAGGTCGAAATCCATTCCTGTGCATCCATGTGTCGCAGCGTAGATCGGGACGACTCCTAGGCTCTGAGCTATGGCTGACGAGGATGCGCTTCGAGTAACCGCATCAGTTGTGATCCCGGCCAATGAACTGTCGTGGTCGTTTGGGCCAAGCGGTGGACCGGGTGGACAGCATGCGAA
>WLMU01000009.1 GCA_009700115.1 Actinomycetota bacterium
GACTCCGAACTCGGCGACGAAGGTGTCCGCTCATTGCTCGGCATGTTTGGGCTCAGCGGCGAGAAAGTCTTTCAAGATGCAGGAACACTCTCCGGCGGAGAGAAAACCAAACTCGCACTCGCTCAGCTCGTTGCCGGAAATCACAATCTTTTGTTACTCGACGAACCCACCAACAACCTCGACCCGATGTCGCGATCAGCCACAGGGGCAGCACTCGCTGCGTGGCCAGGAACAATGGTCATTGTGAGTCATGACGTTGAATTTGTGGAAGCACTCGCGCCTGATCGCATCTTGCTCATGCCCGATGGACAGCTTGATTACTTCTCGGCCGAGTCGCTTGAACTCGTGGCTCTGGCTTAGGCGTTACTCGCCAGTGGTGTCAGCGGTGTCAGCACCACTGCGTTCCCACTGCAGATAGGCCTCCATAAAGCCATCGAGGTCGCCGTCAAAGACTGCATCGACGTTGCCGACTTCGTAGCCGGACCGAAGGTCCTTGACCATTTGATAGGGCTGAATCACGTATGAGCGGATCTGGCTACCGAAGCCCACTGATCGCTGTTCGCCACGGATATTTGAAAGTTCCGCCAATCGCTCTTCGCGCTGACGCTCTGCCAATTTCGCCCGAAGGATCTGCATCGCTCGATCCTTATTCTGATGCTGACTGCGTTCGTTCTGACAGGACGTCACGATTCCGGTTGGTAAATGCGTAATACGCACCGCCGAATCGGTCACATTGACGTGCTGACCACCGGCACCCGAGGAACGGTACGTATCGATGCGAAGGTCCTTCTCGTCGACCTCTATGTCGGGGACGTCTTCAAGGAATGGAGTGACCTTTAGCGCAGCAAAAGCAGTTTGTCGCTTGCCCTGCGCATTGAATGGCGAAATGCGCACTAAACGGTGAACGCCATGCTCGGAACGCAATCGACCGTAAGCATGGCGACCGTTCACGAGGAACGTGGCGGAAGAGATTCCTGCTTCGTTGCCAGCAGAAACTTCATCAAGTTCGACATCGAAACCGCGCTTTTCGGCCCAGCGAAGGAACATGCGCAAGAGCATGTTCGCCCAGTCCTGCGCATCGGCACCGCCTTCACCTGACTGAATTTCACAGATTGCATTGGTGTCGTCGTATTCGCCAGTGAACAGCGCGCGAAGTTCAAGTTCGCCGAGATCAGACGCCAAGACCGCCATGGCTTCTTCTACCTCGGCTTCTACCGACTCGTCGCCTTCTTCACGACTGAGCTCATGCAACGTCTCTGAATCTTCAAGCCGTGACATCAACTGCTCGTAAAGTTCAAGATCCTCGGTGCAGGCCGAGAGTTCCCCATTGATCTTTCGTGCGAGATCAGGGTCATCCCAGAGATCGGGGCGACTTGCTTCCGTCTCGAGTTGGGGGCGCGCAATCATCAGTTCTTCGATGCGCAGATAGACACGTGCCTCGTCGATCCGTCGACGAAGGTCGGTGAGGTCGTCGGAGAAATCCCTCATGCGCCGTGGCAGAGTTTGAACTTCTTGCCTGATCCGCACGGGCATGGGGCATTCCGGGGGGTCTTGTCCCATTCACTCTTGACGACTGGTTCGTTACTGAACTCTTCAATTGCTTCGACGGGGGCATCGAGACCCTCGGCTGCTGCCTGTGCGCGGGCTGCTGCCTGCATGCCGCTCGGCGCCTCGCTGGGATCAACAGGTGCCGTGTACTGGAGATTCGACACCTGCGGTTCGGAGTTCTGCTCGGTGACTGTGACCTGAGCGTGCATGACGTAGGTGACAAAGTCTGTTGCAACAGCGGCCATCATCGAGCCGAACATCTCGTAACCCTCACGCTGCCATTCAACAAGCGGATCCTTCTGACCCATCGCACGAAGGTTGATGCCTTCTTGTAGGTAGTCCATCTCGTAAAGATGTTCACGCCATTTCTGATCGATAATTCGCAGCATCACCTGGCGTTCAACTTCACGCATGGTGTCGTCACCGAATTCAGCTTCGCGACGCTCGTAATACGCAGTCGCCTCGCCCATGATCATTTCGTAGAGGCCGTCAGTCGTCATCGCCTCGCGGAGATGTTGCTCGGTGAGTTCGGTCGGCCACATCGCTGCAACCTCGGAATGCAGTCCGTGTAGGTCCCACTCGCCTGTTTCATCGCTTACGCAGAATGTAGAAATCGTGGTGTCGATCGCCTCGGCGAGATAACCCATGGCTTCGTCACGAAGATCAGCGTTATCGAGAATCTGATCGCGGCGCTTGTAGATCACTTTGCGCTGCTCGTTCATGACCTCGTCGTATTTGAGGACGTCTTTACGAATTTCAGCGTTTCGCTGTTCAACGGTGTTCTGTGCGCGTTCGATGGCCTTGCTCACCATCTTGGCTTCGATCGGCACATCGTCATCGAGGGTCTTACCCATGACCCAGTTCATCGCCCCGGTCGCAAACAAGCGCATGAGATCGTCTTCAAGTGAAAGGTAGAAACGACTCTCGCCCGGGTCACCCTGACGGCCGGATCGACCACGAAGCTGATTATCGATTCGTCGACTTTCATGACGCTCGGTTCCAAGAACGTAGAGGCCGCCTAGTTCCCGAACCTTGTCGCCACCTTCGCGACATTCCGGTTCGTGGAGAGCGAACAGTTCCGCAAGGCGGGTTTGGCCCTCTTCGGTTTCAGGATCGAGACCTTCTGCTGCGAGATCGCGCGCGGCGAGACCTTCGGCGTTTCCCCCGAGGAGGATGTCGACACCACGACCGGCCATGTTGGTAGCCACAGTCACTGCTCCGAGGCGACCCGCCTGCGCGACGATATCGGCCTCACGGAAATGCAGTTTGGCGTTGAGGATTTCGTGGGCTACTCCACGCTTATTGAGATAACGAGAAAGCGTTTCCGACTTCTCTACAGAAATCGTTCCGACGAGCACCGGTTGGCCGGCTTCGCTACGCGCCGCGATGTCATCGACCACCGCATTGAACTTGGCGTCCTCGCTCTTGTAGATGAGATCGCCCTTGTCGAGTCGCACCATTGGCCGATGGGTTGGGATCGGCACGACATGAAGGTTGTAGGTAGACAGAAACTCTGAAGCCTCTGTTTCTGCCGTACCGGTCATTCCGGCAAGTTTTTCGTACATGCGGAAATAGTTCTGCAGCGTGATCGTGGCAAGAGTCTGGTTCTCTTCCTCAATCTTTACGCCTTCTTTTGCTTCAACAGCTTGATGCAGACCTTCAGACCAACGACGACCGTCGAGGATGCGACCGGTGAACTCGTCAACGATCTTCACCTGTCCGTGCTGGACGACGTAATCCTTATCGCGCTTGAATAATTCCTTGGCACGAAGTGCAGCCTGCAGTTGATGGACAAGGTTCTGAGAAACCTCGTCGTACATGTTGTCGACACCGAGAGCACGCTCGACAGCTTCGACACCCTCGTCAGTGGGGGCAACGGTGCGCTTCTCTTCGTCGACGTCGTAATGAACGTCGCGCTTGAGTCCACGCACGATCGAGGCGAACTGATAATAAATCTTGGCGGCATCGGCGATGCGGCCGGAAATGATGAGCGGAGTACGAGCTTCGTCGATGAGGATCGAGTCGATTTCGTCGACGATGCAATAGGAACGACCACGCTGAACTTGTTCAGCACGGCTCATTGCCATGTTGTCGCGCAAATAATCGAATCCGAATTCGTTATTTGTTCCGTAGGTGATATCGCACGCGTATTGCGCTCGCTTCACGACTGGGTCGTTCATGCCAGGGATAACTAGGCCGACCGACATTCCGAGGCGCCGATGAACACGCCCCATCCAATCGGAATCTCGGGTGGCTAAGTAATCGTTCACCGTAACGATGTGAACGCCATTGCCAGCGAGCGCATTGAGATAGACCGGGAGAGTCGAGACAAGGGTCTTGCCTTCACCGGTCTTCATTTCCGCAACCCATCCGAAATGCAGCGCCGCGCCGCCCATCATCTGGACGTCGTAATGACGCTGGCCAATCTCGCGACGAGCGGCCTCGCGAACCACAGCAAATGCATCGACGAGGATGTCCTCGAGATCGGCCCCATTACCCAATTGCTCACGGAACTCGATGGTCCGGTGAGCGAGTGCTTCATCGGACAATCGTTCGATTTCCGGCTCGAGGGCATTGATCTCGGGAACGAGACCTTCAATGGCCCGTACCTTCTTGCCTTCGCCGGCGCGCAGAATCTTGTCGAGGATGCCCATGAGAACGACGAGTCTACCGACGCCTTCCTTAGGTCACGGTCAGAAGAGGGTGAGGACTCGGTGAGAAGCCCGCTCCCGACCCACTCTCACGACATTGTCCGGTCAGGGGTTGCGGCCAAAGCCAATCCCAGGACTGTTGCGGCACCGGCATCGCGCAGAACGCTGGCCGCTGCCGCCATGGTGGATCCAGTTGTCACCACGTCGTCCACGACGACCACGACCTGTGGAACTCGACCTAGAGCTGCGAAATGGACCCCCTGAGACCTCTCAGCACGGTTTCGGCCGGTCTGATGAACGCCGGGCAGTCGCCGAAGCAGTCGTTGGACACGGTGGCCGGATTGACGGGCCAGTTCCCTCGTCACTACCTCTGCCTGATCGAAGCCGCGATATCGAACTCGCTCGGGAGTGGTGGGGGCCCAGGTCAGGACGGTGTCCGGATGGTGAGTGGCCGCGATGTCGTCAAGGAGAAACGAAAGAGCTGGAGCGAGGGTCCGGACCACGCTCCAACCACCGCGAAATTTCAGGTCAGCGATGAACGGGCGGGAAATTTCGTCGTAGCGAACCAACGCCGCCACTTGATCAAGGGACGGGATCTGCTTGATCGACGCCGCGGCTTCGAGCTCACCGATGCAGGAAGAACAAGGCGAACCACCGAGGGAGCCGCAACGGACACAAGACGTTGGAAACCACTGTTCAAAGAAGCCATCGATGGAACCACGCCACTGCTCGAACACGAAGAAAAACTACCGACGACCCCAAATGACGTCATGGGTCGCTCGCACTTTCGAAAGCAGATAGGACTGTTTGCGAGGTTGCTGCTCAGTGCATCAGTTGCGGAGGATTCGTTCCGTCGATGATGGAACGCGTCCGCAAGGTGACAGCCGCCGGCGTGTCGTCGTGGGTAGTGATCCAGAACTTCTTTGACTTCACCGCATCGATCACCGCATCAGCGACGAGATCGGGGCTCATACCGGCGTCGATCATTGGTCCTGCCAGTTCGGAGATCATGTCCACTTCTTCAGTACTAACTCCGGGCTTGTTGCGAGCGGAACTCGCAATCTTTGTCTTGACCCATGATGGACACAGCACCGAGACACCAACCGCTGATTGCTGCATCGCCAATTCACTACACAGGGTCTCCGATAACGCCACAACGCCATATTTTGCGATGTTGTACGGACCCATGAATGGCGCCGAGAACAGACCAGCAACAGATGCAGTGTTCACGATGTGGCCTTCGCCCTGTTCAAGCAATCCCGGGAGGAAGACGCGGACGCCATGGATGACGCTCCATAGGTCAACATCGATGACCCACTTCCAGTCTGCGATATTGATGTCGGCCATTGACCCGCCTCCACCAACGCCTGCGTTATTGCAAACAACATGCACGGCGCCAAAAGCCTCGATCGCTGAGCGACGTAGTGCCTCGATCTGATCGCCATCGGAAACATCGCAGGTAACAGTGACGCGTTCAATCGATGCTGGGAGCGAGGCAGACGCCGCCTCTAACGCCGGTACTTCGATATCGGCCATGACGATCTTCATGCCCTCGGCGCCGAAACGCTTTACAAGTGCGAGCCCAATGCCGCTCGCTGCTCCGGTGACGACCACGACCTTGCCCGACAACTGCTCCACGACAACCCCCAAAAACAATTAAGCGAATAACCGAGATCCGTCCGAGACCAAGACGGTCTCGGACGGATCGGACGGTATCAGTACCGGTAGTGATCAGACTTGAACGGACCCGTCACCGGAAGGCCAAGGTAGGACGCCTGCTCTTCGGTGAGCTTGGTGAGTTTCACGCCCAACGCATCGAGGTGCAGCATTGCCACCTTCTCATCGAGGTGCTTCGGAAGCGTGTACACCTGCTTTTCGTAAAAATCAGTGTGTCCGTAGAGCTCGATCTGTGCGATGACCTGATTCGAGAAACTGTTCGACATCACGAAGCTTGGGTGGCCAGTTGCGCAGCCAAGGTTCATCAGACGACCTTCGGCGAGCACGATCACTGAGTGACCATCGGGGAACACATATTCGTCGACCTGAGGCTTGATGTTGACTCGTTGCACATCGCTCATCTTCTTGAGGCCAGCCATATCGATTTCGTTATCGAAGTGGCCGATATTGCTCACGATGGCTTGGTGCTTCATCTTGGCCATGTGTTCGGCGGTGATGATGTTGAAGTTTCCGGTAGCGGTTACGTAGATGTCGACCGTGTCGAGCACATCTTCGAGGCGCGCGACCTGGTATCCCTCCATCGCTGCTTGCAACGCACAGATCGGGTCGATTTCGGTGATGATGACGCGAGCGCCTTGACCGCGAAGTGATGCCGCGCAGCCCTTACCTACATCGCCATAGCCACAAACGAGAGCAACCTTGCCGCCGATCATGACGTCGGTCGCTCGGTTAAGGCCGTCGATCAGACTGTGACGACATCCATAAAGGTTGTCGAACTTCGATTTTGTGACCGAGTCGTTCACATTGATAGCTGGGAACAGCAGTTGCCCTGCTTCATGCATTTGGTAGAGACGATGCACACCAGTGGTGGTTTCTTCCGTAACACCCTTGATGTTTGCGGCAACGCCGTGCCAAAGCTCGGGCTCATTGGCCACAGTGCGGCGCAAAACGTCGAGAACAATCGCCCACTCTTCGGAATCTTCTTCGGTGGTGTCGGGGACAATCCCCGTGCGCTCGTATTCCACACCCTTGTGCACGAGAAGTGTGGCGTCGCCACCATCGTCGAGAATCATGTTTGGGCCGCCACCATCGGGCCAACGAAGAATCTGCTCGGTGCACCACCAGTACTCCTCGAGGGTTTCACCCTTCCAGGCGAAAACCGGAACCCCGGTCGGGCGTTCGAGCGTTCCGTTCGGGCCAACAACGGTCGCAGCCGCAGCGTGGTCTTGGGTCGAGAAAATGTTGCAACTGACCCAGCGAACATCGGCGCCGAGGCAGGTGAGCGTTTCGATAAGTACTGCGGTCTGGATTGTCATGTGCAACGAACCCGCAATACGCGCGCCAGCAAGTGGCTGACTATCGGCAAACTCAGCACGCAGGGACATCAGGCCAGGCATTTCATG
The DNA here is from genome assembly GCA_009700115.1 of Actinomycetota bacterium. Lineage (GTDB taxonomy): Bacteria > Actinomycetota > Acidimicrobiia > Acidimicrobiales > Acidimicrobilacustridaceae > Acidimicrobilacustris. The sequence goes on from WLMU01000009.1 coordinate 7,280, forward strand.
CTCAGCGAGTTGGATCTCCTTGCGGCCAAAGCCAGCGAGGGTGAGATCGGCAACTTTGTAGTCAAGGCCGGAATCAGAACGGTCAACGGTCAGGGTCATATGCAGCACTTTCTGTGCGGTCGGAGTATCCGGTTAAGCGGTCATTCAAGAGGGAAATGTCGGTCGCCGAAGCCGAGACTCCGAAAGGAGACCAGCACAATGACAACCGGTTGTGAGGCTGTGGCCCTCTGACCCTGCGTTCAGCCTGACGAAAGTCTAGACGCTTCAAGCGTCTCCGACGCGTGAAGCGATCTCGCCAACGATGGGAGCCGGGCCCGGGTCGACGCCCTGTTCAACGGCGGCATGAAGGGAAACGAAGTGACCGAGCAATTCAAGATCAAAGATCTGTGCCAGGAGACCCTCGCCTGCAGCTTGCACGACATGCACTGCGCCAACGACTTCGACAAGTACTTCCTCGACCACACTGAGGCGACTGGCTACGTGTGGGTGTTCAAAATCATGGCGAAGCATGAAGACTTGAAATACCTGACGAGTGACGTCGCCGTCTTGGCCCCAGCCAGCGATCTCATCGTGGGTGAGTTCAGGAACCTGATTCGAAAATGCAGCAACTTTCGCGTTCAGGTTGAATTGCGACTTCCAACAATCAGCAGCAACTCCGCCTGGGCCGTTACCGCCATAGATAATCGGGAATACACGACCCAACCGTCGCGCTAAGCGGCGGGCGACATTGTCTTCAGCAATGAGTTCATTTCGGCGCACGATGCTCTGGGCAATTGCCAGCTCAACCCACGTTTCGGCTCCCGGATACATACCAAGTCGGCCGAGCAGTGCCACTACCGGAACCGTGAGGGAACCAAGCGCGGCGCGTTCAACGGGTGCATCCGGCATGACCGGCAGATGAAGCAGGTCGTTCGCCGCGGCCCAAGATTGAAGGGCCCCTCCCCCGCTGACGCAAACAACGATGGCCCCATCGGCAAGGGCGTCCTGAGCTGCTTCACAAGTTTCTGCCGTGTCACCATCGAACGAAACGGCAATCACAAGCGTCGATGAATCGACAAAATTCGGGACACCGTATCCGCGATGCACGACAATCGGCACAGGAATCGTTGGGCCAACGGCTTCGAGCACAATTGCGCCGGCCTGCCCAGCGGCTCCGGCACCCAACAAGACGATGTTTGCGATGTCGTCGTGCGCGGGAAGCTCAACCTTTTCCAGGGCGAGTCGCGAGACATCGAGCGCCCGCGCAAGTTGTTCGGGAAATGCAGCAGCTGCGTCGAACATCCCGAAGGTGTCGAGGATCACTCCTCAGACCTCAAAGGTTGGCTTGACAGAGTTTGCTGATGCTTTCGCCATCAATTGCTCATGTTCAGCGTTCTCAACAACGCGCGCTTCGTCGATGAGCATGATTGGAATGTCATTTCGCACTTCATACCCGCGCTGAAGACGAGGGTTGTAGAGAAGGTTGTCGTCGGCGAAATACAGCAATGGGCCCTTGTCTTGAGGACAGGCCAGGATTTCGAGGAGTTGAGGATCAAGTGACATTGGAGCTCCTTGGTTTATTTAGCCGGCCGCTTCAGCGATAAGGGCACGGATCTCGGCAACGTGGCGAGCACAGGCTGCCTCGTCTGACGCCTCAAGGTTGAGACGAAGAAGTGGTTCGGTATTCGAGGGACGCAGATTGAACCACCATGGATCCTCAGGATCTGCGGCGGCTCCAATCGTGAGGTCGATGGTCAAACCATCGAGACGATCTTGTTCAGCAGACGCGAATCGCTCGGCGACAAATTCGATGACTGCAAGTGGGTCAGGTACTTCAGTATTGAGTTCGCCCGAAGCGGAGTAGCGCTCGAATGGTTTGCGAAGCTCAGAAAGCTTCTGTCCCGAAGCGCACATAACTTCAAGCACTGCCATCGCAGCAATAATGCCTGAGTCAGCCCGGTAGTTATCGCGGAAGTAGTAGTGGCCAGAGTGTTCGCCACCGAAACACGCACCCGTCTCGGCCATGACCTGCTTGATGTACGAATGGCCAACACGCGTGCGCACCGGAGTACCCCCACGTTCGATAATTACCTCAGGGACTGCTTTCGAACAGATCAGGTTGTGAAGAACAATTTCGCCTGGATGCTTCGTGAGCATCGAGTCGGCAACGATCGCCGTGGTGAGAGAGCCAGAAACCAATTCTCCGGCATCGTCGACCAAGAAGACACGATCAGCATCGCCGTCGAAGGCCAAGCCCACATCGGCACCGGTTGAGAGAACTCGTGCTTGAAGGTCTCGCAGGTTCTCGGGCTGAATCGGATCAGCGGGATGATTCGGGAACGTTCCGTCGAGTTCACCGTAAAGCACGTCGAGCGTGAAGGGAAGATCGGCAAACACGGCCGGAGCGGTAAGTCCACCCATACCGTTTGCAGTATCGGCAACGACACGCAGTGGTCGCAAGACGTTTGCATCGATAAAAGAGTGGACGTGAGTGACGAAGATGCTCAGTGCGTCGTCACGAGAGGAAACGCTCCCATGTTTTTCTACGGGGTCGAGCCCATCAACAGTCATGTCACGAATATCAAAAAGCCCCGTCTCAGCCCCGATGGGCTTTGCCCCAGCAAGACACAACTTCACACCGTTGTACTGCGCAGGATTATGGGAAGCGGTGAGCATTGCTCCCGGCATATCGAAACGACCGGCGGCGAAAAACAGAAGATCAGTCGAAGCCAGACCAAGATGAACGACATCAACACCTTGACCTGTCGCTCCTCGGGCAAAGGCTTCAGCAAACTCAGGCCCCGATGGGCGCATGTCATGCGCAATCAGGATTGAGCTCGCACCCGCCGTATCCACTGCGAAACGAGCAAACGCAGCGCCAATGCGTTCCATAAGAGCAGCATCGAGTTGATCGGGAACAGTGCCGCGAATGTCGTACGCCTTGAAAATGGCATTCATGGCGGCTGAATCGTGGGGGGCCATGGGGTGCGACCCTAGTTGAGAGGGTCGACCATTTCGGGTGTGGTGACGTCCTTCACAGCCCCAGTGACGAGAAGGTCATCTGCGGTGAGGTCGTAGCGACCCTCGACCGACCATCGTCGAACACGCAGGAGATCACGTAGAAGGCGAAGCCCATCACGGGCGACCCGAACCGATGATCGCGAAGAGTTTTCGATCGTCACCGGAATTTCGGTGAGCGACAGGTGATAGCGCTCGACCAAGTGGAAGACCTCTACATCAAACGCAAAGCCATTCACCATTGTGTGAGAAAAAATAAGTCGTGCTACGTCGGACCGGAAACCCTTTAGTCCACATTGCGTGTCTCGATAGCGTCCCAATAAAACCGCCCGAGTGAGAAGGTTGATGAGTCGGCCACCGACTTCGCGCAAACGACGCGCCTTAACCAATGTCGTGGTGTCGGTATGGCGGCGGCTACCGACGACTACATCCCAACCTTCTTCAAGCAAGTCAACTAACACAGGAATCTGATCCGGCGAATACGAAAGGTCTGCATCGGTGAAAACGATTGACCGACCATTGGCAACGAGCACCCCGCTACGCACCGCGGCACCCTTTCCCAAATTGACGTCGTGACGCACTACAGCATCGGCACCAGCCGATCGAGCCGCCGCTGCTGTCCCATCAAACGATCCATCGTCAACAACAACGATTTCGAGATCTGAACTCGGAACGAACGAAGCCAAGCCCTCTCGCAACAATGAAATCGTTGACGCAATGGCTACTTCTTCATTAAACGCGGGAACGACGACACTCAGTCGAACGGTTCCTGGAGCAGCGGGAAGTCCTCGCCTCCGACCAAGGTCAGAGCGAACCGAAGAAAGACCCCGCTGCCAACGAGAACCCACGATGGTCGCGACAGCTCCACCGACAAGCACCGCAGCAATAATTTCGACGCGTCGAGAGTTCACTCCCATTGAGGTTCCGACGATTGCGGTTCACTCGCGTTAAGAGCGTCTCCTAACGCGAGAATCGGAGTCTCGAGTTGTTCACCTTGGTCTGCGTCGGACTCATCAGTTGCTTCCGGACGCGGCCGTCCCCATGGCATGGCATCAGGCATCGCAATCGGACCGGCCCGCCACAACAGCACGAGGCCAACCAATCCAAGAATCGTGATGATCCAACCTGACCAATCGACAGTTGTCATACCGAAGTGCATCGACACATGGTTAGAGGTGGGCATGACCACCATCAGATTTGGTCCGACACGCCAAGGACCCTGAGCACCCGATACCTCCCAATTAGGGAAGTAGGAAACCTTCACCAGCACCGGTGTACCCGGTCGGGTGACATCGAAAGAGATTGTGTCGATGCCCGTCGCAACATTTGTGACCGCAACAGGAGTTGTCGGCGTTGCGGTTGGTGTTTCGCCCTGAACGATTCGTTGCCAAGAATCGGGACCACCCGACGCCGGCCACACATTCCACGCAGTCGTATCGAGATACCAAGGCGTGACCGCTCCAAGCCACTTCTTCGGAGCAACTCCCGTAAGGACCGCCGGATTGTTGTCGAACGGCTCGATCAACGGTGAATCCGCAACTTCGAACACAACCCACGGACCAGAAACCGCGACCTGCTTCAACGATGTGTTCTTTTGACCGTAGGAAATCATTTGCTCGGTAATGGCCATGTAGTACTTCACGCCAAGCATCTGAAGATGCTCGACGCCAAGATTGAATTGCGTCTGGTCTGGCGGACCGGGCACGTACGGAAGGTCGCGTTGAGGATTCGACGCCCCAAACGACAACTCGTCCTGATTCAGAAAGTGAAACGGCGTTGTTGCCGAAGCTTCGAAATACAGACCTTCCATCGAACCGATGCAGCCATCTGTCCAGAATGGCAACAACATAAGGGCCATGGGAGTGCCATAACGGTCGTGCTGTTCCTCGTGCTCCCACATTGCGCGGCCGCAACCGTTGCTTTGACCAAGGCCGTCCATCGTCTGAACGATGTCGTGATACTCGGGATAGGCGGGTTTTCCTTCGTAACCAGTGAAGTTCCAGCGAGCCCATGAAGGAACAAAACTCGACTCTTTCGTCGACAAGAACATCCAGTGGTAGCGACCATCGGCCCGCACTCCCCCGAGGTCAACCTTTACGGGACCCAACGCGATTGTGTCGGGCATGGCCCGCAGCGGCATAGCGAGAACAGTGATTCCCAAGAAGGCGGCAATTAGCGCTGTTGCGATAGTGACCGACCGCCTCGGAGTGTCGGGATCACGCGAAGTGAGAGCCGCGATCGTTCGACCAAGTTCAGCAACACCCAGAGCGGCCAGGAGATACAGAATCAGGAACCAGAACGGCAACAACCGCGCGTTCCATAACTTTCCCTGCGGCAAGACAACAACAGCAACAGCGGTGAGCGAGCCGAGTAGGGCGAGGAACAATCCGCCGCGACGCTTCCAAGCCAGCGACATCACGACACCTAGCAACGCCAAGACCAGCACCCATTGGATTGGCGGAGAGTTGACTAATTGCGGATCAAGAATTTTGCGCTGGAAAAGAAGGTCGACGTAGTTGGTCTTCTTCTCCCACCCCATGTCGTTCATGTATCCGGACTGCAAATAGAACGGCACCAGCCACCACGCCACAAGAGCAGTGCCCACGACACCGGTGCAAGCGAGCCACCACACTCGCTTAACGAACCCTGGCTTACGAGCAAGTGAAATGAGTAGCCAGACGATTGCCCCGCCAATAGCGAACAAGAAGGGGATCAGGTGACACAGGCCAGTGAGAGCAAGGACGATGGGGGCGATAACTCGCTGACGACCCGTCTCAAGTCCTCGCCCAACAAGGCCGAGAAAAAGCACCGCGAAACTCAGAGAAATTGAGAACGCGAATTCACCCGCAAGAGTTGACGCAATATTTCCGCCGTAAATCGAAAACGATCGATCAAATAGGAAGGCCGTTGCGGCAACAGCGAACAACGGCGGCGCGGGAAACGGGAGTCGCGTAAGCCGAGCAAAGGCCCAGCACGCAATCGGCAACGTCAAGACACCGCTAATAGCGATGAGCTTGAACGCGATTCCGTAAGGGATGAAGAAACTTAAAAGTGCGATCGCGAGCGATGGAAGCACCATGTAGAACTGGTACGCCGGAAAGCCTGCGTACCAATCCGGCGTCCATCCAGTGAGTCGAAACGACGGCAGGAGGTGGTCGCGCATGTAGGCAGGACCCCACACATGTGCGCCCATATCGCCGCCAGCCGGCGTCGACGACGAGAAGACATCGCTCGGACTCAATTGTGTGAAGGTGAACAACACGCAGGCCGCGACGATCGCCAGCGTGATCCAGCTCTCAGGCCCCCAGCGACCTAATGATCGAAACGCACGGCCAAGTGCCTGCAACGCCTGCATTGAACGATTCGGAGGATCGATGGCTCGACCGAGGCCAGCAACGATCGGATCGTCGCGATCCACTTCAGCCAACGGTTGAACCGGCTTTTTAAAGAGATCGTCCTCAGTCATGACCAGACCATGGTGTCATCCGAACGAATGATTCGACGGTCACCGGGCTCACGATGGACCGATATGAAAGAGAAGACCAGTTGCGGCAATCACGTTGAAACCAACATGCGCCCAGATCGAAGGCCCAATGCGGCCACTGCGCCAAGCCATAAATCCGAGTACCACCCCGAATAACAACAGGGCCGGGAACTGCAGTGGCTGCAGGTGGGTAGCGGCAAAGAACGCTGCCGCAGCGAAGATCGCAGCCCACTTGCCGAGGCGACGTCCGAAGATGCGCTGCGCCATGCCGCGGAAATAAATCTCCTCAGCGATTGGAGCCCCAATTCCAACAATAAGAAACACGAGAACGATTGACAGCGGATCTGTTGCTCGATCGGTGAGTTCACGAGCCGCTGCCGAGACATCTTTGACACCCAAGATCGGTCGTAACGCCAGGTAGACCAGCGGAACAAGGAGCAATTGGCATGCCACGCCAATCGCCAAACCGATCGGCGCGTCGATGAGCTGCATCTGAAGACCAAGGTCAGCAACAACGCCCTTGCCCTTCTTGATCGCAAACCAAATCGGAGCGCCACCGAGAGCAAGCCACAGCGGGATCTGCATAAGTGCCGTTAGCCAGAGCGGAGGCGGTAGAGCAATCGAGAACATTTGCCCCGCAGCGAACTGACTGCTGGCCTGACCGACTGCTGCACCGACACCAGCAGGAGTAGTGAAGTCATAGGTGGTGCGTGACTGCACGAGCGCGTACACCAACGAAGAAACGAGCTGCGCCCCAAGAAAGATAAGTACGAGTGCGCCGGCCCCATAGGCATACTTTGATTTTTTGAGCGCGGCAGCGGCTACATCTTCAGGACCATCGTTCGAATTCCTCGTCGAATCAGGACCCTTGACCGCCGGCGAGCCACCACCGAGAAATCGTCGCGATCGTTTTGGAGATTCGGCGGCAACAGGAAGTTTGCCCTTGGGGGTTCGCGCCCCTCCTGTTGGTCCATTCGTGCGCGATGACGGTGCTGGCCGTTTCGGTTCCGAAGAATTGTCTGCGCTGTTCCGAGGCTTAGCCACGGCGGCGAGGCTACCGGCCTGAGGTCCACGAGTTGAACGGTGCCCGGAGATAGCGTTCGGATATGTCACGTTCGTGCGCTCGACCGGGGTGCGGCTCTCCGGCAACGGCCACATTTGAATACAACTACGGCGATCAAACCGTGTTCCTCGACGTCCTCGCCGACGAGGCGCACCCAGCGAACTACGACGTCTGTCGTCGGCATGCAGATTCGATGACGGTACCCAACGGCTGGACACTCGTAGATCGCCGTCGTGGGCCCGCATCGCTTGCTGGCCACCTCACCGCCCCGTAAATCGGCGACCCCCGGGCGCGATCGGGATTTCCCTAACCGGCCTCTAGGCTGCGAGCCATGAGTTCCGAAACTCCCCCTCCCGCGTCCGGTCCTGGCGAAAACGGAAAAGGCAACCGATTCGGGGGTGACCACGGATGGCCACGCTGGACGATCTTCGTGTTGCTTGCGGTCATCGCTGGAGCTATCGGCCTGCAGTTCCTTGCCTCGTCAACACAGAGCAGTCAGATTTCCTACGGTCAGTTCATTGACGACCTCACAGGTAACGCGGTCAAGAAGGCAACCTTCGACAACGCAAACGGACACATCTCCGGAACGCTCAACGATGGATCGCAGTTCTCCACCACTGGGCCAATCAAACCCACCGACGCCGACCAAGCACTCTTTACGCAAAAGGGCGTCGAGTACTCATCGCCAACAAGCAGCATCTGGAGCACTCTCATCCCATTGCTTCTTCCCGTAGCTCTGCTCATCGGATTCTTTGTCTGGATGCAACGCCGTGCTTCAGGCCAAATGGGCGGAATCATGTCAATCGGGAAGAGCAAGGCCAAGACCTACTCCTCCGAACGGCCCGCAACCACATTTGCTGATGTCGCTGGTTACGAAGGCGTCAAGCAGGACGTCACCGAAGTCATCGATTTCCTCAAACACCCCGAACGATTCGCTGAGATCGGAGCGCGTATTCCAAAGGGAATCCTGCTCGTTGGGCCTCCGGGAACAGGCAAGACCCTCATTGCTCGCGCAGTAGCCGGCGAGGCAGGAGTGCCGTTTCTGTCTGTCACTGGTTCTGATTTCATGGAGATGTTCGTTGGCGTAGGCGCGAGCCGCGTTCGCGATTTGTTCAATAGCGCCCGAAAGATGGGCCGAGCCATCATCTTCGTCGACGAAATCGATTCGATTGGGCGTAAGCGCGGTGCCGGCTTAGGCGGCGGTCATGACGAACGCGAACAAACGCTTAACCAAATGCTGTCCGAGATGGACGGATTCGAAGTCACAACCGGGATTGTCATGATTGCGGCAACAAACCGTCCTGACATTCTTGATCCCGCGCTACTTCGACCAGGCCGATTCGACCGTCAAGTTGTTGTCCCCTTGCCGGAACTCGAAGATCGCCGACAGATTCTCGATGTACATATCCGCCACAAGCGCGTCGACGCCGACGTCGATCTCGATCTCGTTGCTCGGGGCACACCCGGGATGAGCGGCGCCGATCTCGCCAACCTTGTGAATGAGGCAGCGCTCTTTGCGGTACGCGAAGGTGCCACCGAAATTCATCGGCGTAACTTCGAAGAAGCACGCGACAGAATCCTCATGGGCCAGCGTCGCGATTCCATGGCGCTTTCTGATCTCGAGAAAGAGGCCATCGCGTATCACGAGGCTGGCCATGCCGTTTGTGCCGCCGTCTTACCCACGGCCGATCCTCTCCACAAAGTGACCATCATTCCCTCAGGTATGGCCCTCGGCGTCACGATGCAGTTACCGATCGAAGAACGCCACATTTACCGACAGGACTACATCCAGGACATGTTGATCGTGCGTATGGGCGGTCGTATGGCAGAACAACTCGTGTTCGATGTCGTCTCCACCGGCGCCAATAACGATCTCGTCGGGGCAACCGAACTCGCCCGCAAGATGGTCCGAGAATGGGGCATGAGTACTCGGGTTGGCCCCATGGCCTGGGGCTCTCAGGGTCAAGTTTTCCTCGGCGAAGACCTCATGCATACGCGTGACTACTCCGATGACACCGCTCGTGTGATCGACGAAGAAGTCGAACGCATCTTGCGGCAAGCCCAGGAAAGTTGCCGCACGGTCCTGACCGAAAATCGCAATGGACTCGACCTCGTTGCACGTGCACTCCTCGAACACGAAACCATCGACGGCACCGAGGTGTCACGGCTTCTCGAATTGGCTCGAGCCGGATCAACTGCAGCCAATCCGCATAACGGAACCTCCGTACCTACGTCACCGAAGGGCATCGAGGACTCTCCTCCGGCTGATCTCGCCGCTGAGGCCGAAGTAGAGGCCGAGAACTAACTCAGTCGTGGGTTTCGCACGGTCCCGGCGTAGAACCCGGATCTCGCAACTCGGCCACTGCGGCCCATAAATCTGTTGCCGTCACTGGCCCAAGAAAATGACGTTGCACGACACCTTCTGCGTCGGCAATAAGCACAAGTGGCACTGCATCAATCCCGTAACGACGATGTAGTTCCGCATCGGCAACAGCCTCAAGTTCCTGAACGCAAACCGGTCCGTCAGGGCCAGCGTCGAGATGGACTGCCTTTGACCAGACGCCCGAACAGGCATCACAAGTTGAAGATGTGAACACCACCACCAGCCATGGCGCCTCGGGACGCAGGAAGTCGTGCCGATCGAGTTGGACCGGGATGTTCCAATCGGAATCGGCGGGAGGCGCAGGCTTTCTCCGTTGCAAGACAACAGCAACACTGACAGCGATACCAACGAGCACTAGGGCGACGAGGAACCGTTCCATCGTCAGCGAAGTGTGGTTGTCGTAGCAGCGCCAGCAATCGTTGTTGTTGTTGCACCAGCGATCGTGGTGGTCGTGACTGCGGCCGTCGTGGTGGTCGTTTCGGGGACGACCGTGTCATCCGAGCGAACTGCGGTAACTGCAGCTACCGCTTGGTCAGGCGTAAAGACGTTGGCTAACAATGACTCGGTTCCGATAACTGGAAAGTCGGAAATTGTCTGGATCTCGAACGGAGTCGTGACCGTCATCCACTGCCCGACAACGACGGGGCGATCCGATTCCACCTCAACCGAAGCATCTGTCTTTCCAACTATCGCCGATGTCAGGCTAAGTACCAGTCGTTGGCCCGGAGCAATGCGAACCGACTTCGCAGCCACTATTGCGGTCACTGAACCTTTCGAATGCAAAGAAATCGTCACTGTTGCGGTTTGCGAACCAGAAGGATTGGCCACAGCAATCAGCGTCGTCGAAACATCCGTCGCCGAGGAAACTGTGCCGAGCCACGAAGTCGCAGCAATGGGGACACCCATCGAGAAGGCAAACCCTCCGACAGACGCGCCGCGTGTCGCTCCGATAGATCGCTCGGCAACAATGGGCACTCCACTCCCCGACCGAACGATCAGCCAACGACCGACGGATTTCGGAATCCGAGGGTCGATCGCAAGATCTATTTGCGCCGAACGGTGCGAAGCCACTTGAACGACAAACGGCTCGACGCTGCCGTTCGTAGCCGGATCATCGAGTTGAATTTCAACCTGTACTTCGGTATCGGCGTCGCCCATATTCATCACGGACACGATCTCTCGTGCGCTTGTCGATGCGGCAGTCGCAACTGGGAATGTCCAAATCGGCGCTACTGCTGTTGCTCCGAGAACTGCGGTGAGGCCTTGCTCGGTGTTTGTGCGACCGTCACCGGTTTGAATCTGTTCGGCGATCACGCGACCGATACGAGCGTGGACGGTTGTCGAAACTCGTTCTCGAAGCGTGACAATTGCGCCGACATCAACTTTGACGACACGCCCACCTGGAACAACCATTCCCTGAAGTTGCTGTGGCGTTCGTGCTCCGTCTTCCGTATCGAACGAGATGTCAACGGTGGCTTCACCCGGGAATGGGTTGAACAGCGAGAGTAAATTACGGCTTCCGGCTCGAGTCGTGCCCGAGGGGAAGTACCAGTTGTCACCTGGACTCGACGCACATGCACTGATCGATCGACCGGCAGGCCCACGAAGTTCATGGGTGACCGTGATTCCTCCGCCAGAAACTTCAACAAGCGCAGACGCCCAGGCTGCTTTCAGGATCTCACTGACCCGGAGAGTCGTCTGACCGTGAGCTCCGATGGCCACAGACTTGACCGCTGTAACTCCGCTTTCGGTGTAGGCAGTTACAGATCCGCTCGCGTCATTCGATGACGCGTTTGAGATCGTAAGAGTTTGTTCCGCGAAACCAGCGGTGTCGCCCGCAACGACGCCGGTGGCGGTTCCCGCTGCGCAGTACCAAGTGGAACTGAGAGCATCGCCAGCCGCTGCAGTTGGAACCATCTCGTTGAGACGCACATTGGGATGATTTCCGACGCCGGTTCGGTTTTGCGCGGCAATCGCGGTAACCGAAAGTGCAGCGATAAGTAACAAAATCGGCAGTCGCCAGGCGCGCTTCACTTCGATCGCCTCCGGATTCCGCGACGTTGACGTACAACTTCTTCATCGGCGTCTGCGGTTTCAGATGTCTCCGGCACTTCAGTTGCTGCCGCTTCCTCAGTGTTCGAAGATGCCTCAACAGGTACAACCTCGACAGCCTCGATGATTCCGGTGTCGATGAGAATTCGGTCGAGTGCATCGGGACCTTCGATTCGGCCGCCTTCTGGATTGGCTTCCTCGGAACTGATCTCATCGATCTGAACGTCTGCCACCATGAGCAGATCTGTGCGTTCATCTTCTCGAACTCGCACTCGCAACAAATACACAACAACGAGAATCCAAAGAAGTGCTTGTCCGCCAAGAAGTAGCCAGCGAGTTGCAGGCGTCTGGAAAGAGAGCGTGGCAGCTCCCCCACTGTCGGCAGCGAATGAGTTCGACCATCCGAATGCCGACGAGCGCGTGAGTGACTTCCCATTTACCTTGAGCGACCAGTTATCTCCGGCTGAAGCGACATAGACCTCGCCCGCTCCGGGAAGATCACCCTTTGCTTCGGCGAAGGGGGCGGAGTCGGTCAGGACCGCCGTCGATTTTTGCAGTGCAGGATCGGTTCGATCAGCCAGCGATGATCCCCCGTTGGGGAGCTGCGAACCACTCGGCAGAAGCGCTACTCCGGGCGCCCATGCTGAGTTTCGATAGACACGAACCCCCGGGTTTACCGTGATTGATGCAAGGTCAAGTTGCGCGTCGAGCACTGAAAGTAAGTCGGCGGGAACAGACGCACGTGAACGCGCATACGGATCGGGTGCAGGCGCAACGGTAACGACCACGTAACGAACAGCCATTGGAGACAGCAGAGCGCCAAGGCGAGCAGTTCCTCCATTCGATGCCGTTTGCAAAGCACGCGCAAGATTGCTTGTTGCCCCCGAATCCGAGCCAGGCCATTGCTCAGCAATAGACGGCGTTCCTGCGACCGTTGATGCAAACGCAAGTGTTCTGTTCGGTCCGAGGTTGTCGACTGCGGGAGCATCGAGATTCCAGCCTTGGAGCGGAAGTGCTGATGCATCTCCGAGCCAAAGAACCCGATACGCGCCATCGGTAGTTCCGTCGCCAAGGAAAGAAAGAGAGCGATTGAAATCGCCGCGCGGTAGATCCCAACGTCCGGAGAACGATGAAAGCAATGCGGGTCCGAGCGCACCAATAAACGCCAGTGCAGCGAAGAGTGAAACGATCTGTCGCCATCCAAAGTGATAGTCGGGAAGGTCAATCTCGAATGCAGCCATCCCGAGACCAGCGGCGAGGGCAACACCGAGCGCTGCCGGAACGAGAAGCATGGATGGGCCGGGCAGAACCGAGGTCAACCAGCCTTGGCCGAAGGCCCACGCGAGTCCGAATCCAGTGATCGCAAGCACCCATCCGCGAACTGCCCACGTAAGTCGCCAACGGCGACCGATGAACAATGGCAACAGCGCAGTAATAAGCAGAAACCAACCGACGATTCCCGTTCCGAATGGTCCGGTCCCAAAACGCAAGACATCGCCGAGTCGCAGAGAAAATCCACCGTTCGATGACACCCCAACGATGGCATCCCATCCGTTCAGGAAGCCAAGACTCCAAGGCAGATGCAGAACGAGTGCGAAGACAGAACCGCCGATGCCCACGAAGATGATTCGACCGCTTCCGACAAACTGGCCAGCGACCCAGCCACCAAGAGCAAACACAAGCGCAGCGCCGGAGACAACAACAATGATGGCCGGATCAATGATTGCGCCCAGCGCGACGATGAAACCTACGAGAACAAGACGATGCCCGAGCGGTCGATGGCGAACTCCCGGCCCTGGTTCATCTCCTTTGCGACCGAAAGGAGCAAGTTCGCTGGCTGCAGCGAGTTGAGCGATAACCCACGGAAGCAATGCATAGAGAGCCAGAGTCCCCCACTGCCCCTGCGCCATAGCATTCGCGGCAACAGGAACGATGAGATACACGACCGCGCTAAGAAGCCGCGCTCGTTGCGATGTCACCGGCCGGGTGAGCCTCCACATCCCGAGGACGCCTAAGGGCCAGAGGCCGAGAATGAGAACGCCGCGCAAGAGTCCGACAGCTCCCAGCACGAGATAGCCGAGCGCACCAAGTATCCCGAAGCCCGTCGGGGCTGGAGCGCTTGAGCCAAGTCCTACAGATTGGTAACCGCTGGTCCAACGCTCAAGCATCTGGCTAGGCGAAAGCAACCGCACGAAATCGCCAACCGCGGGAACGCCATGAAGAATCAGTTCGCGGCCGCCTGCAACCAAAAACACAAGCATCAATGCCCATACGACAAATGGAGTTGCCGAGCGAGCATCGCGCAAGTTCGACATCAGTTCTCGACCACCAGCTGCAGCCTCGGAGCGCGCTATTCGATGACGCATGAAGCCTGTCAGTCGAGCGCTACCGCGAGATTGGAACGCATGGACTTCGCTATCGGGAACGCGACGAATTGCCGCTAGTGACGTTCGGCGATCGCGTGCGCTTGAGGAATTGCGCCAATTCCATGTCCATGCGGACCACATATCTCTGACTCGACGGAAATGGCCAAGCACAACTGCTTGCAGAATCTCCATGAGTGAAAGAGCGAACGCTTCAGGCGTCGCTCGCAATCGAGTGCCGAACGAATCTGAGTTGCGCATGGCCCGCAATCGATGGCGAGCTTGCAGTCGACGTCGATCATCGGCTGGACGACGAATTCCGAGAGCTTCTAAGTGAGCAACGCGAGCTGCGGGAGCAACAATGACTCGGGCCCCAGCGACATGAGCTCTCCAACAAAGTTCGAGGTCCTCGCCATGGAAGGTGATCGCAGCGTCATAGCCACCCAGCGCCTCGAAGAGGTCGGCACGAACCAACGTGACCGCACCCGGGATGAAAAAAACGTCTCGCACGGCATCGTGCTGCTCTTGATCAAGATCACCACGTTCGACATACGGAGCGGAATGACCAAATCGGTCAGCGCCCATGCCCACCGACAACAGGCGTCGAGAGTCATTCCAATCGACGAGTTTCGGTCCCACGATTCCTGCGTTCGAACGAAATGCTTCTTCGACGAGAAGTCGAACTGCATCAGGCTCGAGTCTGATGTCGTCGTGACAGAACAGGTAGAACGCAGCGCCCTGCACCGATTGGAGGGCTTCATTCGCGGTCGTGGCGAAACCGTCGTTTTTCTCGAGCCGGCGAAGGTGGGCATCGGGCAGTACGGCGCCGACTCGATCACGAAGGGCGCTACCGTCGGCGCTCGCTGCATCGACTACAAGAACGGAAAGTGCGGTGTAGTCCTGCGCCCGGAGGCTGGCCAGCGTTTCCTCAAACCATTCGCCAGGATCATGGGCGACGAGGACTGCAACTACGGCAGGCGCTGGTCCTTCGGTTTCATCGGCCTCGAAAAGTGCCTCGTACGATGCCGCCGGTGTGTTGATTTCACGCTCGGCAGCCGAGCGGGCACTTAGGGCCGCGAATAACTCGTCGAAAATCGATTCGGACCCGTCATCGGCTGTCGGACCGGCCGAACCCACATCGGGAGGGTGCGGAGTCGGGCCCGGCCCATGATCGGGGGCGGAGGGGGGTTCAGAAACAGTCACGACGGTCTCCGAGGGTAGTCCTCCCACTGTCTGATCCCGCTGACCCCCGTCTACGCTTACCGTTGTGGAAAATGAACGAGTAGACCCGCTTCGACGAGCCGCCCACGAGGCGCTGAGCGTCGGCATAGGGCTTGGAATACTTGGGTTCCAACGATTTCAGATTCAGCGACGAGAGTGGGAACGCTCAACGGGCGCTTCGTTCCCCTCCCCTGCTGACTGCGAAAAACGAATGACCGATGCCGTCAACACCGTCTCCACCCTCTTCGCAAAATTTGGACCCCGCTAACGTGCGCATCGCCGTCGACGCGACCTCGCTGATCGGCCACCGAACCGGAATTGGCGGCGTCACTCGCACCTATCTCCACCGACTCGCTCGGCCCAACTTTGAGGTTTCCGCGTTCGCTGTTTCGCGTCGGGGCGCCGGGCCGATGCTGGACGAACTCCCAGAAGGTGTCGAAGCACACCGACGCCCCATGGTCGCTCGCCCACTCCGTGCACTGTGGCGTCGGGGTCCATGGCCTCCGATTGAGTGGTGGACCGGCGACATCGATCTCGTTTGGGGCCCAAATTACGTCGTGCCCCCAACAAAGAATGCTGCGCGTGTCGTGATGGTCCACGACCTCACCGCAGTGCACTTCCCCGAAATGTGCACACGAGATGTCCAACAAATGCCGTCTCTCTTGCGTCGAGAAATTCTCGATGGAGCATGGATCAATACCCCGTCTCAAGCAGTCGCCGACGACGTGGTCGAGACGCTTCAGGTCGATCCTCATCGCGTTCGAGCGATTCACCTTGGAGGCCCGGAACGACTCAGTTCGGCAACCAGAAGTGAACGAGCCGCGCGAGGTCGTCTTTTTGCTGGCGTCGATGAGTACTTGCTCTCGCTCGGAACCATCGAACCACGCAAAGACATCCCGTCACTCGTTCGCGCCTTCAACGTGATCGCACCTCGACGACCAAACCTGCACCTCGTCGTCGCTGGCCCCGATGGCTGGGGCGTCGATGCTGTCAGCGATGTCATTGGTGCATCGCCGTATCGCTCTCGAATTCGCAGAACGGGTTGGCTCACCGACGCTGACCGCGACGATCTCCTTGCTGGCACGCAAGCATTCGTTTATCCATCGTTGCTTGAGGGATTTGGCATTCCGCCACTCGAAGCAATGGCCGCTGGCGTGCCGGTGATCGCCACCCGAACTGGGTCCCTTCCTGAAGTTCTCGGCGCTGCAGCCGAGTGGGCCGAGCCAGGAGACGTCGACACTTTGGTGATAGCAATCGAAACCGTCCTCGATGATCAGGCCATTGCCCGCTCGTTGGTAACAGCGGGAGATGAACGGCTCACGCACTTCTCGTGGGATCGATCCACTGATGAACTCGTTGCGCTGTTCGAACTTGCGTGCGCGGCACGGGCCTAAGGTGACCTTATGAGGGCTCTTGTAACGGGTGCGGCAGGATTTGTTGGGCAACACCTTTGCGCTCACCTCCTCAGCGAGGGCGACACCGTGATCGGCGTTGATCGCGCCGACGGACCAGATCTCCTCGACCCCACCGGAGTAAGCGAGCTCGTGGCCGACATTCGACCCGACGTCGTGTATCACCTCGGAGGTTGGAGCGATGTTGGTGCGTCGTGGGAGTTTCCGCTCGATGCATTCCGAGTCAACGGCGAAGGTACGCTCAACGTTCTGCGTGCATGCATCGACAATGGATCGCCTCGTGTGCTCGCCGTTAGCAGCGCCGACGTGTACGGACGTGTCACTCCCGAAGAACTTCCGATCGATGAATCCACACCATTTCGCCCCGTGACCCCCTATGCCGCTAGCAAGGTTGCTGCCGACCAACTCGCTTTGCAGGCATGGTTAGGGCACGGACTCGAAACCATTCGAGTCCGTGCGTTCAATCATCTCGGCCCAGGGCAAACCACGAAATTCGTTGCCCCTGCAATCGCCGAGCGGATTGCGCTCAATGAACGCGACGGCATCACTGCTCTCCCTGTCGGCAATCTCACCCCCCGACGAGACCTCACTGATGTTCGCGACGTCGTGCGCGCGTATCGACTTCTCATACGTAACGGCGAACCAGGCGAGGCGTACAACGTTTGCTCTGGACGCGACCTCACCATTGGTGAACTTGCGAACCGACTCGTAGCCCTGGCAACTGTGCCAATGTCACTCGAGGCCGACCCTGAGCTTCAACGACCCGTTGAAACCCCAATCCTGCGCGGTGATCCAAGCCGAGTGCATGCCGCCACCGGATGGTCCCCCGAGATTTCACTCGACTCGACACTGCAAGACATTCTTGACGAGCAACGTGAGTTAGCCAACGGGAAATGACTGCGAACGGGCTCTGTCCATTCTGGTTGACCGTCAGAGCCGTACAATCTCCTGACCACGGGCGAAGCCCCCATCCCCGAGCGGAATCCCACAATGACCAAACGAGCACTCATCACTGGAATCACCGGCCAGGACGGCTCCTATCTCGCCGAACTGCTCCTCGACAAGGGTTACGACGTCATTGGCATGGTTCGCCGGAGCTCGACGCTGAATTTCGAACGCATCGGTCATTTGCAGGACGATGTCGAACTCGTTCCCGGCGATCTCCTCGACGAGGTCTCGATGATCCACATCCTGCGCAACCATCGCCCCGACGAGGTCTACAACCTGGCTGCACAATCGTTTGTGCAGACCTCATTTAGCCAACCTGTACTCACAGGCGAAACGACTGCGCTCGGCGTCACTCGACTCCTTGACGCCATTCGACTTGCCGACCACGAAGTGCGGTTCTATCAAGCGAGTTCATCTGAGATGTTCGGAAAGGTTGTCGAAGTTCCCCAGAAGGAATCGACGCCGTTCTATCCGCGCAGCCCCTATGGCGTTGCGAAACTCTACGGACATTGGATCACTGTCAATTACCGAGAGAGTTACGGAATGCACGCGAGCTCCGGAATTCTTTTCAATCATGAGAGCCCACGCCGCGGCCTCGAGTTCGTAACCCGCAAGATCGCTAATGGCGTCGCTCGAATCAAGCTTGGGCTCGATACCGAAATTCGCCTCGGCAATCTCGATGCTCAGCGTGACTGGGGATTCGCTGGGGACTACGTCGATGCCATGTGGCGCATGCTCCAACAGGACGAACCAAGCGACTTCGTCGTTTCAACCGATGAAACGCACTCCGTTCGCGAATTCTGCGAACTGGCGTTTGGTCGAGTGGGCCTTAATTGGGAAGATCACGTCGTCATCGATGAACGCTTCTTCCGACCAGCCGAAGTTGAACTCCTCGTCGGAGATGCAACACGGGCACGAGAGGTTCTCGATTGGACCGCAAAAACGTCTTTTGCAGAACTCGTCCACATGATGGTTGATGCTGATCTCGAAAACGTCGCTCGCCAACAGCGCGATAACGCCTGACTGCCGTGATCACCGTCATCGCCGGCGGCGTTGGCGCTGCTCGCATGTTGCGAGCGCTGCTGCAGGTCATCGACTCTTCAGAAGTCACAGCAATCGTCAATGTCGGCGACGATCTTGAACTTCACGGACTTCATATTTCTCCCGATCTCGACACCGTCACCTACACGCTGGCCGATGCAATCAACCCGGAGACCGGATGGGGACTCGTCAACGAATCCTGGCAAGCCCGTTCGATGCTCGAGCAGTACGGCGGCGTTAGCTGGTTCGGCCTCGGAGATCGCGATCTAGGCACTCACCTTTACCGAACCCAACGAATTTCTGAAGGAGCCGACCTCACAACGGTCACTGCCGAAATCGTTGCTGCTTGGGGTCTTGAGCTCAACGTGCTTCCTGCTACCTGCGACCGTCTTCGCACAATGGTCACATTGGCTGCTGATGATCCATCGAGCACCGATTTCAAAGGTCTCACCGCCGGCACCGAAATCAGCTTTCAGGAGTACTTCGTTCAACGACACCATTCCGTTCCGGTCTCGGCGGTGCGTTTCGACGGGGCCGAGTCTTGTTCGCCGGCAACCGGCGTGATCGACGCAATCAACGAGGCTGACCTCATCGTTATTGCACCATCGAATCCGATCGTGTCCATTGCCCCAGTTCTTGCCATTCCCGGAATACGCGACGCGCTTATCTCTCGACGTAACGCAGTCACGGCGGTCTCTCCAATCATTGCTGGCGCCGCCCTCAAGGGGCCCGCCGATCGAATGATGTCTGAACTTGGCCACGATGCGTCCGTCCTTGGCGTCGCTGGTCTCTACAAAGAATTCGTCAGCACGCTTGTCATAGATACCCAGGATTCCCAGCACAAAAGCGCCGTCGAACGTTTTGGATTGCGCTGCATCGTCGCCGAAACCGTTATGAGCAAGCCCGGTGTTTCCGAATCACTCGCACATGCAGTTCTAGCTGGAGGAAACTCATGAGTCGCATGGAGATCTTCGGCATTGAAGGCATCGGGGAAATCGTCGTCGGCGACGACCTCGCTTCTGTGATTGCAGCGGCTGCTGCGGGTTCGACTGACACGAACCTCGCAGACGGTGACGTCGTTGTTGTCACCCAAAAAATCGTTTCGAAGGCCGAGGATCGCCTTGTTGCCATCGACCCCAATAATCCTCTCAGTCACAAGCCTCTCGTTGAACGTGAGTCGGTGCGAATTCTCCGGCGCCGAGGCGACCTGATCATTAGTGAAACTGAACACGGATTTGTTTGCGCTAACGCAGGCATCGACCTCTCGAATGTGGAACGCGGTTGGGCGGCTCTTCTCCCCATAGATTCCGATCGATCTGCTCGTCGCATCCGCGATGGCCTTCGCCACCGATTTGGTGTCGACGTCGCCGTCATCATTTCTGACACCTTTGGACGCGCCTGGCGACGCGGAGTTACCGACGTGGCCATCGGCTGCGCCGGCGTAGCGGGTGTCGTCGACCTGCGAGGAACCCCCGATGCACTCGGTCGCGAAATGCAGGTCACCGAAGTTGCAATCGTCGATGAACTGGCTGCTGCGGCCGAACTTGTGATGGGTAAGTCCACAAATATCCCCGTCGCCGTCATCCGCGGTGTCGACGCTTCGTGGCTTCGAGATGGAAGCGTCGCCGATGAAATAGTCCGTTCGCCAAAAGAGGACCTCTTCCGCTAGTCCGCATGCGCCAACACCGAAATGACAGTTTCAATGATCCCTCCCGTAGATAACCCGCCACCTCCTGCTCCAGGTCCACCAGCATCAGTAGCGCAAGCCTCGGCGCGACCCAACGGACTGGTTCCAGATTTCACCAAGGTCCCGCTCGCGTTTCAGTCGCGCGTAGCGATGACCGTTTCATGCACTGATGCTGACAATCTTCCCCGCGTCCCAAATGCGGGCGAAGTCATCGACCACCCAAGCGGTCGCGTACAGGTCATGCACAACGGGGTGCTGGTAGAAGATGGCTGCTACTACGGAACGATTACAAGCGAAATCATCCGCTGCCTTCGGGGCATACATGAGCCCCAAGAAGAAGTCGTCTTCGCAGCAATTCTGAAGCGCATAGCCGAGACTCTTCCCGCTAGCCAGACTCCAGTAATGATCGAACTCGGAAGTTTTTGGGCGTACTACAGCCTCTGGTTCCTCAATGAATTTCCCGGCGGCACTTCGATCTGCCTCGAACCTGACACTCATCACCTCCAAGTTGGACAACGAAACTTCGCGATCAATAACCGCACTGGAACATTCATCAACGCAGCAATCGGTGCCGGCGGCGGGTCAGTAAGTGGTTTCGTCACCGAGACCAATCCAAATCCCGTTGACCTTCCTTCGCACGACCTTGATTCACTTCTATTGACCTGTGGGCTTGACCGCGCCGACATTCTTCTTTCCGACATTCAAGGCGGCGAAGTCCCATTGCTCCTCGGCGCAAGCGAACGACTCCGCAGTGGCGCTGTCCGGTTCCTCGTTGTGAGCACCCATGATCTTTCGATAACCGGAAGCGCTACCACCCATCAACAGGTTCTTGACATCTTGTTGTGGTCAGGTGCTCACATCATTGCTGAACACACGATCTCCGAATCGTTCAGCGGCGATGGGCTCATCGTGGCCTCGTTCGATCCGCGAGACACAGACCTCGTAATCGATCTCTCCCGCAATCGCAGCCGAAACTCGCTCTTCGGAGAGTGGGAACCGCGAGCGGAGACCTACAGGCTTCAACTGCACGAGGCGAACGAGGAACTCAACCGATTTCGATCAATGCTGCCATTCAGGATCGAGCGGAAGTTACGCAACGCTTGGAAAGCGTTGAAGAGCTAATCCGTCGCTCGGGCGCGGAACCAGTCAAGAGTGGCGACCGCACCATCAGCAAGTGACGTCCGTGGACTCCAGCCAAGTGTCTGTGCAGCAAAGCCTGGATTCAGGGCAGAACGAGCGAGCTCGCCAACACGAGCCGGCTCATAGACAGGCTCGCTATCGCTTCCGGCCGCAGC
Organism: Actinomycetota bacterium; assembly: GCA_009700115.1. Lineage (GTDB taxonomy): Bacteria > Actinomycetota > Acidimicrobiia > Acidimicrobiales > Acidimicrobilacustridaceae > Acidimicrobilacustris. Next base: position 29,226 of record WLMU01000009.1, read on the forward strand.
GGCCATCGCCCGATAAAGCTTGTTGACCGAGGTTTCAACTCCGGTTCCGATGTTGCAGAGGACTCCGTCGCCACTATCAGCCGCACGAACAAATGCATCGACAACATCATCGACAAAGACGAAGTCGCGAGTCTGTTCACCATCTCCAAATATTCGACATCCCTCTCCGCTCAGAAGACGACCGGCAAAGATCGCAACAACTCCGGCCTCGCCGTGCGGGTCTTGACGTGGCCCATAGACATTGGCCAACGCAAGTGCCGCATAGTTCAATCCGTGAAGGAACTGAAACGCGTGCAGATAATCGTCGATGACTTTCTTGGCGACACCGTAGGGAGAAATCGGATGTTGAGAGTGCTGTTCATCGACTGGCAGATCCTCGGGAGCCGGATCGCCGTAAATCGTTCCGCCACTTGAAGCAACAACGACTTTGCGTGCACCCGCTAGACGTGCACCCTCGATCACGTTAAGACCACCTAAAACATTCACTTCGGCGTCGAAGAGTGGCCGCTCTACAGAAACACGAACATCCGCCTGGGCGGCAAGGTGGAAGACGACTTCTGGTTCGGCCGATGCGAGCGCCGCAGGAATCTCTGACGAGCGAACATCGATCTCAACGAAGGAGAACCGTTGGCCGGTGGCCTGAGCGTTCACGAGGTTGGATAAGCGCCCAGTGGCGAGATTGTCGAACACAGAAACGGTATGGCCTTCAGCCAAAAGGCGGTCGACCAATGTCGAGCCGATAAACCCGGCTCCTCCAGTGACTACTGCGCGCATGGTCAATCGCTTTCAGGAATTCGAGCACCGACAAGTTCTGAGTGGGCTGGGAGTTGAACGCCCATGCCAACTACAGAGATCTCGCTGATGTGTGAGTCGGGTCCGATGCGAGCACCGGTGGCAATGATGGAGTCATGGATTCGGACTCCGGGCCCGATCGTTACACCGTCCATGAGCACAGAGTTCCGCACAACTGCGCCATTGCCAATCACAACATCGGCGCCAAGGACGGAATTTTCGACAATGGCAGAAGTATCGACTTCATCGGAAGGTCTGAGAGCATCTTCATTGGAGCGAGTGCCATCGATGAGGTCGAGTTGCGCTCGCAAGTACGCGGCAGGAGTGCCCGCATCGATCCAGTAGGCGTCACTGTGAAGGGCATACAGGCTCTCATCTGCGACCATCGATGGAAATGTTTCGCGTTCTATCGAAACTTTTCGATCAGCAGCGATGCGATCGAGAACAGAAGGTTCAAGAACGTACGTACCGGCATTGATCCAGTTCGTCGGAGCGGTTCCAGGGGCTGGTTTCTCGACAAACTCGACGACTCGTCCATCGTCATCGATCGGGACGACGCCGTATCGGGACGGATCTTCAACTGGGGTCAGGGCAATGGTGCCTTCGGCGCCATGGCTCTTGTGAAAGTTCCACAGCTCAGTGACGTCGAGGTCGGTGAGAACATCGCCATTGACGACAATGAAGGTGTCGTCAATCCCGGCAGAAAGCGCTGCGTAGCGAACTGCCCCTGCAGTGTCGAGAGGGTCGGGCTCCACGGCGTAGTGGAGCACTACTCCAGCGCAGATGCCGTCTGGGTAAGCGTCAGAAAATGCGTCGGGTCGATACCCAAGCGAAAGCACCGCTTCAGTTACCCCGTGGGAGCCGAGAGTGGCCACTACTCGTTCAATCATGGGTACACCCACGATTGGGAGCATCTGCTTCGGCACATCATTCGTGAGTGGACGCAAACGCGTGCCGAACCCGCCTACAAGAACGACAGCCCTCACTGGCCCGCCGCAAGAGTGGTCGGGACTGCATCTGTACCGCCAGCAGGAATCGTTGTCGCAGAAGTATCAGCGGTGATCGAATTCGGGTCGAGCGTGACGGTGGTCGGATCAATTGTCAGATTGGGAGTACTTGCTGGCTGTCGGGCGATAACAACCATGACGATTCCAATAATGACCGCAGCGGCAATTGTGAGGGGAAACGCCAAGCGACGCTTTGGGCGCTGCTCGACCTGGCCACTCTCGCGAGCCAATCGGGCTGCCTTCTTCGCCTGAGATGCTTTACCCATAGGTCGATGATGTTAGCGGTCGCTGCTCGCCCTACTCGCCAGAACCCTTTCAGCGACCGGATTTCCCGCGTCCAATCAGTTCAGCAAAGAGATTTTCATACGACTCTGCCACCGCTGCGGGAGAGGCCCAGCGCTCAACAAAGAGCCGACCCGACGCACCCATGTTGTCGGCTCGATCCGAATTATCAATGAGTTCACCTAGTGCGGCCGCAAATGCTCGCGGATCATCGGGCGGAACGGCGATTCCCGCACCAGCGCGTTCCAGCGTGCGCTCCACTTCCGTACCCGAATCGACACTCGCAACAATTGGCCGCCCGGCGGCAAGTATCGAATACAACTTCGACGGCACGCTCGACCACGCCAACCCCGCCCGCAGTGGCACGACGTGAATATCGCCGGCAGCAAGTACCTCTGGCAGTCGCTCGATCGGTTGCATGTCGATGAAACGCACATTCGGAAGTTGTGCTGCGTCGCGTTCAAGGTCCGGCCTAGCGGAACCGCCCCCGTTGATTACAAAGACAACATCGGGTCGGCTCACTTCAAACGAGCGAGCTGCATCGAGAACGAGATCGAGCGACTGAGAGAAACCGACATTTCCCGCGTACATCACGACTTTTTTTCCGATGAGTCCGTACTGCTCGCGATAAGAATTTTCTCGTGCCGCCGGCCGAATCGCATTGGTATCGACGAAGTTGGGGATGACACGGACCTTCTGCGCTTGCAACTGCGCCCGCTCGCCTTGAAGGCCGATGGTGATTTTTGAGCGAACATTTTCGGCAAGGTCATCGGAAAGCACCGTTACTGCATCTGACATTCGATAGCTCACCCGTTCAAGCGCTCGAGCTCCTCGAATCACTCGATCCCCAGAGAGAAGCCCCAACTCGATCGCCACATCGGGAAAGACATCTTGGATGTTGAAGACCAAGGGGGCCCGGCGCGCCGTTGCCGCGAATCTTCCGGCTAACCCGAGCGTCAAAGGCGGCGACATAGCGAGGACGGCGTCGGGGCGAACTCGCCCAAACGTTCCTACGAGTGTTGCAAGCGCAGTGAATCCTCCGAACGCGAGAGCACGCGCCGGAATGTTTCGTTTGTCAGTAGGAAATGGATGAACCCGGCTGATGCGACCCCAGTCGGTTCGCTCGGTTCGCACCAGTTGGCCGTCCCATCCCGCATCGATTGCGTGATGTTGATACCAAGGCAACGCAGTCACAACGTGCAGTCGGTTGCCGCGAGCGATCAGTTCATGCGCGATCCGAGACATAACGACCCCAGTCGGGGCGACATCGGGATCGAAATGTGGACAGATGACGAGAAGGTTCACCGGGTCTCCCGGTAGAGGGAAAGGAGGCTCTGGGCAGGAGTCGACCAATCGAAGTGCTTGGCCCGATCGAATCCCAGACGAACGAGAACCGTACGCCGTGCAGGATCATCGACGAGATCACCAAGTGCGTTGGCCCATCCGGCAACATTCAAGGGATCGACTAACTCCCCCGCTCCACTGATGACCTCAGGCAGAGCACCAACATCACTTGCCACAACAGGACAACCACGTGACATCGCTTCGAGCACGGGAATCCCAAATCCTTCATAGAGGGATGGAAACGCCATGACCGTTGCCGCCCGATAGAGCAAGTCAAGGTCGGCTTCAGGTATTCGCCCAGTACGCACAACGCAGTTCGTAAGCCCATAGGCATCGATTGCCGCAGTGACTGTTCGATCGCTTGAACCACTTCCACCTGTGAAGACAAGTCGCAGTTCTGGGCGAGTGCTCACCATTTGGGCGAACGCAGCAACCAGAGTTTCGTGATTCTTGTGCGGGTAGGTGATCGCCGGATAGAGGATGAAGAGGCGATTGGAGAGGTCCAAACTCGAAAGCAAATGGGCGAGACGATCGTGATCGAATGCAACCTCGGGCTCATTGACACCGCAGGGAATAATCCGGATTCGCTCGCGCTCAATTCCGATCCGGTTGACGACATCATTGGCGACAAATTCCGAAAGGCTCACAACCGTTCTCGCTCGACGCACAGATCGCGGAGCAATAAAACGGATATAGGCGCCTTTAACGAATCCAAACCGATCTGGATTCGCCAATGGCTGAAGGTCATGCATCGTAACGACACCGGGCGTGAGTCGGAACGAGGGCATCGTTCCGCCCCCGTGGTGAACGATGGCGCATCGATCACTTCGAGACCGAACGGCCAGCCATGTCGACTCGGCAAGCACTCGGAGAATCCTCGACGATCCGGAGACGGGAGCAACGCGGGTGGTGAATCTCGAAACAAGGTCAGGGTGCGCCGCACTGAACTGACGGTTTACATAGAGAATCACTTCCACATCGTCCGGATGCAGTTCAGCGAGTTCACGCAGTAGCCGAACTGTGTATTCCTCGCTTCCGCCAACTTCGCCAGGAACCAGCCAAAGCAGATTCACCCCGACGCGCCGCACTGCCCGATCACTCACGACAGCGCCTCGTTGTAGGCCTGTTCAAGCTTGCGTGCAGTCGTTTCCCACGTGAAGACCGACACAGCGCGCTCAAACCCAGCGTTACCGAGTCGTGCTCGTTCAGCGTTATCAGCGAGAAGCCGATCGATTTCTGATCGAAGCGTTTCGACATCGGAGGGATCGACGACGACCCCGCAGTCACCCACGACTTCTTCAGTTGACGTACCCGATGACGTAATCACAGCGGTCCCCTGAGCCATCGCCTCTAAGACTGGAAGGCCAAATCCTTCCTGACGAGACGGAAAACAGAAGAGGTCAGCATCGGTTTGCAACGCGGCGAGAGTCTCGGGCTCGACAAAACCGACTTGAAGCACCCGCGAGCGAAGGCGAGAAAGCTGTTGATCCAATTGCTCATTCCAGCCCTTGGGCCCGGCGAGAACGAGCGTCACCCCGCGATCTTTGATTCCCTCGAACGCATCAAGAAGAACAGGAAGATTTTTGCGCGGTTCTATCGTTCCGGCCCACAACACATACCGGCCTTGAAGTCCGAAACGCGCTCGCATGGCGTCAATCATGGATTGATCAACCGTCACAGGATCGATTCCCCACGGCACAAGTCGAAGTTGAGAGTTATCAAAACCGTGAGCAACGCATTCATCGATGGTCGCTTGAGAGGGACAAACAATGATTTGAGCATCACGCTTGGCGAGATCAATCGCTCGATGAAAGAACGACACTCCGCGACGTGTGAACTGTGACGGGTCACGAAGGAACGCAAGGTCGTGCACGGTGGCCACAATCGGCACACTCGGCGGGGGCATCGCCATGCCGGTTGCGTGAATGATGTCGACGGGACCAGTTGCTCGTTCTACCGAGGGGTGACGAAGTCGATGCCATGCCTCGTACATCGCTATTCGGGGAAGGCGAAGTTGCTCTACCGGAATCGTAGGAACCCATGGTGCATCTGGAAGTTCCCGGTGCCGAGCGCTCACCCCAACAAGGTCGAGATCAGTGAAGCGCTGAAGGGCACTGACGCTCCCAAGGGCGGCGCGAGCCGTGCCGCCAGGAACGGCGTGCCAACACTGCTCGAGGGTGATTGCCACCCGACGACATCGCTCCATGGGCGGTCAAGTCTCCCACGGAGCTGACAACCGTCCCGGCATCGCCCTCAAAGCAGCCCAGCCAAGCTCTGGCGGTCGGTAGGGTAACGCCATGGAGTTTGCACCCAACAGCGCCTTCTGGAACGACCGAAAGGTCCTGATTACCGGCGGACGTGGGTTTCTCGGCCAAGCGGTCGTCGAACGGGTGCAAGCACGAGGCGCCAAGGCGCTCTTCGCTCCCTCGAGCTCTGAGTATGACCTCCGCGATCGCCTGGCCGTCACGCAGATGTTCGCCGACACGCAACCAGATCTCGTTCTTCATCTCGCGGCTCGCGTTGGAGGCATCGGAGCCAACATGGAGCGACCGGCCGAGCTCTATCTCGACAATCTCCTCATGGGCACTTACGTCCTCGACGAAGCGCACCTCCAGAACACCCCGAAAACCGTGATTGTCGGAACGATCTGTTCCTATCCAAAGTTCACGCCAGTTCCCTTTGCCGAGGAATCGCTTTGGCAGGGGTATCCCGAGGAAACGAACGCACCCTACGGAATTGCCAAACTCGCTCAACTTGTTCAAGTTCAAGCGAACCGAGCGCAATACGGCCAAGACGCTATTTATCTCATGCCTACAAATCTTTACGGTCCGCGCGACAAGTTTCACCCGGCGGTTTCACACGTGATCCCAGCGCTGATCAAAAAGGCCGTCGACGCCAAAGAATCACATGCCGATTTTCTCGAGGTTTGGGGAACTGGGTCAGCGAGCCGTGAATTCCTCTTTGTCGATGATGCTGCGGAAGGGATCGTGCTCGCCTCGGAGTTTTACAACAGCGACCAGCCGGTCAACCTCGGCGCCGATCGAGAACTGCCCATCCGAGAGCTCGTAGAGATCATTGTGAAACTTGTCGGATTCCAAGGCGAAGTCCGTTGGGATACCACCAAGCCAGACGGTCAACCTCGCCGAGGTGTCGACGGTTCGCGAGCGCGCAAGGAATTCGGATTCACCGCCGGTACGACGTTCGACGAAGGTTTGAAGAAAACCCTCGACTGGTATCTGACTCATCGCGTCGAGGCCGAAGCCCGCCCGGTTTGAGGGCGCTCCTTCAGTCCCGATCCCACGAACTCTGATCGAGACCTTCCCTAGCGACTTAGCCGCAGGTTTGACCGTCGGGCACGCGAGGAATGAATTCACTCAACGTTGTTGTTGTGACGGCTCCTGTCGTGGTCGTCGTTCCAAATGTTGACGCAGTTGCTGCGCTGGAACTTGACGATGTCGCTGCCGTGGTTGGTGTCGCCTGCACACTCGTGTCTGAAGCAGCATTGAGGTTAGGAATCGGTCGCAGTCCGCGGAATACATCGAAGATTGGCTGCGATGCGGCGACATTCAGCTCAAGGACACTCGCTGCACCTTTGAAGGTTCCGGTAGCGACAGGAGTGAAACTCACCAGAGCATCGGGATCGAACGTTCGGAACTGTGATCCAAGATCAACGAGTTGCTGAATCGTGAACTCGGTATCGAGCGTGACGTTTTTCTTGGCGATATCAAGGAAGTCTTTCAAGATGAAAGGGTTACGCACGCCCTGAGCGACGGCCTTCTTTAACGCTGCACGAATGAACTGCTGCTGACGCGTGACTCGGCCGAAATCGCTTGTCGGGTCTTCCTGCCACGACCTCATGTTGTCGCGAGAAATTTCAAAATGCCGAGATCGAGCGAAGGCAAGCGCTTGCTCACCAGTCAGCATCTGACAGCCGGTGTCATACTGAAACAATCCTGTGGCTTGGTCACGCGATGGGTAGTTGAAATACACCGGCACACCGTTGACCGCTTTGACCAAAGCTTCGAAGCCTTGGAAATCGACCATCGCATAGTGATTGATCGGAATCCCGAAATCCTGATTAATCGTCTGGATCAAACGTTCAGGTCCGCCGAGCGCCACGGCCGTATTAATGCGACCTTGACCTCCCCCAGCAATATCAACCCAAAGATCTCGAGGTAGCGACAGCAACGATGCCTGCTGCGTTTTTGGCTCGACACGCAGAATCATGATCGTGTCGGTATTGAGAGACTTGCTCCGACCACGCAGCACCGGGTCGCCTTCGGCCAACCCCATGCCATCGTCAATGCCCACCAGCAAAATGTTCATTGCCTCACCGGGAGCACTTGCCGCCTGAAGCGACGAACCCACGTCGATCCGAGGAAGAGCGCTCGCCTGGTTGTAGGCCCACGCCAAACCGCCTGCCGCTATGAGGCAGGCGAATACGACGAAGACATTCAGTGAGAGCAGCAGCCGCTGAGGCCACGTGCGGGAGGTATGACGCACGAGACGAACACTACCGGAGCCTGCCTCGTTGCCCACGTCGCCCACCTGTCGATGCTGCAGGGACCGTCGTAGGCTCACACGAGCGTGAACACATCAACTCTTACCGCTCTAAGCATCGAACCCCTCGCTGTCGTCGGAGGGATGGTCGCGTCTGGTCTCGCCGATGTCACCTCAGATCTTGCGGCTCTCGATTCATCGGGTTGGTGGGCTGTCGTTCTGCCATTCGATGGCGAACCCATCTGCGCGCGATTCGAGCGGCGCCGACCAACTGCCTCCCTTCCACGTTCTGCGCAACCTTGGAATGGCCCGGCACTCGAGTCATGGACATCATCGCTCTCTCGGACCGAGTTCTCTCAACGAGTTCATGACATTCGCGACTCCATCGCAGCCGGCGATGTCTACCAAGTGAACCTCACTCGCCAATTGTCTGCTCCTCTTCCCCCCGAAGCTTCGATGCTCGCATTGGGCGAACAACTTGCCGCGGCCAACCCCGCTCCGTTCTCGGCAGTTATCGAACTTCCCTCGCTCGATCTCCGAATCGCATCGGCATCACCCGAACTGTTCTTAGCTCGCGACGGTTCCCGAGTGCGCTCAGCTCCAATCAAAGGAACCACGTCAACGGGTGGCGATTTCAGCGAGAAGGACTACGCCGAAAACATCATGATCGTTGACCTCGTGCGAAACGACTTTGGTCGCGTATGTCACCCCGGTTCGGTTCACGTTCCAAGCCTTCTCGTACGTCAACATCATCCTGGCCTTGACCACCTCGTCAGCACCGTCGAAGGCGAATTGCGGCGAAACGTTGGCTGGCCAGAACTCATCGAAGCAACCTTCGCTCCGGGCTCAGTGACCGGTGCCCCCAAGATCGCTGCCGTTCAAAGAATTCACGAACTTGAGCCCGTCGACCGCAATATCTATTGCGGTTCTATCGGATGGGTCGACGCCGATCGATCAATCGGTGAATTGAATGTTGCCATCCGCACCTTCTGGGTTCATGAAGATCGACTGTGCTTTGGCACCGGTGGCGCCATCACGTGGGACTCCACCGCAGATGATGAATGGGCCGAAACCGAACTCAAAGCAGAACGTCTCATCGCTCTCGCTTCTTCTCGACCCGCATGAGTACCCACGTCATTTGGGTGAACGGGGAACTCCTCGAAAGTTCGACACCTTCGCTTTCGGCGAACGATCACGGATTCCTGCTCGGCGATGGCATCTTCGACACGTTGCTAGTTCGAGACAGAAAGCCTGTGTTCTTCACCCGCCATCTTCGACGTCTTCGAAGTGGAATCGACCGACTTCTCATCGAGAACGCGCCCACCGACGATCAACTCGCCAACGCGATGTCGCAACTTCTCGAAGCCAACAATCTTGTCGATGCTCGCGTGCGCATCACTGTCACCCCTGGCTCTGGAATTTCCGCGCTTGAACGAGGTGCCCTGCCGTTGACGGTCATGACGGCAGTTCCACTTGGGACGAAGCCTTCATCGGTTTCGCTGTGCACAGTCGAGTGGGTCCGCAACGAACGATCCCCACTCGCCGGACTCAAGTCCACGAGTTGGGGCGAGAACGCTTCCATCCTTCGTTTCGCCCGAAGCAACGGATTCGACAACGCAATTCTTTTCGACAGCACTGGTCGACTCAGCGAATGCACAACGTCAAATCTCTACTTGGTCATCGACCAACAAATCGTTACTCCAACGCTCGACAGCGGATGTCTGCCCGGGATCATTCGAGAAGTGCTTCTCGAAAAAGGCATCGCCACCGAACGCGACCTGTTCCCCTCTGATCTGGCACAGGCAACCGCGGTTTTCATCACTTCATCGATAACGGGCGTTGTGCCCGTGCACCGAGTGGACAAGCTCCAATTCGCCGAAGACTCGCAGCAGACCGCTGCTGCGAATGACGTCATCGAGAACTTGTCTGCGTCCTAGCGACAATTCACGACAGCAGGCGGGCGTGCACGATGTCGCCCACTGTCACCGAAACGATGGTTCCATCTCGGTCAACGAGCAGTCGTCCGTCGTCGGCAATCCCGACCGCCTGACCATCGAATGATTCGTTCGTGCTCTCGACGCGAACATCGCGCCCAATCGTCGACGAAGCAGCACGTACGTCTTCAAGGAGTCGGATTCGCCCAGCGTCGTTGCCAATCGCGACGAGGTGACGATCGAAATGACGAAGCCACGCAACAAGGACATCTTCGCGATCAACCGAGCTGCCGGTCAGGTGATTGACCGAGGCTGCGGTCAACGACAGTTCCTCGGGAAGATCGGCCGGCCAATCGAGATTGAGTCCCATCCCGACCACGACAGCCTCGACATGGCCATGGGCCACGTGGGACTCGGCCAAGATGCCGGCCAACTTCCGGTCGGCGAGGGGCCCTTCGGCCACGACGAGATCGTTGGGCCATTTCATACCGGGTCGAATCCCGGCGACCTCGTCCACCGCATCGATCGCCGCGAGCCCACAGGCCAGCGTGAGAAGGAAGAGCTCGTCTGGGCCCACCGATGGCCGCAGAAGCGCCGAGACGAGCAACGAGGCCCCGGCAGGCGCAATCCATGCCCGATCAAGGCGTCCCCTGCCCGCGGATTGGTAGTCAGCAACGAGGACCAGGCCCTCTGCAACGCCCGCGGCGGCGGCCTCGAGGAGGTCTCGATTGGTAGAACCGGTCTCGGCCACCCATCGCACATCGGCGAATCGGGTGCCCGGGACCCCAGAAGTGGCGAAGGACCTGTTCACGCGTGCCACCATAGAGCGTGCTTAAAAAGATCCTCATCGCCAACCGCGGCGAAATCGCTGTCCGTGTCATCCGCGCCTGTCAGGAAATGGGCATCGCCACCGTGGCGGTCTACTCCGACCTTGACCGTGACGCCCTCCATGTTCGCCTCGCTGACGAGGCCTACTCACTCGGCGGCACCACCGCCGCGGAGAGTTACCTCAACACCGAATTGATCCTCGATGTCATCGAGCGCAGCGGTGCTGACGGCGTGCATCCTGGTTATGGCTTCTTCTCAGAGAACACCGACTTCGCCCGCGCCATCACCGAACGCGGTGTCACGTTTATCGGCCCGCCTCCTGGTGCGATCGAAATCATGGGCGACAAAGTTTCAAGTCGTATCGCCGCACAAGCTGCCGGAGTGCAAGGCGTTCCGGGAACCACTGAATTTCTCAAAGATTCTTCTGAAGTAGTTGCGTTCGGTAAAGCTCATGGTTGGCCAGTTGCGATTAAAGCGGCCTACGGCGGCGGCGGTCGCGGCATGCGCGTTGTTCGCAGCGAAGACGAAGCGGCCGAGGCATTCGACTCCGCCCAGAGCGAAGCACTCAAAGGCTTTGGTCGCGACGAGTGCTACGTCGAGCGCTATCTCACATGGCCTCGCCACATCGAAATGCAGATCATCGCCGACACCCATGGCAACTGCGTCTGGATCGCCGAGCGCGATTGTTCGGCCCAGCGTCGTCATCAGAAACTCGTTGAAGAGAGCCCGGCACCGAACTTCCCCCCAGAAATTCGTCAAGCAATGGGCGATGCCGCGGTAACGGTCGCCAAGGCCTGCGGTTACGTCAACGCCGGCACTGTCGAATTCCTGTTCCAAGACGGCGAGTTCTTCTTCCTCGAGATGAACACTCGCCTTCAGGTTGAACATCCCGTTACCGAAATGGTCTCGGGCATTGACCTTGTTGCCGAACAGATTCGTGTTGCATCTGGACTCCCCCTTTCGATCACGCAGGAATCAATCGAACTTCGTGGTCACGCAATCGAAATTCGTATCAACGCTGAAGATCCAGCTCAGGGCAAGTTCCTCCCCTCCCCCGGCCACATCACCACGCTGGTTCCTCCGGCTGGTTTCGGCACCCGCTGGGATGGCGGCTACGAATCAGGCGACACCGTCAGCCAGTACTACGACAACCTTGTCGGCAAGCTCATCTGTTGGGGTGCTGATCGAGACATCGCGATTCGACGGACCCTTCGCGCGCTTCACGAGTTCCGCATCGAGGGCATCGCCACCACCATTCCTGCCGACCTCGCAATCCTCGAGCATCAGGACTTCGTCGACGGCATCCACTCCACGAAGTGGGTCGAAGACACACTTGACCTCAGTAGCGTCGGAAGCACCGCAACGGTCGCCGATGGCGAAACCGAAGCAAAGGTTCAGCGCGATGTCGACGTTGAAGTCAATGGCAAGCGCTTCTCGGTGAAGGTGTTCGTTCCTGAATCACAGGCTGGCGCGGTTGTTGCCGGCGGTGCTGCGGGCGGAGCAAGCCGTCCCCGTCGTTCAGCAGGTGCTGGCGCAGGAGCGGGCGCAGGTTCCGGTTCCGTCGCTGTTCCCATGCAGGGAACCATCGTCAAGCTTCTGGTCGAAGTTGGCCAGGAAGTTGAAGCTGGCGCAACCGTCTGCGTGCTCGAAGCCATGAAGATGGAAAACAACATCACTGCCGACAAGGCCGGCACCGTCAAAGAGATCAAAGTCGCCGTTGGCGATTCGGTTGGCTCTGGCGATGTCGTTGTTGTTATTGAGTA
>WLMU01000090.1 GCA_009700115.1 Actinomycetota bacterium
AGTCGGTAATTGAACTTTCCCGGTTCAACTTGGAGGGGTTGCACATTGCGAGCGAGTTGTTCTTCTCCTCGTTTGTAAACAACCTCGAGGACACTGCTGTCTCGGGATCCAGGGGGGCAGTAGACGATCACACAAAGGTGTGGCTCAACGGTCACAGGGACCGGACCTGAGGCAGCCGCCGAGAATTGGACGCCGGTAATATCAATTCGCGTTGAAGGGCCAGCGACCTGACGAGTCTCAATTCCTTCTATAAATAGTGCTGAGAGAATCTCCATGACGGCAACGGTAATCGCAGACACCGTTCTGCCGAACGCCTCCCCGCTAGCCTCTAAAGATGGCCGTCGGAGAAGGGAGCACCCCCACACGAGAAGTAATTCTCATCGAGGCGGAGCTGTGCTTCGCCGAGAACGGCTTCGACGGCACTTCACTCAATGACATAGCCGGAGCCGTGGGTATTCGCCGCTCGAGTGTTCTGCACCATTTTCCTTCCAAAGAAGCGATCTACAAGGAAGTCTTTGATCGCGCTTTGGCCGGTTGGATCATCCAAGTGGACGAGGCAACCGACTCTCCCGTCCAAGGATGGGAAAAGGTTGATCTTGTTCTCACCGCTGGTTTCCGTTTTTTTATGGAGAATTCCCAATTCGTGCGCATCGTTCGACGAGAAGCGCTTGACGGTGGGCGGAGGCTTGGCGTCGATCTAGGCGTAGCCCTTCGTCCGCTCTTTGAAGGCGCCGTCGAATACTTCACGACCGAGATGAACGCTGGGACCTTTCGTCGATTCGACGCTGAACAATTAATGCTCACTGGATATGGGGCGCTGCTCAGCTACTTCAGCGACCTTCCATTTATCGAGGGTCTGTTAGATCGAGACCCCCTGGCGATAGACGCACTGGAGCAGCGACTTGAACACCTGCGCGCCTTTTTTCGCGCAGCCCTTCAACCATGAGTAGAACTCTTTCCGAATCCGATTCGAAGTTGATCCTTCGCGACTGCGGCGTCCCGTTCCTTCCGGAAGTTCTCGTCTCAGAGGTCGAGCAGGTCGAAGACGCTCTTTTGCGAATGGCTGGTCCGTACGCCGTGAAATTATGTGGAGAGAACATCTCGCATAAATCAGAACGTGGACTCGTTCGTTTAGGCGTCAACGGAGTCGACGCAGTGAAACAGGCTTGTCGTGAGTTACTCAGCGCCGCCCGTCCTGAGGACGAGGCGACTGGCGTACTCGTCGCTCCGATGGCGACCGGACTTCGAGAGTTCATCGCAGGTGTCTCGGTGGACCCAGTTTTTGGCCCGACGATCGTGTTCGGTCTTGGTGGTGTGCTGGCGGAGGCAATCGCCGATGCCACGGTTCGTCTCGCTCCCATTCGCCGGTACGACGCGCTCGACATGTTGAGCTCGCTTCGCAGTCGATCCTTGCTAGGACCGTTCAGAGGGGAACCGGCCGTAAACCGCGAGGCGATGGCCGACCTCCTTTGTTCGCTCTCTGAAGCTGCAACGAGCATCAGCGGTCTTAGATCAATCGACCTGAACCCGGTCATGATCGTGGGCGGTGCTCCAGTCGCGCTGGACGCTCTCATCGAGATAGAGGACGCTGAGGTCGAGCTGTGATCACGTCTGAACATTTCCGCGCCCTCTTTGATCCTCGGGGAATTGTCGTGGCCGGAGCGTCAACCCACCCAGGCAAGTTTGGTTTCGTCGCTCTCCACAACATCCTTTCCTGCGGGTTCGAAGGTGACGTGTTCGCCACGAATCGTGAGCGTGCAGAAGTGCTCGGACGAACAACAGTCGCCGACCTCACCGAGATACCTCACGGGAAAGCTGACCTCGTCTTCGTTTGCACTCCAGCGGCCTCGAACCACGAAGTTCTCCGCCAAGCAGCGGCCGTCGGGATCAAGGCTGCGTTCATCGCGTCTGCTGGATACGGCGAATCTGGCGAAGCCGGTCTCGAACTTCAACGGGAACTCGTCGAACTAGCGAATGAACTGAAGATGATGATCGTCGGACCGAATGGTCAGGGACTTGTCTCGACGCCGTCATCGCTATGCGCACAGATCGTGGCTCCATACCCGCCAGCTGGTTCCATCGGCATCGCCAGTCAATCCGGCAATTTTGTCTCTTCGTTTATGAATCTTTCGCGGCAGAGTGGCGTCGGGATAAGCCGCGCGATTTCGGTTGGAAACGCTGCGCAGGTCGGCATCCTCGACATGCTCGAGTATTTCGCAGACGATCCAAAGACTTCCGTCGGTCTCGTTTACGTCGAAGGCATTTCTAATGGTCGTGAATTTGCTGACCGACTCGAAAATGTTTGTCGACGAATGCCAGTCGTCCTGCTCAAAGGAGGCTCGTCAGGCCTCGGAGCCAAGGCGGCCGCTAGTCATACTGGGTCGCTCGCAACCGATGACCGCGTATTCGACGGTCTCTGTCGCCAGGTCGGAGCCACAAGAGCGTCTTCGATCTCCGAGGCATTCGATATCGCTGCAGCCTTTGCGACGCTTCCCGCACCGCGTGGCCCGCGGTTAGCCGTGGTTACGACCGTGGGAGGATGGGGCGTGCTCGCAGCGGACGCCATCTCAGCGACAAACCTCGATCTCGTCGAACTGCCTCCGGATCTCCGCAACACGCTTGATGGCCTGTTGCCACCGAGATGGAGTCGCAACAACCCGATTGATCTTGCTGGTGGCGAAACAAAAGACACGGTTCCGGCTGTCCTCAACGCAGTTGTTGGCCATGGCGACATTGATTCGACGTTGGTTCTCGGGATGGGCATCCAGTCGAATCAGGGGAGACTTGAACGTGAAGGCCCCTTCTACCCCGGACATGGTTTGGATCGAATCGTCGCGTTCCACGATCGCCAAGATTCGCGCTACGCCGAGGTTGCTCTCGCAGCCTCGAGCGCCGCTGGTAAACCCGTCCTTATAGCCTCAGAACTTGCTGTTGGGGATCCCAACAATGCTGCCGTCGCAGCAGTGCGTTCTACCGGGCATTATTGCTTTCCCTCCGCTGAACGCGCAGTCGTCGCGTTGCACGGCCTCTATGAGCGAGAAGTGTGGCTTGCTTCGTTGGGAACGCCAGGCGACGGAGGACGGTGATGTTGGTCGCAAAGTCGCTCGCATGTTGCGTGCTGGCTCTCACCCTGTCGATCTCGCACGCTTCGAGTGCGAATGCAGAGGCCAAAGGCGACTCCGCAGTCACGACTCCGACACCAACTACGCCACTTCTCTCTGCACGACGATTTCCGGGTGCGCTACAAGCAACTGCAAGTGATCCAGAGCTCGTTGCGTCTCTCGATCAATACCTCAACAAAGTGGTCGGGACGACCTGCGCCCTCGTTGAGCTAGATGGTCGCGTGATCTTCAGCCACAAAGAAACAGAAGCGTTACAGCCTGCTTCAACGCTGAAACTGGCAACGGCGCTCGCAGCCCTCGACATCCTGGGCCCCGATTCCACGTTCACAACGCGATTTGTGGCCAACAAGGTTCTCAAGAACGGTGTCATCGACGGCGATCTTTACGTTGTTGGTGGGGGAGACCCACTCCTCGCTACAAGCGGCTACAAGACAGTGTTCGAGGACCCAGACCAGTTCTATGAGGATTTCACGACGCTTGCCGACACTCTTGCCCAAGCAGGAGTCAAGCAAATTTCTGGGGGAATCGTTGGTGACGACTCGAGATACGACGCAACACGCTGGGTCGCTTCGTGGCCGACGCGCTATCAAATCGGGGGCACCGTGGCGCCTCTTTCTGCACTCCTAGTTAACGACGGTTCGACCGGTTATAGCGACACACCTTCCGATCCGACGACCAACCGCAAAGCTGGTGACCCAACACTTCTTTTCGCGCAGACTCTTCGCACTGTTTTGAATGCACGCGGCATCAAGGTTGCTGGGGGTGCATCAACCGGAAAGGCCCCGACCGACGGCAAGGAGATTGCCTCGTTTGATTCTGTGCCGATGTCCAAGGTGCTTTCCGAAATGCTTACCGATTCGGACAATACGACGGCCGAATTAGTAACTAAGGAGATCGGTTACCAAGCGAAGGGCCAAGGAACGACGACCGCAGGGGTTGATGCAATTCGGGAATCGTTGACTAGGCAGGGTTTCGACCTGACCGGTTTCGTAATGCTTGACGGTTCCGGTCTTGATCCAGGTGATCGGATGGCGTGCACACTGGGCCTCGCACTGGTCTCGGCTCTTTCGAAATACCCGGATGATCTCGCGGCGCTACCAGTCGGGGGACGAACAGGCACTCTGCGTAAACGGATGCTCGCAACGGCCTCAACTGGGCGAGTGCGAGCCAAAACCGGCACCCTTAATTCGGTAAATGCTCTCAGTGGCTTTGCCGACACTCCGCAAGGGAATGTGCTGACGTTTTCGTTCGTTCACAACGGGACCGATAGTCGCACAACTGTTGTTGCTGACGGCTTTACCGACCGCCTCATGGCCTATGCAAAGGGAATCAAAGTCTCATCGCTCGGACCTTTGCCAGTGAAATGACTGGTTCCGGAGAAGCAGGAGAGCGGGTCCTTCCGATGTTCCCACTCGGGAGCGTCGCTCTGCCCGGCGTTGGGTTGCCGTTGCATGTATTCGAGCCGAGATACCGGGCTCTCATCATGACGAGTCTGTCCTCCGACCGACTCTTCGGATCTGTCCTCATCGAACGGGGGAGCGAGGTCGGCGGCGGCGATCAGCGCAGCGATATCGGAACCCTTATCCGCATCGTCGAAGCACAAGAAGATACCGAAGGGCGGTGGCTGGTCTCCGGTGTGGGAATTGAGCGGCTCCGAGTTCACGAATGGCTCGACGACGATCCATTCCCCCGAGCGGTCGTCGTCAGTTGTCCAGATACTCACAGCGATTCGGATACGGCCCCTCTTGTTGAACTCGCCCGATCACTCTGCATCGAGGTCAGAAGGCGAATCGGATCTGTCGTCGATGTTCAGAAGATCATCGAACTTCTTGATCCAGATCAATCGGTCGCCTCGTTCCAGCTTCTCGCTCTGTCCACTCTCGGACCAAGTGATCACTACAGAGGTCTGTGCGCCCCTACATCTGCAGGGCGCCTCGAGTTTTTGATTCAGTCACTGCAGGACCAACTCGCCGATCTCGATGCAATCCAAGCAATGCGCCGCCGCGAGTCGTCCGGCGAATAACTAGCGGAAAAGACTTGCTAATGCGGCGTTCACGCTCCCACCACCGGAGAGTGAGATACTTCAGCCCTGAAGCAGAGATGCCGTCACCCCTTCCCGGCATTGAGACATCGAAGGAACCACTGTGGCGAAATCAGCGTCGATAACGGAGACCATCCAAGACCTTTGGGATCTTCTTGTTTCCTATGCCCGACAAGAAACAATCGATCCTTTGCGCAACATTGTTCGATATCTAGCATTCGGCGTTGGTGGCATGGTCGTGGTGACTCTGGGGGTCTTCCTCCTCGGTCTCTCAGCTCTGCGTGCCCTGCAAACACAAACAGGAGATGTCTTTGCCGGCTTCTGGTCTTGGGTGCCTTACATCATCGTTGCGTTGATCTTCGGAGGCCTTGTTGCCTTCTCACTCTCAAGGATTGGCAAGGGCGGCGTTGGAACTCGACCAGCGACTTCTTCTCAGAAGGGTAAAAAATGAGTCCCAACGATCCGATTACCCGTGATCACATCGAAGAGCGATTTCGTTCGATCCAGACCGAAATCGAAGGAGTCGAATCTGAAACCCGCAGTTACGCGACCATCGCCATGGCCGCAGTAGCGGTGACAGTCGTCGTTCTTGTCTTCGCGCTCGGAAGCCGACGCGGCCGTAAGCGTCGGACATTCGTCGAAATCCGACGCGTATGAGCGTTCTCTCCGACCTGCGCCGAAGAGCTCTCACCAAGGGACTCTTCGGCGGAAGCCGTGTGTGGCTCTTTCTTGGTATCGCCGCTTGGTCGTTGAGAGCCCTCAAGTGGGCACTTCGTCCAGACCCGAAGACCGTCTACAAAGGAAGGCTCCTCGTGGGGGAGACGATTGTTCTCACGCACGAACCAGCCGCTCCGACGAGACGAAAGCGCCGGAAGGCGAAGAAGGCCGAGAGGCGGAGCCGCAGCAAACCAGAACCGCTCTCCGGTCGCGCCTAGGTGTTTGGGCTCTCGGCCTGCGATCATGGTCGGGTGAAAGTTCGTCTCCATAACCCACGGCGGGATCTCGACATCGAGGGCCCAATCACGATCATCAATCTCCTCGCTCGTCTCGACCTCAATAGAGAGGCTGTGCTTGTCGTTCGCGACGGCGAGCTTGTTCCTGGGGATCAATCGCTCTCCGATGATGATTCGATTGAGATTCGTCCAGTGATCTCGGGAGGTGCACTATGAAATGCGTTACGTGTCGCGGCCCAGCCATCATCGACATTCGCCGACACAACTCGAATTTTTGCGCTGAACACTTCCTTGAGCAGTGCCAGCGCCAAGTCCGAAAGGCCATCGACGAGTTCTCAATGTTCGAGAAGTCGGACAAAATTCTCGTTGCTGTTTCCGGCGGCAAAGATTCCCTCGCGATCTGGGACCTTCTCCTCGATCTTGGTTACACCGTTGACGGGCTCTATATCGGTCTTGGGATCGGCAGCTACAGCGATACTTCTCTTGACCATGCAAGGGCGTATGCCAAGACGCGATCTCTTCATTTGATCGAAGTAGATGTACCGTCGACCTTCGGCTTCGACATACCCAACGGATCTCGAGCAGCCAAGCGCGTGCCGTGCTCGGCATGCGGACTCTCTAAGCGACATCTCTTCGATGAAGAAGCGATGAAGGGCGGATACGACGTGCTTGTGACGGGGCATAACTTAGATGATGAAGCAGCTGTTCTCTTCGGCAACACGTTGCATTGGCATACCGAATACCTCGGCCGCCAGCTTCCCGTGCTGCCCGCTAGAGATGGATTCCCTCGAAAGGTGAAACCGCTAGTGCGGCTCGCAGAACGCGAGACGGCGGCGTATTGCATCGTGAAGGGAATCGATTATCTCATCGACGAATGCCCTATGGCTGCTGGCAACAAGCATCTTGGGTACAAGAGCGCCCTCAATGAGATCGAGTCAGCATCACCGGGTGCCAAACATTCCTTCTATTTTGGATTCCTTGATCGGGCGGCAGAGTTCTTTGCAACCGAAGCCTCCATCGACCGGGAAGGCCTCGGAGCCTGCGCATCATGTGGGGCTCCTACGACATCTGAAACCTGTGCTTTCTGTCGGCTCGTTGAACGAGCTGGCGGTCAACTTCCCGAGCGAACCGGAGTCAACGCTGTGCCTGTCGATCTTGGACCTACCCGACTAGGAGCTGTTCAATGAGTCGGACGTTTGCTGTCGGCGACAGGGTGTTACTTATTGACCCCAAGAAGCGCCGTTATTTGATCACGCTGAAACCTGCCGGAGAATTCCATTCTCACTCGGGTTTCGTTCCGCATGATTCGCTCATCGATTCACCTGAAGGAGTCACGGTTCAATCGACGAAAAACGTGGGGTATCTCGCAGTTCGTCCGACACTTTCTGATTTCGTTCTCAAGATGCCGCGCGGGGCTCAAGTCATCTACCCCAAAGATCTGGGTCCAATACTGATGCACGCCGACATCTTCCCAGGAGCCCGGGTGCTGGAATCTGGTATCGGCTCCGGTGCTCTCTCGATGACGATGCTGCGTGCTGGCGCCGACATCGTGGGCTATGAGTTGCGCGAAGACTTCGCCGATCGGGCGAAAGAAAACGTCGAAGCGTTTCTCGGCCCAGAGGTGCTCGATCGCTACCGCATCGAGTTACGCGATTGCTACGACGGCATCGACGAAACCGATCTCGACCGTGTGGTTCTCGATCTTCCAGAGCCTTGGCAGGTGGTGCCCCATGCAGCCAAAGCCATGCACCCAGGCGGCATTCTCTTGGCCTACACGCCCAGCATCGTGCAGGCGATGCAATTACGAGAAGCTCTCGAACAGAGCCCATTCGATATGCCTGAGACCATCGAAGTGCTGAACCGAACCTGGCACATTGAAGGAGTTGCGGTTCGACCAGACCATCGGATGGTCGCGCATACTGGCTTCCTCACACATGCGCGTCTGCTCGGCGGCTGAAGCCTTGTTCGTCATGTCGCCTCGGCGGAACCTCAATTGAGTTTTCTCGACATTGCTCTGCTTTTAGCGATCGCTCTCGCTGTTCTTGGCGGCTACCGGTTGGGATTCGTTACGAGAGTCGTTTCGTGGATCGGTCTCGCGGCGGGCCTTGCTCTTTGCGTATGGCTGTTGCCTCGGTTCCTCGACCAACTCGACTCGACAAATCACGGACTTCTTCTTGTTCTTTCCATTGGCCTGCTGCTCGTGGGAGCCACAGTGGGACAGGCCCTCGGCTTCATCGTCGGAGGGCGCCTCACACCGCGGAGACGTGA
>WLMU01000091.1 GCA_009700115.1 Actinomycetota bacterium
ACCGCTGTCCCGTCTTGCCGTCGTTCTTGTCGCAGTCTTCGGGCTGTTGGCCGTCACGACCCCGGCTGGTGCTTCAATCGACAGCGTCACTGTTGTCCCGAGCCCAAGTCCCGGTGCCAATTTCAACCGTCTGCAATCGGTGTCGTGTGAGCGAGTCATGGTGCATTGCAGTTGGCGTGACCGATGACGGGACATTGGTGTTGTTGTGGGACGGCAGTATGTGGCCCGGAAAAGATCCCGCGTTCCAATTGGCGCATGACCTGATGTGAGCGTGTCGGAACCGCTTCGCTCTCTCGGATAGACCTGATGCTTGGTCGTGTTTAGCCGGTGAATGCTGGTGCGACAGGATCTGACGACGTGGCTGTCGTTGTCGGCGGTGCTGTTGTCAACGTTGTTTGGGTTCCGTGAACTGTTAGTTCGATATCGACAGAATAACCGGAGTAGTACTCAGACGAACTTGCAGCGATCGCCGCAAGATGCACGACCTGACCAGATGTAAAAACACTGAAATCAGTCACCGACAAAGTCAACGTCTTCACCTGAAGCCATTCGTTGGATGCCCATTGAATTGATGAAGGCGACACCGACATACCCGCTGGAATACTGGAAGTGAAGTCCAACACGACCGAGCACGGCGAGGGTGAAGAAGGATTACAATTAATCGGCTCATCTAAATCTAAAGAGATGCTCTGTTGCTGTGAGTCGTCGAGAGTGATGGCTGTTCTGCTGAGGCTGATTCTTCCAGTTCCAAGTTGTGCTTGGGAGACTCCCGCGCTCAGCACACTTAAACCACTTAGACACAAAGCAAAAACGAAAACTGAGAGAGCAACTTTTGTCAGTTTTTTCATAGACCAAAGAATACCGAAGAAATTATTTCGGCACTTATGCGGCGGGGTAGGACGCCCACTTAGATTGAGTGTTCCCTTACGCGCGAGCGGCAGCGGCACTCGCAGGTCGGGGTAGGACGAAGGAAACCCCGACCCCGATTGGTAAAGGCCTGCGGCGCTTGGGGCGCCGGATCTCTTCTCCCGGAAATATGTGGCGCGCTCGGAGGGACTCGAACCCCCAACCTTCTGATCCGTAGTCAGATGCTCTATCCAATTGAGCTACGAGCGCAGCGACGACAGCGTACTGCCCGTTTCGGCCTTGGTGAAATCCGCTGTGCGGGCCAAATCGGTCAGGCGTTCGACGTAGTTAGAGCCGGGATTCGGCCGATTCAGGGATGGGTCGATGTCGTGTTCTCAGTGGTGGTGGTCTGAGGCGTCTCGGTGGCACTCGGGCTCGTAGTCGGTGTAGCAGTGGTGGCTGAGGCCGATCGGGGAGCAATCACTAACCCGCTTTAAGCGCAGGCTTGATCAGATTGCGTCGATGATTGCGTTGAACGTCGCACTTGGACGCATCGCTGCAATGACCTTCGCATCGTCGGGCATGTAGTAGCCACCGATATCGACGGGCTTGCCCTGCACGGCGTTGAGTTCGTCAACGATCTCGGCCTGCTTCGAGGTAAGCGCTTCGGCAATCGGAGCGAACTTCGCAGCAAGAGGGGGATCGTCGGTCTGCTTGGCCAGTTCTTGGGCCCAGTAGAGCGCAAGGAAGAAGTGGCTGCCGCGGTTGTCGAGTTCGTTCACCTTGCGAGAGGGTGAACGGTTCTCGTTGAGAACCGAACCGGTTGCCCGGTCGAGTGTGTCGGCCAGGATCTGTGCGGTGTTGTTGTTCGTGGTTTGCGCGAGATGTTCAAGCGACGCGGCCAACGCAAGGAACTCGCCGAGCGAATCCCAACGAAGGTGGTTTTCCTTCACGAACTGCTGCACGTGCTTCGGGGCAGAACCGCCGGCGCCGGTTTCGAACAGACCGCCACCGTTCATAAGCGGAACGATGGAAAGCATTTTGGCGCTGGTGCCAAGTTCCATGATCGGGAACAAGTCCGTGAGGTAATCGCGCAACACATTGCCGGTGACCGAAATGGTGTCTTCACCCTTACGAGCACGAGCGAGCGAGAATGTGCACGCTGCTTCAGGCGCCATGATCTCGATCGTGAGGCCAGTGGTGTCGTGCTCAGGGAGGTATTGCTTCACCTTGGCGATGATCTGCGCGTCGTGCGCACGGTTCTCATCGAGCCAGAACACGGCAGGGGTGTTGGAAAGTCGGGCACGAGAAACGGCGAGCTTTACCCAGTCGCGAATCGGTGCGTCTTTGGCCTGACATGCACGCCAGATGTCGCCGGCTTCAACAACATGTTCCATAACAACGTTGCCGGCGCTGTTGGTGATGCGCACGGTGCCAGCAGTTGCGATCTCGAAGGTCTTGTCGTGTGAGCCGTATTCCTCGGCCTTTTGCGCCATCAGGCCAACGTTGGGAACGGTGCCCATCGTGGTCGGGTCAAACGCGCCGTTGGCTTTGCAGTCAGCAATGACGGCCGAATACACACCGGCATAGGACGAATCGGGAATGACGGCCTTGCAGTCCTGGCGTTCGCCTTCGGGATTCCACATCTTTCCGCTGTCACGGATCATGGCGGGCATGGACGCATCGACGATGATGTCGCTCGGAACGTGCAGGTTGGTGATGCCCTTATCGGAATCGACCATTGCCAGTTCGGGGCCATTCAACATTGCGATTGCGAAGTCGGCTTCGATGTCGGTCTGCTGCGTTTCGCTGAGCGTTTCGATGCGGGAAAGAACATCAGCCATGCCGTCGTTCACGTTGGCACCAAGACCATCGAACGCAGAAGCGTGCTTGGCGAATGCGTCGCCGAAGTAGGCGT
The DNA here is from genome assembly GCA_009700115.1 of Actinomycetota bacterium. GTDB lineage: Bacteria > Actinomycetota > Acidimicrobiia > Acidimicrobiales > Acidimicrobilacustridaceae > Acidimicrobilacustris. The sequence continues at coordinate 2,765 of WLMU01000091.1, forward strand.
TGACCGCGTGACCAAAGATGATCGGGTCGGAGACCTTCATCATCGTGGCCTTGAGGTGAATCGAAAACAGCACGTTTTGTGCTTTGGCATCGGCCATTTGTGCTTTAAGGAACGCGTCGAGCGCCTTGGCGCTGATGAAGGTTCCGTCAACAATTTCACCGGCAAGAACGGGAAGCTTGTCTTTCAACACTGCGGTGGTTCCGTCGTTGCCAACAAGTTCGATCTTGAGGGTGTCGGCTTTTTCGAACGTGATTGACTTTTCATTGGCGTAAAAGTCGTTCCCGCCCATTGTTGAAACGTGCGTCTTTGAATCAGCGGCCCATGCGCCCATCGAATGCGGATGTGACTTGGCGTAGTTCTTGACCGATAGTGGCGCGCGGCGATCGGAGTTTCCTTCGCGCAGCACCGGGTTGACGGCCGAGCCCTTGATCTTGTCGTACTTGGACTGAATGTCTTTTTCAGCTGCGGTTTGCGGATCTTCCGGATAGTTCGGAACGGCGTAACCCTTGGCCTGGAGTTCTTCGATCGCGGCCTTGAGCTGCGGAAGCGATGCTGAAACGTTCGGAAGTTTGATGACGTTGGCTTCGGGGCGGGTCACAAGATCACCGAGTTCGCCAAGGTCATCGCTCACACGCTGATCGGCAGCGAGGGCCTCGGGGAAGGTGGCCAGGATGCGACCGGCAACGGAAATGTCTCGAAGTTCGACCGTGACACCAGCAACGTTGGTGAATGCATTGACCACCGGCAGCAACGACTTGGTTGCCAGCGCTGGGGCTTCATCGGTGTGGGTGTAAATGATGGTGTGACTGTCGGTCGCCATGGCCTTTTCCAGTGTCGGAGAACTACTGCGAATGGCCCATGACGCTAGTTCCCCCAAGTGATTGAGTTCCCATTTGGTCTGGGCGCAAGGGGTCTGGGAGCGAAGTGGGGAGCGAAAAATGATTGACCGTTGTGAGGAGTGCCTGCAAAATGCATGCATGCCTTCGATATCTGTTCGCAACGTGCCGGAAGCGACCCGTGACGCCTTGGCCGCAAAGGCGGCGCTGGCCGGTCAGTCGCTGCAGGAATATCTGCTGGCCCAGCTGGTCGAGATCGGCGGTCGCGTCGAATTGGCGGAAATCCTGGCGGAAATGAACAACATCGCGTCCGCGTGGGAGGGCTCGGTGACGAGCGAGCAGATTCTCGATGCCATCCACGAAGGCCGACGCGAGGCCGACGAAAAGTGGGATCGCTTATGAGGGTGGTCGTGGATGCGTCGGTGATGATCACCGCCAACCGCGTTGGCCCGGCCGCTGATCGGGCTCGAAACGAGATTGCAGACAACGCACTTGTTGCTCCACATTCGTTGGGTGTCGAAGTCGTGCAGGGCTTTCGTCGACTGGTTTCGTCAGGGGAATGTTCTGAAGCCATCGCTCAGCGCGCGATCTGGAATGTGAACCGACTCCACATTGATCGGCTTCCGTTTGAACCGTTCGCCAATCGGGTGTGGGAACTTCGCCACAACGTCACGGCTCACGACGCTTGGTATGTCGCAATTGCTGAACGTTTGGGTGTTCCTGTCGTGACGACCGACCGTCGTTTGGCGAACGCCACCGGGCCACTCTGCGAATTCCGGGTGCTCTGAAGGCGCCGTCGTGCGCTGGAGCAAAAAGAGTGATGGGCCCCGCCGAAGCGGGACCCATCATTGCGAGCGGAGAGGGTGGGATTCGAACCCACGGGCGGTGTTACCCGCCACCTCCTTAGCAGGGAGGCCCGATCGGCCGGACTCTGGCACCTCTCCATATGCAGGAGTGCAACATACAGGGCAAACCCCTGCGATTTCGAATGGCGGAAGGAGGGGGATTCGAACCCCCGGAGGCTTTCACCTCGACGGTTTTCAAGACCGTTGCATTCGTCCGCTCTGCCACCCTTCCGCCCGAGACATTAGCGACTCGCCTGCGGCAGGCCCAATGGGCCGGGGTGGTGGCTTAGTTGACGCGATTGCGTAGTTCGGTGATCCAGTCGGTGGCTTTGTCCTGTGCCTCGGCAACCTCTTGGCGAACGGCGTGTCCATGTTCGCCGGCGGCGGGGTAGGAACCCATGAATTTCACTTCGGCGTGCTTGGACTTGAGCGAACGCAGTGCGTCGGCCACGACCTCGTCGGAAATATGTCCTTCAAGGTCGATGAGGAAGCAGTAGTCGCCCAGGCCACGGCGCGTGGGGCGCGATTCGAGCTTGGTGAGGTTGATGCCACGTGCAGCGAACTCTTGGAGGACCGACAACAACGATCCGGGTTCGTCGGCTTGCTGGAAGACAACGATTGACGTTTTGTCATGCCCAGTTGGCGCAGGAATGGTTTTGGGGGCAACGAGAACGAAGCGAGTTGCGTTGTCTTCATGATCTTCGATTTCGTGGGCCAGAACGTTGAGTCCGTACACCTCGGCAGCTCGAGCTGGAGCGATCGCGGCGCCGTTTGTGGCGAGTGCGTCGGTGGCCTCGGCCAACATGCGCGCGGCATCGGCAGTGGAGTTTGATGCTTCGGCAATCGCGTTCGGAAGATTGGCGTTCATGTACTTGCGACATTGCGCGAGCGCGTGCGGGTAGGACCACACCTGCGTGATGTCTTCGAGCTTCACACCCGGTCGGGCCATGAGCTCAAGATGAATAGGCAGCACGATTTCGCGCTGAATCAGCAGATCGGAATCGAACGCGAGAGCGTCTTGGGTGATGTTGACCGTTCCCTCGATGGCGTTTTCAAGCGCAAGGAAGGCGTAATCGACATTGCCGTCTTCGGCGGCGCTCAGCACATTGGCAAAGGTGTCGAGCGGACGCAGGTTGGCGGTGGCGAGGTCGGCCTGGCTCAGCAACGCCTGCTCGGAGAAGGTCCCGATGGGGCCGAGGAAGGCGATCGTGCGGCGGGTCCAGTCGGTGCCGGATGCTGGTGCTGCGGATGAAGTCACAATGGGCGAGGATAGGGGAATGGACGCCGAAGCCCTGAGTGAGTTGTTAGAAGGGGTTCGTCAGGGCGAGATCAGCCCCGACGATGCCATTGCTGCGCTGCGGCGATTGCCCTTTGCTGATTTGGGTTTCGCCAAGGTCGACCACCATCGAATGCTGCGCCAGGGCTTGGCCGAAACCGTGTTCGCTCCCGGCAAGTCGCCCGAACAATGCGCTGCCATCGTGGCCGAGTTGTTGTCCCAGCCCGGTTCATCGCCGGTGTTGTTGTCTCGGGCCTCGGCCGATCAGGTTGCTGCCGCGTTGGCTGGTTCAGACGACGGCCATGTGATCGAAGCCGGCGGCGGCGATTCGTCGAACGCTCGCCTGCACACGGTGGTGTGGCGATCGGCGGCCGAACGACGTGAACGCGTTGCGGTTGTGACTGCTGGAACCGCAGACCTTCCGGTGGCCGATGAATGTGCCGCCACGCTTGCTGCTCACGGCCTGCGCCCAATCCGAATCACCGATGTGGGTGTGGCCGGACTGCACCGCATTCTCGATGCGGCCGAAGAATTGGCTGCGGTCGACGCAATTGTTGTCGTCGCCGGCATGGAAGGCGCGTTGGCCAGCGTTGTCGGCGGGTTAACTGCTGCCCCGGTGGTGGCTGTTCCGACATCGGTTGGCTACGGATCTTCGCTCGATGGCATCACCGCGTTGTTGGGAATGTTGGCCTCTTGCGCGTCGGGTTTGACCGTTGTCGGAATCGATAACGGTTTCGGCGCAGCGATTGCCATTATTCGAATGATGAACGCACGCGTGTCGGAGCGCAGCGATGTCTGAGCATTCGCACGATCATTCACACGACGACGGTCATACCCATGATCATTCGCATGAAGACGGGCATACGCACGACCACACCCACGCCCATGACGACGCGGTGTTCGAAGGAACAGTTGCGTGGGAAGGCATCACGGTTCCGGCCGCTCCGAGTTCCAACAGCACAGTTGCCTGGTTCCACTGCTTTTCCGGCATTGCTGGCGATATGGCATTGGGTGCATTGATCGATGCCGGTGCCGATATCGACGAGATTCGCTCAATGTTGCAGCAACTGCCGGTGTCTGGGTGGTCGCTAGAAACGGAAACCGTTCTTCGTTCAGGAATCGCCGGCACGAAAGTTCATGTGCATACCGAAGTAACCCCGCCGGCGCGTTCGGCGGCAGTTGTTGCGCAGATCGTCGCCGACGCCAAGTTGCCCGACCGTGTGCATCGGCGCGCGCTGGCAACATTTCGCGCATTGGCCGAGGCTGAAGGCCGCCTTCATCGTCAGCCTCCTGAATCAGTGCACTTCCACGAGGTCGGCGCGCTCGACGCCATCATCGATGTTGTCGGCACCTGTATTGCGCTTGAGTTGCTCGGTGTCGATGAAGTTGCGTCCTCACCAGTGGCCGATGGTTTAGGAACCGTGCGCGCTGCACACGGTGTGTTGCCGGTTCCGGTTCCCGCAGTGGTGTCATTGTTGGCCGACGCGCCGACCTACGGCCTCGACATTCCTCGTGAACTCACCACACCAACCGGCGCGGCGTTGTTGGCCGCGAATGTTGTGCAGTGGGGCCCGATGCCGGCCATGATCATTCGTTCCGCCGGTTTCGGAGCGGGCACCGCCGACCTTGGCGATCGTCCAAATCTCACACGCGTCGTAATTGGCACGCGTTCTGATTCGCCCTCGGTTGAAGGTCAGCCCGTGGTGCTGCTTGAAGCGAATGTTGACGATGTCACGGGCGAAACGCTGGCCTATGCCATTGACGCGTTGCTCGAAGCCGGAGCGCACGATGCATGGCTTACGCCGATCATCATGAAGAAGGGCCGGCCCGCTCACACCGTGAGCGCATTGGTTGATCCGGCACAGGCTGCGGCGGTGCGCGGTGTGCTCGTGCGCGAAACCGGAACGATGGGTGTGCGCGGAACACAGCTCGAACGTTGGCCGCAATCGCGCGCGTTCGACACGGTCGAGGTCGATGGTCAATCGGTGAAGGTGAAAGTCACCGCCGGCCGAGTGAAGGCCGAACACGACGACGCCGCCCAGGCCGCACGGGCGTTGGGCTTGCCGCTACGAGAGGTCACCCGCCGAGCCGAACAGGCCTGGCGCGACGCTCATCAATGAAACAATCTGACCCGTTTCTCGGCGGGTTCGATTGGTATTATTGGCAAATGGTCGATTCATTGGAAACCCGGTTCCTACAGAACAAGGAATTGGTTGCTGAAATTCTCGCTAATCGAGCTGATGTTTCTCGTCTTGTGAAACGAAAGAGACGTAAGCCAGAGGAAAAAGATTGAAACACGACGTTTCCGATGGCGGCTTAGTGGGCCGCTCTTGCGCCGCTAATTCGTGTGAAGGATTACTTCGGCGCGGTTGACGCCGGCGATCACATTGCTGGCTGACATGCCCGCTGGTGAAAGTAGTTCAAGGCGCGTGACGCCACGATCGAGCAAGTGCTCAAGCACTGCAGCGACTTCGAGGCGAGCGAGCGCAGCACCAAGACAGAAGTGCGCACCGAACCCAAACGCAATCTGGTGGTTTGGTGATCGACCAACATCGAACTGATCAGCGGTCGGTCCGAATTCAGCCTCGTCGCGAT
>WLMU01000092.1 GCA_009700115.1 Actinomycetota bacterium
CAGGTGGAACTTCGTGAACGAGCGAACGAAAATCTGGCGGAGAAACTGCTTGTTGTTCTCGACGCGTGTGAAGCAGCAATCGGACACGGCTCGGCCGATGTCGAACCAATCGCCAAGATGCTCTCTGATCTTTTAGAAAGCGAAGGATTGGTGCGGCTCACACCAGTCGACGAACCGTTTGATCCGAACCAGCATGATGCAGTGATGCACGAAGAAGGTGACGGTGGCGAACCAATCGTGATCGAGACCCTCCGCACTGGGTATCAATGGAAAACCCGGGTGTTACGCCCGGCGATGGTGAAGGTCAAGGGATAGCAAGTGGCTCCACAGCGCGAGTGGTTCGACAAGAACTACTACGAAGTCCTCGGTGTGTCGGAAACGGCAGTACCGAAGGACATCACGCGCGCGTACCGGAAGTTGGCTCGGGAATTTCATCCCGATGCCAACCCCGGTAACGCTTCAGCAGAAGACAAGTTCAAAGAAATTTCGGCGGCTTACGACGTTGTTGGCGATGAAACGAAACGCGCCGAGTACGACGAGGTTCGTCGCCAAGCTCCGATGGGTGGAATGGGATTTGGTGGTGGCCGCAGTGGCGCCGGTTTCAATCCCGGCGCTGGCGGTTATGAAGGCGCCGATCTCAGCGATCTGCTTGGTGGCATGTTTGGTGGCGGAGGCGGCGGTCGCCGCGGTCGACAAACTCGAGGGCGCGCTCCGCAACGTGGTGCTGATCTTGAAGCCACATTGCGTATGTCGTTTCGCGATGCAGTTTCCGGAATGGAAACAGCGCTCCACCTCACGAGTGATCTGCCATGTGGAACGTGTAGCGGGTCGGGAGCCAAACCGGGCACATCCCCGACCACATGTCAGCATTGCCAAGGTCGAGGTGTTGCCGACGACAACCAGGGAATGTTCTCGTTCTCTTCACCATGTCCAGTGTGCGGAGGTGCGGGTTCGGTCATTACGTCCCCGTGCGGAACCTGTCGCGGGGCCGGAGTCGAAAAGCGGGCGCGCGAAGTCAAAGTTCGTATCCCAGCGGGTGTCGACGATGGTCAGCGCATCAAGTTGAAAGGCCGCGGTGGAGCCGGACGCAATGGCGGCGAGATTGGTGACCTCTACGTCATCGTGCAGGTCGATCGTGACGGCATCTTCGGCCGCGACGGAAAGAATCTCACCATCAACGTTCCCGTGACATTTGCGGAAGCAACTCTGGGCACGAAGCTCACGGTGCCGACCCTCGACGGCAAGCCCGTCACACTCAAGATCCCCGCAGGTTCACCAACGGGCAAGGTTTTTCGTGTGAAGGGTCGTGGTGTTGCAACAAAGAAAGTCACTGGCGACTTACTCGTCACGGTGCAGGTCGATGTCCCAACCAAACTCAATGATGAACAGCGTGACGCGCTCGAGGCAATGGCCGCCGCGTTTCCTGCTGCTCCTCGCGACTACTTGGGGGTCTGAACATGAGCCCGATGTCTGATTCCAACGCTCAAATGAGAGCGGTGTACATCATCTCGGTAGCTGCTGAACTCGCAGGCGTGCATCCACAAACACTTCGGATCTACGAACGCAAAGGTTTGCTCGAACCAGCGCGCACCACTGGTGGTTCACGTCGCTACAGCCAGGCCGACATTGATCACCTTCGTCGCATTCAAGATCTCACCGACGAAGGTTTGAATCTCGCTGGTGTGAAAAAAGTTCTTAAGCTCGAAGCCCATATCGCTGCGCTTGAGTCGGCGCTCATTCAGTCTCGGGTGGAGATGTCAGCAGCTGTCGAAGAAACGCATCGCTCCTACCGACGCGATTTGGTTCCGCTTCGTCAATCGGTTGCCCCATTCGGCGATGCCGCCGAGGTCCTGCGCCGCCTTTCTCAGCAGTAACGTCTTCTGGGTGGTGGCACCAGTTGAAGATGTCCGTAAGTCGGCCGATGCCACTGATGGCGGGCGATTGACGAAGAACGAACGCAAGTGGGCCCGCATTGGGGTGCTTGTGGCCGTGTTTGTCTTCTGGCTGGTTGCAACATGTCTGCAGCCTTGGCATTTATTCGACAAAGGCCCGTACACCACCGACTTCTATGACGCTCAGGCCCGGTCGCTCGTGCATGGCCATCTCGATGTTCCCGCGAACGTTGCTGGTATCGAAGGTTTCGAAATCGACGGTAGGACTCAGATCTACTTCGGCATTGGTCCGGCGATCATGCGGTTACCACTCTCCGGAATTTCCAACGTCTTCGACCGACGCCTCTCGTTACTTAGTGAACTACTCGCGTTAAGCGTGCTTGGTCTTGCTGCGGCACGACTGCTCAAACGAGCAAAGTCGTTGGTAGCGAATGCACCCGAAGGTGCAGCTTGGTGGTTCGGCGCGTTCGCGGTCGTTGCAACGCTCGGAACCCCGCTGCTGTACTTCTCCTCGCGAGCGCTCGTGTATCACGAGGCGGAATTGTGGGGAGCCGCTGCAGGTCTTGCCGGCCTCGATCTCGTCATCCGTTGGTGGCGGGTTCCCACGCGTCGACATCTCATCGAAGCAGTGGCGCTTGCGACATTTGCGCTCTCTTGCCGACCATCAGCGGGTGCGGGCCCGGCGTTGGCGCTGGGATTGTTCGGACTGGGAATCGCTTGGAAGGGCCAATGGAAACGTTCGTTGGTTGTGCTTGTGGCTGCCGTGATTCCGTTTCTCGGATTCGCGCTCGTCAACTGGTTGCGCTTTCGTTCTGTCTCAGACGTTCCGTTGCCGGTTCAGGTGTTTTCGAAATCCAATACCGTTCGCCAAGCCGCACTCGCAAGCAACAACGGAAGTCTCTTCGGGCTCAAGTTTGTTCCTACGAACGTTGCTCGGTATTTCTCGCCCTTCGCTTTTCAGTGGGATGAGTTCTTTCCGTTTGTGACTTGGCCCGCCAAGGCCACGGTCATCGGAAACGCTCGCTTCGACGCAATCGATCAGACCGGCTCCATCCTCACGAGTGCACCGTTGCTTTTCGTGTTTGGTCTTGTTGGAGCGTGGTGGACGATTGTTCGCCATAAAATTCGTCAGTGGTCGGTGATTGCTTTGTCCTCGATCGTGGCGACAACGAGCACACTTACGTTCGGCTATCTCGCCCATCGTTATTTGGCTGACCTGGTTCCGGTAGTTGTTGTGCTTGCCGCGCCGGGAGTTTGGATCGTTGCTCGAACTGCAAAGGCATGGCGCCAATGGATTCGTCGAACCGTTGTTGTGGCCATGACCCTGCTGTTCGCCTTCGGTTTCTGGAATCAACTAGGCCTTGCGATTTCAACACGGGCGTTCTCGATTCTCCCGAGTGAATCCGGCGCACGTTCATTCGTCGAGTTGCAGTACTCGATCAATGACCTATTCCTCGGCGGAACTGGGCCAGCGGTGATTGTCAGCCAGGACGGGCAATTTCCTTCCGGTGTTGCACCGGGAACGATCGTGATTATGGGCCATTGCGATGCGGTGTATCGAACTGATGGTTACGGCTGGAGTCCGCTCGAACGCCGCATCGGCGGGCCATTCGCCTATCGACTCAGTGGATTCTTTGGCGCGGGCGAACAGACGATTCTTTCGAACCCTGAATGGGCGGTGCGCGCGTCTCGGACCGAGGACCTCGTGGTGTTCCGCTGGGACTATGGAAGTGGAATCGTTGAAGAGTCTGCGCCGGTGAAGATGGCCAACAACGGTCCGTCAACCATTGACATTGTCTTTGATCCGTACACCGACTTCGGCCACGACGGTCGTGTTGTGGTGAATGGAACGAGCGTGGTTGGTGCTCCGGTCAGCAACAGCTCTGGATCTGTTGTAAATCCGAACTGGACCGAGACCGAGGTTCCTGCTTCGTTTTGCGAGAAACTGCAGGCTCGTCAGTAGTTAACGGTTCCAGGCCGACATCGGGAACATATCCATGAGCACAGGGATGTTCACGAAGAGCAACACGACCATCAACGCTGAGCAACTGATGACTGCCGCCATGAGCCCGCGTTCTTTGTACAGCTTCTCCGGATGTTCCACTGGACTCGATGATTGAAACGCGAGTTTGAAATAGATGGCCATGATGAGCGCCACTAATGGGAAAGAAAGAATGAGTTCAATGCGATAGCGCTGCACGAATGCGCCGAAGAAAAGCATTCCTGAAGCTGCATAAAACATGATCGAAACAAGCAGGCGTTGTTCGTTGTAGACAGCAAACGATTTCCGATAGCGAATCTGCTCGTCGCGTTGATCGGCCATATCGCGATATTCAGCGAATCGTTTGAGCCCCATGAAGAAGCAGCCGATCATCCAATAAGAGATAAGCAGCGATGCCGGCGCCGTGGGGCTGTTCGGAACGATGTACCAACCCACAAGCATTCGCAACGGATTGTTGATCGACTCGGTAAGGACATCGAGATAGGGAACGTCCTTCGTGCGCACGGGTGGGATGTTGTACACGCATCCCGCGATCCAAAGTCCGGCGAGGGAAAGAACGAGCGGAGCGCTGACGAGCGCGCCGAGGCCGAGACCGATGACCATCAAGGCAATCCACTCGAGGTAGGCGATCTTGAGGTTGACCAATCCCGAAGGCACCGGTCGGTTCTTCTTGATTGGGTGGTGAAGGTCGAATGGTGCATCAAGAACTTCGTTAATCACGTAATTACTTGATGCAACGAGACAAACAGCCGCCATCCCGATGATGAAGTTCCGGAGCAGGCTGGACCATTCGATGCTGCTCTGGGAACTCATCGCCACGACCATGCCCGGAAGCACGAAGACGTTCTTGAACCAGTGGTCGACCCGCATAATGCGGATGTAGGGCACGACCCGGTGAATGCCGGTGGGGTGGGGGGTGACGGTCGTCATCGTGCTGAGCCTAGACAGCGAGGTTTCCTTTCTCGGGCCCTCGGTCACGAATCCAAATTGAGTGGGGAGTAATCAAAGGCGCTCGGGTAGTGTTTCCCGGTCCCCTTGCAGTGCCACTGAGGAGTTCACCGTGCCAGCAACCGTCGTCGTCGGAACCCAGTGGGGTGACGAGGGGAAGGGCAAGTTCACCGACCTGTTCGCCCGCGATCAACACCTCGTCGTCCGCTATCAAGGCGGACATAATGCGGGCCACACCCTCGTGGTCGATGGCGAGTCATTCAAACTCCAACTCGTTCCGAGCGGCATCCTGTATCCGCACATCACGCCTGTTATTGGAAACGGCGTTGTTGTCGACCCACGCGTACTGATTGCCGAACTCGACATGCTCGAAGGCAAAGGCGTCGATACGTCAAAGCTCAAGATCAGCGGGAACGCGCATTTGATCCTCCCCTATCACCAGGAACTCGACAAGCTCACTGAGCGTCGTCTTGGCAAGAACAAAGTCGGCACCACGAAGCGTGGCATCGGTCCGGCGTATGCCGACAAGGCGGCGCGTGTAGGTCTGCGTGTTCAGGATCTTCTTGATCCAAAAATCTTCCGCCAAAAGCTCGAAGTCGCTCTGAAAGAAAAGAACGCAATCTTCGCGAAGGTCTTTAATCAGTTGCCGCTTGACGGCGAGGCCATCGCTGACGAATACCTCAATGTGTGCGCCCCTCGTCTTGCACCCATGATCACCGATTCGGTGAATCTCATTCACGAATCACTTGAAGCGGGCGAGAACGTTCTGCTTGAAGGCGCGCAAGCAACGTTCCTCGATCTTGATCACGGTACGTATCCATTCGTGACCTCTTCGAATCCTGTTGCTGGCGGCGCGTGCACCGGAGCGGGAATTGGCCCTCGTTACATCGATCGCGTTGTTGGTATTGCTAAGGCGTACACAACACGGGTTGGTTCAGGTCCATTTCCCACCGAACTCACCGATGAAATTGGCGACGCGCTGATTGAGATTGGTCACGAGTACGGAACAAACACTGGACGGCGTCGTCGCACGGGTTGGTGCGACGTCGTGATGTTGCGTCACGCGGTGCGTCTCAACTCGTTGTCGGAAATCGCACTCACAAAACTTGATGTGTTCGACACATTCGATTCTGTCAAAGTTTGTATCGCCTACGAACTCAATGGAGAAACGTTCACGCATCTTCCGTATCACCAGTCGGTGTTGCACGAAGTCACGCCGGTCTATGCCGAGTTCCCCGGTTGGAAGACTGATATTTCGTCCGTGACAACGCGCGAAGGATTACCGAAAGAAGCGCTTGATTACGTGACGTTCCTGCAAGAGCAGATCGGCGTACCGATTGGTCTTGTGGGCGTTGGTCCGGGACGCGATCAGTACTTGAACTTCAACGGCTGATGAACGTTTGTGTCGTTGGTTCCGGTGGACGCGAGCATGCGCTCGCGACGGTGCTGCGACGCCATCACGAAGTTGTTGTCACACCAGGTAACCCCGGTATCCCCGGTTCCGTGTCCACACCTGCAACGGAGATCGATGCCGATCTTTATGTGATTGGTCCCGAAGCCCCGCTGGTTGCTGGTTTGGCCGATGAACTGCGCGCGGCAGGAAAGTTGGTGTTTGGGCCCGGAGCTGACGGCGCTCGACTTGAAGGTTCAAAGGCGTGGATGAAGGACGTGTTGGTTGCTGCCGGTGTTCCGACAGCGCGACACGGCACATTCACTGAAGCGGAACCGGCTTTCGCGTTTCTCGACACGCTCGATGGTTTGTATGTCGTAAAGACCGATGGCCTCGCGGCGGGCAAGGGTGTTGTTGTCACAACATCTCTTGAAGAAGCTCGTGACGCGGTGCGCGACTATCTCTCGGGCGATGCGTTCGGTGATGCCGGTCGCACGCTGGTCATTGAAGAAGGCCTCACGGGCCCAGAAGTTTCTGTGCTGGCTATTTGTGATGGAACGAACGCAGTTGCGCTGGCGCCTGCGCAGGACTTCAAACGCGTTGGCGATGGCGATGCTGGCCCCAACACTGGCGGCATGGGCGCGTACTCCCCGGTTCCCGTTGCTGATCAGTCCGTGATCGACGCAGTCATGAACGACGGTGTGTTGCCCACGCTCGCTTACCTCCGCTCAATCGGTATCGACTACCGCGGCGTTCTCTATGCCGGCCTCATGCTTACGCCTAATGGACCGAAGATGCTCGAATACAACGTGCGCTTCGGTGATCCGGAAACGCAGGTCGTTCTTCCCCGGCTCACAAGCGATCTCGGCGAACTCCTCGCCTCGGCCGCTGCTGGTCAACTTGGTTCTGCACCGACCTTCGACGACGGTGCAGCCGTCACAGTTGTTTGTGCCGCCGAGGGTTACCCGCGCGATATTCGCAGCGGCGACGTGATCAACGGTCTCGACGACGCGCAGACTGTTGCCGGTGCAACCGTGTTCTGTGCTGGTGTCGGAGCCAATGAGCAGGGCCAACTCGTCACCTCGGGCGGCCGCGTGCTGACGGTGACCGGCCAGGGTGCCACTATTGCTGAAGCCCGGCAGACTGCCTATGAAGCGGTCGGCAAGATTTCTTGGCCCGGTCTGCACCATCGCAACGACATAGCTTCGGCCGCTGCGGCCACTACCAACGGAGGATCCCGATGAAGGTTGCCATTCTTATGGGCTCGCCCAACGATCGCGACAAGATGCAAGGCGCGGCCGACACGCTTGAAGCGTTCGGTATCGAGGCCGATGTGCGAGTGCTCTCCGCCCATCGCAACCCTGCTGAAGTCACTGCTCTCGCCACATCTGCTCGTGAGAATGGCTATGTCGCATTTATTTGTGGCGCGGGAATGGCCGCCCATCTTGCTGGTGTTGTTGCTGCTCACACCACTCTCCCCGTCGTTGGGGTGCCCCTTTCTGGTGGTGCCATTAACGGCGTCGATGCGCTCTATTCGACAGTCCAAATGCCTCGGGGCATTCCCGTGGCCACCGTGGCCATCGATGGTTCCGTGAACGCGGCACTTCTCGTCGTTGAAATGTTGGCGATTACCGATACTGGTCTCCAGGCCAAGTTGCTCGAAGACCGAGCTCGCCGCGCCAATCCCTGATTTGTAAATCGCACCGAGATCACCTCGGTGTCGTCGTATCCTTATGAGGTGCCCGCTTCGGGCCATCGAGGAGACCGAATGGCGTCCACGTCAGTGCCCAATGTTCTTGCTGCTCGTTACGCGAGCGCTGAGATGGTCCGACTGTGGTCGCCTGAACAGAAAATCGTTCTCGAACGGGAACTGTGGCTTGCTGTGCTTGAAGCCCAACGCGATCTCGGTGTTGCAGTGCCCGACGATGCGATTGACGCCTATCGCCGCGTCATCGATCAGGTCGACCTCGATTCCATCGATGCTCGTGAGCGCGTTACTCGTCACGATGTGAA
>WLMU01000093.1 GCA_009700115.1 Actinomycetota bacterium
CGGCTATCACGTGATGCTTACTGGGCTTGCAGCGCCCTTGAAGGCTGGCCAGAAGTTCGACCTGAATCTTGGATTCATGAACGCTGGCATCATCAAAGTCACCGTCACCGTCAAGGCGTCCTGATCGCGGGTGTGCGACCGTGGTCCTGTGAGGGCTACGGTCGCAGTCGATGTCTGAGATGAACGATGCCAATGCTCCCGGTTCGACAGCGCCGCTGAATGACTCTGAAATTCGCGATGCACTTCCTGAAGACCTCAACGCGGCTGGATTCGTTGGTCCATACCTGTTCCCCAACAACAACCGCCGTCGTATCCCGGCCTATCTGTATTGGGCGATCTCGGCAATTTGCTTGGTGATCTGGGTCCTGCGTCGCGGAAGTGATCCAGTTCTGATTAACCAAGGCGTCGTTATCGCCGCAATCGTTCTTGCGCTCATCGGCCTCTACAGCTTTGTCGCCGGATGGAATCTCAAGGTCGATGAAAGCGACGCTCTCGTCGCCGCCACCAAACAGGTCGGGTTTCCTGTTGGTCATGCATCGGCGCAAATGGGCTGGCGTGGACTTCTCAGCCGACCGACCTGGCGAATCCTGCTTTACAGCGCTGACGATCCTCCGGAAACGCGTGGTCTCGTGCTTGTCGACGGCGTTGATGGCTCAGTTGTCGAGTGGTTCGTTGAAGACAATCCAGAAAACTGGGACGAACTCGATTCCTGATTCCAGCGAGTTGTTGTCTTCTGCTGAAGTGATCAGTTAACCGCCGCAAGCACACGTTCGATCTCGCGTAGATTGTCCGCCCCGACGTTGACGGCTTCGCGGGCAATGGCGAGCGCGGTGGTTGTTCCACCGCCAGCAACGGTCGCTGTCCGAGGCCAGTCATCGGACGGCATTGCTTCGATCGCATTGGCGAGTGAGTTCGCAACGTCATCAATTTGGTCAAGAACTGAATCGAGTGTTTCGGTTGGATGCGACTCCCACGACCGGGCGGCACTCTCGGTGACCGCGGGATGCAGTGTGGGGCACTCAGTGACGCGAATGTCGTGGAGCGCCTTTTCAAGGAGCACCCATGTTCCGAGACTGTTGATGGCAAGGTCGAGCGCTGAAACTCCTTGCGGGCCAATCCTGAGCGCTTTGTCGGCGATCCGATCATCGGCAATCGGGGCGAGGGCAGCTCGATATCGGCGGGGCCAGGTCCGCATAGCAACGACAGCATCGGCGGGGGAGACCTGCGAAGAACCCTGTTCAGCCATAGGAGGCACGCTACCCGTGGGGTGTTCCGTTGAACGAGAGGCCCCCCTGCTAGCGTTTCGGTGTTCGAACGGTCCAGTTCTGCAGCGCCCACAAGGCGCGAGAACGGCCCAAACTGCCGCTGCAACCCCTGCGCGGCGCTTGCTCTACTGGAGGTAGCCATGCTTGACGGACGCTGGCGGACCAATATCGAAAAGGCGCTGAAGCCGGTCGGGGCAAAGTTGCTCAAGATCGGATTTACCGCCGACCGCCTTACCGCCCTTGGTGTCGTGATGTCGGCGTGCGCCGCAGTGGCCATCGCAATGGGGTTCTTGCCTCTGGGTTTGCTTCTTCTCGTTCTGACCGGCCTGCCTGATGCTCTCGATGGTGCGGTGGCGAAGGCTGCTGGAACTGCCGGGCCCAGAGGGGCCTTCTTTGATTCAGTTGCCGACCGTGTTTCAGACACGATGCTCCTCGGCGGCGTTGCGTGGTATCTCGCCGACACTCATGGCGGGCTCATGCCCTTGTTGCCGATGGCTGTGCTCGGAGCATCGCTGATTATTTCTTACGAACGCGCAAAGGCTGAGGCTCTCGGTTTCAACGCAAAGGGCGGCGTCATGGAACGCGCCGAACGAGTGATCCTCTTGGGACTCGGTCTTCTCTTCCCCGTGCTGCTGATCCCGATCCTTTGGGTGATGTTGGTTCTCACGATTGTCACTGCCATCCAGCGATTTGCCAAGGTCTGGAGCCAGGCCTCGCAGGAGCGACCCACGGTTGCGCCGACGCGTCGAGCGTCTCGGCGTCGTGCAGCCCGGGTGACTCGCGCTGGATCCTCGCAGTGGCGGCAGAACCTCCAGGCGCGTCGACGCCGTTAGGCGCGCATGGCGCTCGATCCGGTTACCGCGGCCTATCGCGCGGGTGCAGCTTTCTCGCGGTCGGTTCCGCGTCCGATTGCCGATCTCACCGCCAAGGGCTTGAGTCGCGTCGCCGCATCGGTATCAAAAGAGCGACGGATGTTGGTGGCTCGCCATCTTCATCGTGCTGATCCAACGCTCGAGGGCAAAGCGCTTGATCGGGCTGTGGATGCAACGTTCGACAGTTATGCCCGTTACTGGATCGATTCATTCCGTCTTCCTCAGATGTCTCCCGAGGAAGTGGACTTTGGTTTTTCGATCGACAATTTCGGTTACATCGCTGACGCTTTGGCCACTGGTAACGGCGTAATCGCAGTGCTCCCGCATCTCGGTAGTTGGGAATGGGCTGCCATTTGGCTGACGCAAGTTATGAACGTGCCGGTCACGGCTGTGGTGGAACCAGTTGAGCCACCAGCGTTATTCGATTTCTTTGTTGATTTTCGACGCGAGTTGGGCATGAATATTGTTCCGCTCGGTCCAAATGCAGGTAGCGAAATCCTGCAAGCGCTTGCTGCGAATCACGTTGTTTGTCTGCTTGCTGATCGAGATATTCCTGGTGATGGAATCGAAGTCGAGTTCTTTGGCGAAATCACAACGATCCCTGCGGGTCCAGCAACGTTGGCGTTGCGTACCGGGGCCGCTCTCATCCCGTGTGCGGTGTACTTCGACGAACAATCTGGACATCACGGGGTTGTCGAACCGCCAATGACTGTTGTTCGAGAAGGTCGATTGCGCGATGACGTGCGTCGACTGACAATTGAATTAGCCGGTCGCTTGGAAGCGCTGATTCGGCGAGCACCGACTCAGTGGCATCTGCAACAACCAAATTGGCCAAGCGACTACGAAGCGCTCGAAAAGTTAGGCAAGCCCCATCCGCGACCACAGCGTGGTCCGTCGTCACTTGCCGCACTGGGCGAGAACTGAAATGCGCATCGGCATTGTCTGTCCATACAGCCTGACGCTTCCCGGTGGAGTGCAGGGGCAAGTTCTTTCTTTGGCGCGGGCACTGCGGACTCGCGGACACGATGTTCGGGTTCTTGGTCCATGCGATGGCCCACCGCCTGACACGGGGGTCACTCCGCTTGGCGACAGCCTGCCCACTGCAGCAAATGGATCGGTTGCTCCCATTGCACCCGATCCTTCGGCGCAGCTGCGGTTAATCCGTGCGTTGCGCGACGAACGGTTCGACGTTGTCAATATTCACGAACCGTTAGCGCCCGGTGTCACTAACACTGCACTGTTGTTCAAATCCCAACCAATAGTTGGAACGTTTCACGCAGCAGGAGAGAGCGCTGCCTATCGCTGGTTAACTCCTGTGGTCCGCTGGCTTGCTCGCAAGATCGATGTGCGCTGTGCGGTTTCTGCCGATGCGCGAGACATGGCAGTCCAAGCAGTCGGTGGTTCCTACGAATTGCTCTTTAACGGGGTTGACCTTTCTGCCTATTCCGGTCCACTCACAAGTGCGCCGGAACCCCGAACAATTCTTTTCCTCGGTCGTCATGAACCCCGAAAGGGTCTTTCGGTCTTACTTGATGCAATGGGAGAACTTCCCGCCGGGATCCGGCTTGTCGTTGCCAGCGATGGTCCTGAAACTGAGGAACTGCGACGTCGGGTTGCCGGCGACACTCGGATCGAGTGGTTAGGTCGAATCTCAGAAGCGGAAAAGATTCAACGCCTTCGAACCTCGAATGTCTTCTGTGCACCATCGCTCGGCGGTGAGTCATTTGGGGTAGTCCTTCTCGAGGCAATGGCGGCTCGTACAGCGGTTGTGGCTAGTGATTTGCCCGGATATGCCAACGTTGCTCGTGCGGATAGAGATGCACTCCTCGTTCCGCCTGGCGATTCGCGTGCACTGGCTGGGGCATTGCGCTCGGTTCTCGACGATTCGGCACTGCGTTCAACTCTGGTGTCTTCCGGCGCTGAACGTGCCGAAGGGTTCTCTATGGATTCTCTCGCTGAACGCTACGAAGCGATCTTCGAGCGTGTGGCCATACGCCGGTAGTATCAGGTTGTCCTATTCCCTGAGCGAAGGCTTTGTGTGACCTCCACCCTCGAGCAATCGACGCCTCGTTCCACAAGTTATGGGGCTGCTGCAGCGCTTCCGCTGGCTTTCGCCGGACTCGTTCTTACCGCTGCTCTCGCTGTTGTCGGCGGTCTCATAGGACTCGTCGTTGGTTTGGTCATCACTGCTGTCGCTGTCGTTGCACGGATGCGTACGTTCGCCACCGGGATTGATGCCGCGATCATGGGGCAACTCGGGGCAATCCCAGCCGACGGACCCGAAGCTGCAGGGTTGCGAAATTTAGCGGAAGGACTTTCAGCGACTGCTGGCGTTCCGCTCCCCGAACTTTTTGTTCTGGACACTCCCTCAGTGAACTTGCTGGTGGTCGGAACTGATTCGGAACATGCTGCGATCGTTGCTACCTCAGGTTTGATTAGTCAGCTGAGTCGAGTCGAACTCGAAGGCGTTGTGGCTCGTGCCTTTGTTCAATTGCGCCAAGGCGACGTCTTCGCTGCCACGATGAGCCTGCGACTCGAGTCGGCTCCGGCCACGCGTTTCTTTGCTGCTCTCCTGGGGCACCGCTCAAATCTCAACGACGCTGACCGCGATGTATTGGTCGATCGTGCTGCGGTCATGCTCACTCGTTATCCGCCGGGGCTTATCGGCGCTCTCGGTGCTTGCCTACGTGTCGGAGCGATGGTGTCGGCAGGATCGCCGTCCCTTCGTCGTCTCTGGCTCGTTGACCCGATCACCGTTGATGCCGATGCCCTCACTCACCGCATGGAAGCGCTCCGATTGTTATGACGAGAAAGAAATTGGCACTCATTATTGGTGGCGCAGCAGCAGCGTTACTTCTTGTCGGTGGCGCCGTGTTCGCGCTCACACGATCGGATTCAACAAAGTCTGCCGAACCTGAGCCGACGACCTCAACAACTACGACAACAGCGCCTTTGCCTGTGTGGCCACTAACTGGTGTCGCTGATGCGAAGGCCAGTGGGCCCGCTCATCCGGCGATTGTGGTGAAGATGGACAACAGTTCCGATGCTCGTCCGCAGACTGGCATTAATGAAGCCGACATTGTCTATGAGCTTCTTGTTGAAGGCATCACTCGTTATGCCTTGGTCTTTCACTCGAACTTGGCTGATCCGGTAGGTCCGGTTCGTTCCGCTCGTTCAAGCGATATCGACCTCGTTGCTGACCTATCGACGCCGTTGTTCGTCTGGTCTGGTGCGAACGATGGGGTGATCGGCGAGGTCAATGCTGCTGCTCGCAAGGGTATTCTCACTGACGCTTCTTATAACGCCACCGCTCCCGCATATTACCGGTCGAATGATCGTGAAGCCCCGCACAATCTCTATGCCCACTTACCGCAGGTGCTTCAACTGAAGGCACCGGAAAAGCAAGGCAATCCCGCTCCGATCTTCAACTTCCGCAAGGTCGTTACGGCTGCGGTCACGACAACGACCTCATCGTCGTCATCGACCACCTCGAAGAAGTCAGCGACAACGACAACGACGACAGTTCCCACAACGACAACCACCACAACACTCCCTGGCGCACCGAGTCCAGGCTTCACGCTCGACTTAGGTGGCGTCGCTGTCGACTATGTCTGGAATCCCACGACCAAGGGATGGTCGCGACTTCAGGTTGATGGATCTCACCCTCGTCCAAAGAGTGCAACCCTCGATACCGCTGGCGTGCAGGTTTCGCCCGCCAACGTCATTGTCCAGTTCATCGACTACGGACAAAGCCCTTCCGATAGTCGTTCGCCGATGGCGCTCACCGTGGGGTCGGGCAAAATGCTGGTCTTCACCGATGGGCGAATCATCAGTGGCACGTGGTCGCGTCCGGCAGCGGACAAGCCCACCACGTACACCGCCGATGACGGAACACCGATCTTGCTCAGTCCAGGACGCACGTGGGTGGAGCTGCCGAGGATCGGATCGCCGATTTCGGTACTCGACCAAGCAACGGCCGATTCGTACCTCGCAATCAAGGGCTGAACCGCTTCGACTTCGTATCGGTGGCACCATCGCCCGTAGACTGGCGATATGGCTGATCTGACCCCCGGGATCATTTCTCGAACAACTGGCACTGACCTGGTCAAGCGAGGACTCGCTGACATGCTCAAAGGCGGCGTCATTATGGACGTCGTTGATCCGGCGCAGGCGAAAATCGCCGAGGATGCCGGCGCAGTAGCGGTGATGGCTCTCGAACGCGTCCCCTCTGACATTCGTCGTGATGGTGGCGTTGCTCGCATGAGCGACCCCGAGATGATTCAAGGCATTCAGGAAGTCGTCAGCATCCCGGTGATGGCCAAAGCGCGTATTGGTCATATCGCCGAAGCGCAGATCCTCCAGGCTCTGCAGGTCGATTACATCGACGAATCTGAAGTTCTCACGCCGGCCGACGAAGCCCACCACATCGACAAGTGGGCGTTTGACGTTCCGTTCGTTTGCGGCGCTACCAATCTTGGAGAAGCGCTTCGCCGCATTTCCGAAGGTGCGTGCATGATCCGCTCGAAGGGCGAAGCCGGTACCGGCAATGTTGTCGAAGCCGTGCGTCATCTTCGTTCGATCCTTGGCGACATTCGCAAGATCACCACCGCCGATCAAGCGGAGCTGTTCGATTGGGCCAAGCGCCTTCAAGCACCGCTTCCGCTTGTTCAGGAAATTGCTGAAACCGGAACTCTTCCTGTTCCCATGTTCTGCGCCGGCGGTATCGCAACACCTGCCGATGCGTCGTTAGTTATGCAGCTTGGCGCTCAGGCCGTTTTCGTTGGATCAGGCATCTTTAAGAGTTCTGATCCGGCCCTCATGGCCAAGGCAATCGTCGAAGCCACTGCCAACTACCTCGACCCCGACATCCTCGCGAAGGTCAGTCGTGGCCTTGGCGACGCAATGCCCGGTCTCGAAATCGGAACGCTCGAAACCAAACTCTCTGAGCGGGGTTGGTGAGCCGCACTGCGGTGAGCCGTTCCTGATGTCTGCCCTTGGATCGGAGCCCCCAGGTGGCTCTCCCTCGTATCGGAGTACTTGCGCTTCAGGGCGCGGTTGATCTCCACATCCACGCACTCGAACGTTTGGGTGTTGAGAGCGTTGAAGTTCGAAGGACTGAAGATCTCGCTCGCGTCGATGGCCTTGTTTTGCCCGGCGGCGAATCGAGCACCATCTCGAAGCTGTTGGTCATCAACGAGTTATTCGAACCGCTTGCCGAGCGCTTGAACGAAGGAATGCCCGCATTCGGGACGTGTGCCGGGATGATCATGCTGGCTTCGGAAATTCTCGACGGGCGTGACGATCAGTTGTCATTCGGTGCGATCGATATTTCGGTTCGACGAAACGCGTTCGGTCGTCAGATCGATTCATTCGAAACTGATCTCAGTGTCATCGGACTTCCCGAGTCGCCGGTGCACGCGGTCTTCATTCGCGCCCCAGTCGTTGAACGAGTCGGCCCGGGTGTTGAAATCCTCGCAGCGGTGGAGGAGGGGCGACCCGTCGCTTGCCGGCAGGGGAATGTGCTGGTGACCTCGTTCCACCCTGAATTGTCGCCCGATCTTCGGCTCCACGAACTCTTCATCAAGGGGATGGCAGGATGACTGCACTCCTCACCTTTTCTCACCAGTAAGAGAGGCACCAATGTCTGGACATTCCAAATGGGCGACGATCAAGCACAAGAAGGGCGCAGCCGATCAAAAGCGCGCCAAGGTATTCGCCAAACTCATTCGGCAGGTCGAAGTTGCTGCACGCGAAGGCGGCGGCGATCCTGCAATGAATCCCGCGCTGCGCACCATGTTTCAGAAGGCTCGCGACAGTTCGGTCCCGATCGACACCATCGAGCGCGCCATCAAGCGCGGCACCGGTGAACTTGAAGGCGTTACCTACGAACAGATCACCTACGAGGGCTATGCGCCTCACGGTGTTGCGATCCTCATCGATGTTCTCACCGACAATCGAAATCGTACGGGCAGTGAAGTTCGCACGGCGCTCAAGAAGACCGGTGGATC
>WLMU01000094.1 GCA_009700115.1 Actinomycetota bacterium
GCTGCCGAGTACCAGGAGCACTTCGGTGATCATGCCTATGACACCGAGGGCAACTACATCGGTGGCGAGTCAACAGAAGCTCAAGAAGCGTGGGCCGAGTACTACGCCGAACAGGGCGACACATCGATTCCTCCCGTGCCGACCGCTGCGGAAACCGCTGCTGCCGAAGCGGAAGCCGCTGTTGCCGAGGAATCGGCTGCCGCTCCAGACGCTGCCGCCGAGTGAAGCTCGCCGGCACACGCCGGTGATCAATCAAGTTTCACGATCCCCAATCGCAGAGCGGTCAGCACCGCCTGAGTGCGGTCGCGCGCGTCGAGTTTCTGGTAAATCGATGCGAGGTGGTTCTTCACGGTCTTTTGCGACAGATAGAGCCGTGAGGCCACCTCAGGAGTCGAACAGCCATCACAGATGGCCTGAAGCACTTCCTCTTCCCTTCGGGTGACCGTGACGGGGAAACCTCGCCAATCGGTGAGTGCTGGGCGGTTCTGGAATGTGGTTGTGGTTGTCATGGAGTAGTTGTCGGCAGGTTTCGCAAAAGTGTGAGCGAAAAGCGCGGAAAATCATCGAGACGCGCTCTGGTACGTTCCGACGATGCTTCTTCTTGGATTGACCGGTGGTATCGGTTCGGGGAAATCGACTGTCTCGGCGGAACTTGCTCGCCGCGGAGCAATTGTGATCGACGCCGATTTAGTCGTTCGCGAGTTGCAGTCGCCAGGCGGAGCGGTGTTAGCCGCGATGGTTGAACTCTTTGGTGACGGAATCCTCGCTGCCGACGGAACGTTGAACCGTCAGGCCGTCGCCGACATTGTGTTCAGCGATCCTGAACAGCTGAAAGCCCTCAACGCGATCGTGCATCCAAAGGTCGGCCAAGAAATCGATGGTCGTATCGAAGCGCAACGCGAGTCGGACAACGTCGTTGTCCTGGACGTGCCGCTACTTGTTGAATCAAAGGCGTACGAAACCGAAGGCATCATCGTCGTGGATACCGATCCCGAGATCGCCATCGCTCGGTTGGTGGAGTTTCGTGGGTTCAATGCCGATGATGCTCGAGCTCGGATGAAGCTGCAAGCAACACGCGAAGAACGTCGCGCCGTTGCCGCTTTCATCGTTCCTAATGATGGAACGCAAGAGGATCTCATGACAAAGATCGATGAGTGCTGGACTTGGATTCAATCCAAGCGCACTTCGAACTAGCGCCTACTAGAGCCCAAGGCGCCGGGCGAGATCACTCATCATTCGGCGATTTGGATCGACGCGTTCACGGACCTCGCGCCATTCATTGAGGCGGGGGTACATCTCGGGAAGCAGCTCAGGTCGAACTCGGCTGTCCTTTGCGAGGTAGATACGTCCGCCTACGCCGACGACAAGGTCATCAAGCCGATCAAGGAGCGGGCCTAGTCCGCTGATACCAGCGGGGATGTCGAGCGCAAGAGTCCAACCGCCGGCGGGAAACGACAGCGGTCCGAGATTTCCTTCACCAAATGATTTCAATACGGCGAGGAATGACGTGCACCCGGACCTACTGATTTCGTCAACGATTGTAGTGAGCGTGCTGGTTGCATCGAATGGAATCACGAACTGCCATTGAAGGAATCCGGTGGGCCCGTAGATGCGGTTCCATCCGCGGACCATGTCGAGTGGATGAAAAAACGTCGGTATCGACTGAATCTCATCGCGACGTTCGACGGGGGCTTTCCGAAACCAGAGCTCGTTAAATGCTCGGATCGAGAGATTGTTCAGTAGGCCCGCAGGCATGAACGGCGGAGCGCTTACGAGTTCGTTGGCTTTGTAGGCGTAAGGGTCGGCTCCGATTTTTGGTGCCGCTTCTGAGGCAGAAGCAAATCGACCGCGAGTGAGTACCGATCGGCCCATGTTCTTGCCCGTCGCCATCAGATCAATCCACGCAACGGAATAGTCGTAGAGGTGATCGCCGCTACGCATGAGTTCGCAGACGGCATCGAGATCAGCGGCTCGGTCAGTGTCGACGAGGAGTTGGCTTGAGCCGATCCGAGGGCAGCGGAAGGTGGCATCGAGGATGACACCGGTCAGACCCATGCCTCCTGCAGTCGCCCAAAACAATTCGGGATCGCGATCCGGCCCGACTTCAACAACCGAACCATCTGCTAGTTGAAGATGTAGCGACTCGACGTGATTGCACCATGAGCCCTTGAGATGGTGGTTCTTGCCATGGATGTCAGCGGCGATTGCGCCGCCGACAGTGACGTAACGCGTACCTGGAGTCACCGGGACGAACAAGCCTTGAGGTACGAGGGCGTGGAGTAAACGATCGATACTTGCGCCGGCATCAGCGGTGACAAGAACGGTGTCGGAGGTGGGGTCCGACTCATGAATCGTGAACGCGCCAACGTCGGTGGTTTCGATGACGGTTCCACCGGCGTTCTGCGCAGCATCGCCGTAACTGCGGCCGAGTCCTCGAGCGATAAGACCGCGCTCGAATGATGTTGGAAGTGCCCGCTGCAGTTCGATTGGCGAAGTTGGTCGGCGAACATCAGCGCCTGTTGGCGCAGTGCGTCCCCAACCGAACAGTTCGGAGGTCGAGGGAACAGCTCGGGACGCAGCCGGTTCAGGATGCATAGATGGCACAGCCGTAGACGAGCGCCCAGAGAGCACCAGCGACGAGCAGGGTTCGATCGGAAAGGACGAGGTTCTCCGGTTCGGCGCCCTTGCCCTGTTCAAGGAGAAGCGCGTAACGCAAGATCGCGACGGCAAACGGGACAATGGAAAGCTGGAAGAGTACTGAGCCGTTAGTTGATTCCTGTGCAGAGGCGAACGCCCAGAGGCAGTAGGTAATCAGCGTTCCTGCAGAAAATACGGCTTTCAAATAATTGAGGAACTGTGGTGTGTATTCGGCAAGCACTGGACGAATAGTCACAGCGTTTTCACCGAGGTCTGATCGTTCTCCGGCACGCTTGCCGGTAACCATAAACAGAGCACCGAAGCTTGTGACAATGAAAAACCATTCTGAGATCGGTAGTCCAGTTGCAGTAGCGCCACCGATCGCGCGCAGGACGAATCCGGCAGCAACGGCGACGATGTCGAGAATCGGAACATGTTTGAGCCACAGCGAGTAGACGGTGGTTAAAGCGAGATAAGCGAGAATTGTGAAGCCGAAATCGCGGCGAAGAAGAAATGATCCGCCGATGGCAACGATGAGTAAGAGAGCAGATAACGCATAGGCGGCTCCAACTGGAACAATTCCAGCGGCGATTGGACGGCTTTTCTTGACTGGGTGCAGGCGATCAGACTCGATGTCCATCGCATCATTGAGGAGATACGTCGCACTCGCTGCCGCACAGAAACATCCGAATGCGCCAAGAGCATGAAGGTCGGTATTGCGGTTATCGAAAAGGCCAGCCGCAACCGGAGCGGCAAAGACCAAGACGTTCTTGATCCACTGCTTCGGTCGCAACTCTCGAACGATTCCGCCGAAGAGCGATGGGGGGGAATGGGGAGAGGCTGTCATTTCACCCTGCACTGATCTTGCGCCAGAGCGGCCGCGGAAGGTGACGAAGAATGGTGAAAACGATCGACAAGATGGGGGGCGCCCAGATGAGTTCTTTGTTCTTCTGGAGTCCGTTAATCACGGCATCGGCGATCTTGTCGGGCGTGGTGGCGAAGGGCGCCGGTTTCATGCCTTCGGTCATACGTGTATGGACAAAGCCAGGACGAACAACAACGCAGCGAGCGCCAGAACCAATGAGTGAATCGCCAAGACCTTGAGCGAATGCGTCCATGCCTGCTTTCGTCGAACCGTAAACAAAGTTGTCGGCCCTCGCGCGAACGCCAGCGACAGACGTGATCGCCAAAATTGTTCCGTGACCCTGCGTGCGGAGTTTGGCCGCAGCGGCGAGGCCGCTGGAAACGGCACCAACGAAGTTGACGCGTGCGGCTTCAGCAGCAGCAATGGGATTCACATTGAAATCGGACTGCTCGCCGAGGACGCCAAAAGCAAGGATCACCATGTCGAGATCGCCTATCCGCTCGGCGGCACTGTCGATGGCCTGAACATGTGACGCTGGATCGAGAGCATCGAAGACAACGGTGTCGGCATCGACGCCAGCTGACCGGAGTCGGTTCAATGACGAGGCTGCCGATGCGGGGGAGCGGACCCCGAGAACGACCTTGGTGCAGCGACTGGAAACAAGGCGGTCAACGATAGCTAAGGCAATCTCTGAGTTGCCTCCCAGCACGAGAACAGATTGCACCGAACCCAAAGCATCACGCATGTGTTTTGTTCCTCTTCTAGGGTCACGGGCGTTTTCGCCAAGGTTAGACGGCGACCGTCGGACTACCGGGAGCAATGGTCTCGACCCTTCGTAGACTCGCCAGATGCCGCCGTTCCGTCTTGTTTCCGATTTCCAGCCCGCTGGTGATCAGCCGAAGGCGATTAAGGAGCTCACGGCGAGCATCGAAGCCGGGAATCGGTTTCAGACGCTCTTGGGTATCACCGGTTCCGGCAAGAGCGCCACGATCGCATGGACGATCGAAAAGTTGCAGCGCCCCACGTTGGTGATGGCTCCAAACAAATCGTTGGCCGCGCAGTTGGCCAACGAGTTCAGAGAGTTCTTCCCCGAGAACCGCGTCGAATACTTCGTCTCGTATTACGACTACTACCAACCCGAGGCCTACATGCCGGCCTCCGATACCTACATCGAAAAAGACTCATCAGTAAACGATGAGATCGAACGTCTTCGTCACGCTGCAACTTCTGCACTGCTCACTCGGCGCGACACCATCGTTGTTGCATCGGTGTCCTGTATCTACGGACTTGGCAATCCTGAGGAATATGCCGATCAGATGCTCGTTGTGCGTCAAGGCGAAACTCACGAACAACGCAGCATTCTTGGCCGTCTTGTCGATATGCAGTACGAGCGCAACGACATGAACCTGATCCGCGGAAAGTTCCGAGTGCGTGGCGACACCATCGAGATTCATCCTGCCTATGACGAAACGGCGATCCGTATAGAGCTTTTTGGCGATGAGATTGAGCGCATCGTGGTTGTTGACCCGATCACCGGAGAGAAAGTCACCGAACTCGAAGAACTCGTTGTTTTCCCGGCGACCCATTACGCAGCGAGCGATGAACGCATGCGCACGGCGATGACGCGAATCGAGGCGGAGTTGCAACAGCAACTGGCCAAGTTTGAAGGCGAGAACAAACTCCTCGAGGCCCAGCGTCTTCGGATGCGAACGCAATACGACCTTGAAATGATGGCGGAACTCGGATTCTGTAATGGCATCGAGAACTACTCGGCCCACATCGACGGGCGTGAACCCGGCGAGGCGCCGTTCACGTTGCTCGACTATTTCCCCGATGACTTCCTTGTCGTGATGGACGAAAGCCATCAGGCTGTGCCTCAGGTGCGGGGTCAGTTCGCTGGGGACCGTTCCCGCAAGCAAACGCTGATCGAACACGGCTTCCGTCTCCCATCGGCTGCCGACAATCGTCCGTTGACATTCGACGAGGTGATGGGCCGCGTTGGTCAGGTGGTCTTTCTTTCGGCGACACCAGGACCATTCGAATTCGAGAACTCATCAGCAATCGTCGAGCAGGTTGTGCGTCCTACCGGTCTCGTTGATCCAGAGATCATCGTGAAGCCCACGAAGGGTCAGATCGACGATCTCATCGAGCAGATCAACAAACGAGTGACGGCTGGCGATCGGATCCTTGTCACCACGCTTACGAAGAAGATGTCTGAAGACCTGACCGACTATCTGCTCGAGCTCGGGGTCAAGGTTCGCTACCTCCACAGTGAGGTCGACACGATCGAGCGAATCGAAATCCTTCGTGATCTCCGTCTCGGGGAATTCGACGTGCTTATTGGCATCAACCTTCTTCGTGAAGGCCTCGATCTTCCCGAAGTATCTCTGGTCGCAATCCTCGATGCCGATAAGGAAGGTTTCCTGCGTTCCGAAACAGCGCTTGTGCAGACGATTGGTCGTGCCGCTCGAAATGTCGAGGGTCAGGTCATCATGTACGCCGACAGAATCACTGATTCGATGCAGCGGGCGATCTCAGAGACGAATCGACGTCGCGGCTTGCAGGAGGCATATAACAAAGAGCACGGCATCAATCCGCAGACAATCCGTAAGGCGGTCACGGATATCCTCGCGACGCTTCGAGGAACCTCGGGTGCCCCTGTCCCCGGCAATGGGAAACGGTCAACCGCTCGCGACAAGGTGCGTTCAGGCCTCGCCGAACTTCCTGCCGATGAACTCGGTCGTTTGGTGCTGACTCTCGAAGAGGAAATGAAGGAAGCGGCAGCCGATCTGCGCTTTGAATATGCGGCTCGGCTTCGTGACGAGATCAAGGAACTTCGTCGGGAACTTCGCGAGGTCGGCTGATTCCTGCTTCAGCCCAATGCGAGCAGAGTCGTCGACAGTAGGCTCCCGACGTGGATCAACTGGTCATTCGTGGTGCTCGTGAGCACAACCTCCGTAACGTTTCGATTGAACTTCCCCGAGACCGGCTCATCGTCTTCACTGGCCTTTCTGGTTCGGGCAAGTCTTCGCTGGCGTTCGACACGATCTACGCCGAAGGTCAGCGCCGCTATGTCGAGTCGTTGTCGGCCTATGCCCGTCAGTTCCTTGGCCAGATGGATAAGCCCGATGTCGATTTCATCGAGGGCCTGTCGCCCGCGATCTCCATTGATCAGAAGTCAGCGTCTCGCAATCCACGTTCCACGGTGGGCACAATCACCGAGGTCTACGACTACCTCCGCCTTCTCTATGCGCGTATCGGCGTTCCGCATTGCCCGGTCGATGGCTCGGTCATCAAACGTCAGACCCCGCAACAGATTGTTGATCGTGTTCTTGAACTTCCCGACGGGACCAAGTTCCAAGTCCTCGCTCCTGTTGTGCGTGGACGCAAGGGCACCTACGACACGTTGTTGGCCGATTTGGCCTCACAGGGGTTTGCTCGAGCGATCATCGATGGGGAACTGCACGAACTGACCGAAAAGGTCGAGCTTGCTCGTTATGAGCAGCACACCATCCAGATCGTCGTTGACCGCCTCGTGAAGAAGGCGGGCATTGATCGCCGTCTCACCGACTCTCTCGAAACCGCGCTTCGAATTGCTGAAGGAGTTGCCGAGATTCAGATCGTAGGGCGTGGTGACGATTCCGGGTTGGACGATGAAGTGATGACGTTCTCTCAGCATCTCGGTTGCCCGACGTGCGGATTGAGTTATGAGGAATTAGCGCCGAGAAACTTTTCGTTCAACTCTCCGTATGGCGCATGTGAGCACTGTGACGGTCTTGGCACCAAGTTTGAAGTCGATGCAGAGCTCGTTATCCCGAATCCCGACCTCAGTGTTTCCGAAGGTGCGTTGGCGCCGTGGGCGAGCGCACGCACCCAGTATTTTGGGCGACTTCTTGAATCGGTCTGCGACATCTATGAGATCGACCCCGATGTTGCGTTCAACAACCTTCCCAAGAAGCAGCAGAAACTTTTGCTGCACGGAACGGGGGCCACTGGTCGGGTCCAGGTTCGCTACAAAAACCGTTATGGCCGTCAACGTTCCTATGACGCGAAGTTCGAAGGTCTCGTTCCGTGGTTGCAGCGCCGGCATTCCGATGCCGAAAGCGATGCGCAGCGTGAACAGGTCGAGGGCTACATGCGCGAGGTTCCGTGTCCCGACTGCGAGGGATCACGTCTTGCTCCGTTCAGCCTCGGCGTCACGATCGATGGTCATTCGATCGCCCAGATCTGTGGCATGTCGATTGGCGATGCCGCTGCGGCGCTCAACGGACTGAAACTTTCTGAGCGTGATCGCATGATCGCCGAGAGAGTAGTGAAAGAAGTCAACGCTCGGATGGGCTTCTTGCTTGACGTGGGTCTCGATTACCTCTCGCTGTCACGATCGGCAGCGACTCTTGCTGGCGGCGAAGCACAGCGCATTCGTCTTGCATCGCAGATTGGGTCTGGCCTGGTCGGCGTGCTTTATGTGCTCGACGAGCCATCGATCGGACTCCATCAGCGTGACAACAAGCGACTCATCGACAC
>WLMU01000095.1 GCA_009700115.1 Actinomycetota bacterium
ATCGATCACCCACGCGGAGGACTTCTCATGGCCCTGGCACCTGAACAGGCCGGCATCGGCATCCGTCGGCACTACACAAGCGTCGACACTCACCCCTACGACCAGGTCGAGTGGGAACGTCGTGATGCGCGCATCTCGAACTGGAAGACCGGCGAGGTTGCCTTCGAGCAGCTCGGCGTCGAGTTCCCTCTGGGTTGGTCGCTGAACGCCACCAACATCGTCTCCCAGAAGTACTTCCGCGGAACTCCCGACACCGATGAGCGCGAATGGTCGCTCAAGCAGGTCGCCGATCGTGTCGCCGACACCATCACCGACTGGGGAATTCGCGATGGTTACTTCGTCACCGACGAAGAGGCCGAAGCGTTCCGCTCCGAACTCAAGTTCATCATCATCACCCAGCGCGCTGCGTTCAACTCGCCGGTGTGGTTCAACATCGGCGTCGAAGGTGTACCGCAGCAGGCTTCGGCCTGTTTCATCTTGTCGGTGGACGACAAGATGGACTCCATCCTCAACTGGTACGTCGAGGAAGGCACCATCTTCAAGGGCGGCTCGGGTGCGGGCATCAACCTGTCGCGCATCCGTTCCTCCAAGGAACTGCTCAAGGGCGGCGGCACTGCCTCCGGTCCGGTGAGCTTCATGCGTGGCGCCGACGCGTCAGCCGGCACCATCAAGTCCGGTGGCAAGACTCGCCGCGCCGCCAAGATGGTCATCCTCAATGTCGATCATCCCGACATCGAAGAGTTCATCTGGTGCAAGTCCCGTGAAGAGAAGAAGGCTCGTGCCCTTCGCGACGCCGGCTTCGACATGGATCTCGATGGCATCGACATCACCTCGATCCAGTACCAGAACGCCAACAACTCGGTGCGCGTCACCGACGAGTTCATGCAGGCCGTCGTCGACGACACCGATTGGCATCTGCGTGCCGTGCACGGTGGCGAAATCGTCAAGACCATCCGTGCCCGTGACCTTATGCGTCAGATTTCTCAGGCCACTTGGGAATGCGCCGATCCCGGCATGCAGTTCGACACCACGATCAACCACTGGCACACCGCGACCAATACCGGCCGCATCAATGGTTCGAACCCGTGCTCGGAATACATGCACATCGACAATTCCGCATGCAACCTCGCCAGCATCAACCTTCTCCGTTATCTCGGCGAAGACGGCGTGTTCGACATCGAGGCCTATAAGCACACGATCGAGATCATGTTCACCGCCCAGGAAATCCTTGTCGGTAACGCCGATTACCCGACCGTTCCGATTGGCGACAACTCCCGTAAGTTCCGTCAGCTCGGTCTTGGCTACGCCAACCTCGGCGCTCTACTGATGGCCCTTGGCCTTCCGTACGACTCCGACGAAGGCCGTGCCCTTGCTGGTGCGATCACCTCGCTCATGACTGGTCACGCGTATGCCACTTCGGCTCGTACCGCATCTCGCATGGGCCCGTTCGCTGGGTTCGCCGAAAACGCCGAACACATGCTTCGCGTTCTTGGTCAGCACCGTGCCGCAGCAGCCAGCATCGACGAGGAACTTGTTCCTCCGGCGTTGCTGTCGGCGGCACAGCAGTCATGGGACACCGCATGTGAACTCGCCGCTGAAGTTGGCGTGCGTAACTCACAAGCTTCGGTTCTCGCACCGACCGGCACCATCGGCCTCATGATGGACTGCGACACCACTGGTGTTGAGCCCGACCTTGGTCTGGTCAAGATGAAGAAGCTTGTTGGCGGCGGCACCATGTCGATCGTCAACCAGACGATTCCTCGTGCCCTCACAAAGCTCGGTTACACCGATGCGCAGATGGACGAAATCGTTGCCTACATCAACGAGAACATGTCGATCCTCGGTGCACCGCACATCAAGGCCGAGCACATTCCCGTGTTTGCCTGCTCGATGGGCGACAACATCATCCATTACACGGGCCACATCCGCATGATGGGTGCAGTGCAGCCGTTCATCTCTGGTGCTATCTCCAAGACCGTCAACATGCCCGAAGATGTTTCGGTTGAAGAGGTCGAGAAGATTCACATCGAGGCTTGGCAGCTCGGCATCAAGGCTGTCGCGATCTACCGTGACAACTGCAAGGTTGCCCAGCCGCTGTCAGCATCGAAGAAGGACGTCGAGGGCGCCGACGATCCGATTGCTGGTGCGGTCGAAGTCATCGAGCGTGTCGTCGAGAAGATCGTCTACCAGCCGATCCGCCAGAAGCTTCCTCGCACCCGCGTGTCGCGCACCTTCGAGTTCCGCGTCGCCGATTGCAAGGGCTTCGTCACCGTTGGCCAATACGAAGATGGTCGCCCGGGCGAAATCTTCGTTCGTGTGTCAAAGCAGGGTTCCACCCTCGCCGGCATCATGGACGCTTTCGCTATCTCGGTGTCACACGGCCTTCAGTACGGCGTGCCGCTGCGCTCCTTCATCGAAGCGTTCACTGGCATGCGATTCGAACCAGCCGGCATGACCGACGATCCAGACATTCGCATCGCGAATTCGCTGATGGATTATCTCTTCCGCCGTATGGCGATCGAGTATCTCTCACCGCAAGAGCGTGCGGAACTCAATATCCTCACCACCTCGGAGCGCATGCAGCCCACGCTTCCCGGTGTCGATGAAGGCATCGAAACCCGTCAGGGTTCGGAAATGCCGGTCGATCCTCCGTCCATCGAATCGGTGTCAACACTTCTTACCGACACACAAACCACGATGGTTCGTGAAGTGAAGACAACCAATCACGATGCACCGATGTGCATGCAGTGCGGTGTCACCATGCAGCGTGCTGGCTCCTGCCACGCATGCCCGTCATGCGGCACCACCAGCGGTTGCAGCTGATTTTCGCAAACGCAGAGCAGTCTGAATGGTGGCCCGGGCTTCGGCTCGGGTCATCTTCGTTTTTGCTACGCAGTTGCGATGTCCAGCCAGTTTGATTGTGACGTATCAAATCCCGGAAACACCGATGCCAGATTCGTTGGTCGCATGCGTCGACCGAGTACCTCGGCGTAGACCTTGCGGAAATCGTTGACGACCTTCACGTCGCCATTATCGGTATCGGTCAATCCTGGCCATGTTCCGTGCACGCCCGGGTTCACGCCCGCGCCGAGCACCATCATCACCATGCCGCGTCCGTGATCAGTTCCGCCCGAACCATTGATGGCGATCCGTCGGCCGAATTCGGTGGTGATGATCACTGTGGTGCGAGAAGCGGCGCTGCCGATGTAATCGAAGAACGCGCCGAGCGCGGTGTCGAGACCAGCAACCAACTTGTATTGATTGCCGGTGGGATCAGTGGCTGATCCCATTGCATCGTGTTCGTCCCAGCCGCCCAGATCAGCAGTTGCGATTTCGACGGGGTAACCAGCAGCAATGAGTTTGGCGATGGGCCACAGCGCAGATCCGAATCCGGTTGGCCACCCTGTTGGAACTGCAGTCGCAGTCGCGATTGGCGCGATCTCGGCGACGATGTCGGTGCCCGCAATGGCTTGGTTCCGGAGGAGTTCTGTCGGTGCAGATGGGTACATCGCTCGCAGCGCAGTTTGCACCTGACTTGACGAAGCGCCGCTTCCAGCGCTGTAGAGCGAAAGGGATTGCAGATTCGGCGTGGCGATCGCAGCGGAACCCCGCAATGAAGGCTGGAGTCCGTTGCCGATCGAGACGCCGCGTAGCGCGTCTTCTGATACTCCCGATGTCGCCGCGAAGTATCGACCAAGCCAGCCAGTGCTGAGAGTGGGGTCGTTCGATGAACCTTTGTCCATCATCGCTTGAGCAGAAAAATGGGATCGGTTGTTGTTGGGCGAACCGGCGGCCGGAACAAATGCCGCTTGACCCGCGTCGAGAAGCGCCTTGATGCGAACAGCGCCGGGGTGCAGACCGAATTGGTTGTTCACCGCAAGGGCAGATGCGTCGGGAATGGCAACGCCGGGGCGAAGCGTTTGATAGGTGCTGTCGTTGAGCGGACTCAGGAACGAAAGTCCATCGGCAGCACCGCGCAAGAAGATATTGACGATGATGTTGCTTGTCGATGCTGAACTCGATCCGGTTGCTGCACTTGCTCGACCAAAAAAGACCGACGGGCGGAAGTAGGCGGTTGCTGCGATGGCAGTTGCGCCGACACCCGACACAGCGAGGAAGCGGCGACGGTCGAGTGTTCCAAGTAGTGGAACACCAACGGCGGTATCGAGTTCGTTCAATTGTGAGTTTGCGATGTCGTTGTTCATCATGATCACCGCATCTGGTTCTGGGGGGTCTGAAGGATGTAAGCGAAGACCGCTCGAGCGTTCGATGTGGATTTCCACGCAGTGCTGTTGGTCTGGCCAGAGGCCGAGAGGATTGCCGCGCGTGCAGTCGCATCCAGCGGTTCGCCGAGGATCACAAGTGCTGCTCGGTCGAGCGCCTCGCCAACAGTTGTGGGCGCAGGTGTGCCAAGAATGCGGTTTGCATCGAACTGCGGAGCTGGTGCGCCAAAACCGTTGGAGCCCAGCGTGGCGAGATTCCATCGGGCGACCATTGCCCCTGCTGTGGTCCACCGAGCGTCATTGTCGGGATAACCATCGGGTGTTTCCCACGCGAGGGGAACCTGACCCAAAAGGCCGAGTTGGCCCATAGCGGTGTTCATTATGTTTGTTGAGCGCGCTGGGTCCCATTGCAGTTGCACCGAGCGAAGGAGCCCTGCGAAAAATTCGATCGGTCGGCGCATCTTGCGGCCCGCTGATATTCGAAATTCTTGCGAGAGCAACAGGGAACGAACCATCGGCGCGATAGCTGTGTCGTTTGCGGTGTACGCCTGTGCTGCAGCAACTACGACGCTGTCGGTGACCTGAATGTGTTCGCCGATGAATCTGACTGCGAGTTTGTGAGCGAGACGAGTCGCAGTCTTTGGATGTCGTGCGAGAAAGGCGAGTAACGATTCCCCAGCAGCAACACCCGTGAGTCCGTTCGGGCGCCATCCCAGAACCTCACCACCTGTGGCCAGTGGCCCCATGTTGTGCCACTGAGGACGAAACTGAAAACCGCCGTCGTTACGGTTTACGACGCCCCAGCCGGAAAGCAGATAGGCAACTTCTTTGACATCGGCCTCGTTGTAGCCGCCGTCGACGCCGACGGTGTGGAGTTCGAGCATCTCGCGCGCATAGTTCTCGATCGGCAACCGTCCGCCATCGGCCCGTGAAAGGGCCTGGTCGAGATACAGAAGCATTGCTGGTGACTTTGCCGAGGCAATAAGCATGTCGGTAAAGCGACCTGTTGCATAGCGGCGAACAACGTCGCGGTCATCGGCGGGTTTATGTCGTGTGCTGGCATCGTGGTTGATATCGATGTTGAGATGGTTCGACCAAAAATCAACAAGTAACTCGTGAAGTTGGCGCTTGCTCCACACTGCACGCGCAATCGTTGCGGCGGCCATCTCTTGACGTGTGCGCCACGGTTCGATGCCGGCGCTGATTTCGGTAGCGGTCATCAGCGATCGTGGGTACGACGCGAGAATTGCATCGACAGAGGAATTGTCGATTGACTCCCACGCAAGTTGCTGATCGATCCACGCCGTTATTCCAATTGCACGAATCTCGCCAAGAAGCTCCGGGGTCGGTCCAAAGCTGAGACGCCTCGCGACATGGAGGACTTGTGCCGCGGTTTCTCCCACTGCTGAACCAGGTTGGGTTGTGGTTGTGGGCGGAGGAAGAGTGGACGTTGTCGTTGGTGGCACGGTGGTCGGGGGGACCGTTGTTGTGGGGGCCGGAGTTGGCGCAGGGGCGGGCGCGCATGCTGCTGCAGTAGCGGCGATGACTGCGGCACCGGCACCAAAGAGAACGGATCGACGATTGAACGCAGGAGGAGCAGTTGCCAAGACTGATTGGTCCGGCCCCGTCAGATCATTGAACTCTGTGATTCCCATAGCGCGGTTGTCCTTCGAGGCGTTGCCTTCGGTCATGAAGTAACCGTGACAGATCAACCTGTTGTTACATGTAAAGGAAACCTTGAGAACTGCTGGAAATCCAGTCACCCCAAATTTGGAGTCACTTGGCGTTGATTGCCTGCCCAAAGGTGATGAACACCCAGGGCTTGGGTCCCTTGGTGTATTCGCTATGGACGAATTCGAGTTCGAACCCTGCGGCCTTCACGAGTTCCACCGGGTCGCGGGTGAGGTGGCAGCCATCGGCAAGACGCTTTTCAAGCGGATCGAGGCGGCGCTGCCATGTCTGCGTCTTGGTGTCGGGAGCGAGGCCATGTTCGAGGAAGTGGAACTTTCCACCGGGCTTGAGAACGCGGCGGAGTTCGGCGAGTGCTTGTTCAACGCCAGGAATGGTGCAGAGCGTGAAGGTGCACAACGCGCCGTCACAAGAGTTGTCGTCAAGCGCCACGGTTTCGCCGTGGAGGCCGGCGTACTGAATGGGGATGGGCGAGGCGGCAATTCGGGGCACTGCGATCTTGCGGGCGGTTAACGCCGGCTCGACGGCGTAGACGAGTTCGATCTCTGGTGCGTAACTCTTTATGTTGAGGCCCGAACCAAATCCGATTTCCAACACTGTGCCCGAAAGACCGGCGGCCACGGCATCGCGTCCTTGTTGCATGGCGGGCGTGCCGCACATTTTGTCGATGAGACGGGGAACGATGTGCTTGCTGTAGAAACCCATTTAGGTGACCGTAGTTGTTGAGAGCGTCGTGATTCTGTCCGCTCTATGGTGACCGCAGGACACGAGGGGGAATGATGCAACTTTGGACCGATGAAATCGAGGCCATGAGGCCCGAGGCGCGAGCTGTGGTCGATGCCGGGATGGCGCTAGTGGCCGAAGCATTTGCCAGCGATGGTGAACCGCCGAAGGATCTTCTCGGTCAGGTTCAGCAAATGCGCCGTACGTTTGAACGCACGTTTGCGCCGCTACCTGAAGCAATTGTTCGCGACATTGCCGGTGTCTCATGTCGGACATTTCTTCCTGATGGCCCAGCATCGTCGGTCTATGTGCATTTCCATGGCGGCGGAATGATTATCGGTGCGCCGGAAATGGGTGACAGCACCAATTTGGATCTGTGTCGCCGTTTCGGAATGGCCGTGGTCTCCGTTGGCTATCGCAAAGCCCCCGAGCATCCATTCCCGGCCGGTCCTGACGACGGGATCGCGGTGGTGAAATGGGTGATCGAAAATGGAATCTCCGAGTACGGCTCGAATCGCATCATCGTCGGTGGGGAATCTGCGGGCGGTTACATGGCAGCAGCGGTAGCGTTGCGCATGCGCGACGAACTCAATGCATCCGACAATCTCATGGGCGCAAACCTGGTATTCGGGGTGCACGATTGGGGACGTTCACCGAGCCAGCGTGGTTTGCGAGTGCTCGACGTTCCCGACCTGCTCTCGCCAGAAGGCATGGCCATGTTCGGCGATTGCTATCTGCCCGACATGACCATTGAGGAGCGCCGCTCACCGAACGTGTCGCCTCTGTTTGCTGACTTACAAAACTTGTGTCCCGCATTCATGAGCGTGGGAACAGCAGACCATTTACTCGATGACACGTTGATGTTGGCTCCTCGATGGGCAGCTGCGGGCAACGAGGTTGAGTTGTTCGTTGCGCCCGAGATGCCTCATGGATTCCAAGCATTTCCATGCGGGATTACGTCTGCTTGGGCAGCTGCTCTGTTCGATTGGTTCGCCCGTTTACTGGCGAATCAGTAGCAAGCGGATTGCTCGAGATCGTGGCCGCTTTCGATGTGCCACGCTCTCGGTACTGAGAAGGAGAAGCGTATGTCTGGACCATTAGACGGTGTGAAGGTCGTTGAACTTGGCATGTGGGTCGCGGGCCCTGCGTGCGCAGGGATTCTGGCTGACTGGGGTGCTGACGTCATCAAGCTCGAGCCACCGGGCGGCGGTGATCCCGCGCGCACCTACCAATCACTCTTCGGGACGATGATGCCGGACAACCCGGTGTTCGAGATGGACAATCGTTCGAAGAAATCTGTTGCTGTCGATCTTCGAACGGCTGAAGGTCAAGC
>WLMU01000096.1 GCA_009700115.1 Actinomycetota bacterium
GGCCTGTTCGGCCATGGTTCCTGCACGATCCTGTCGGTCTGAGCCCAGCATTGTCTCGCCGATAACCTCGGCTCGTTCGTTCTGATCACAATCAACTCCGAGGAGTCCCCGATGGCCGAGGCCTACATCATTGATGCCGTTCGCACCCCCGTTGGTCGTCGCGGAGGCGGTTTATCCGATGTGCATCCTGCCGATCTCGGCGCGGCGCCGATCGTCGAGCTCTTCAACCGTGTCGATGTCGACCCAGGCCTCATCGACGATGTCGTCTACGGCTGTGTCGACGCGATCGGCGGCCAGGCCGGCGACATTGCTCGCACCGCATGGCTCGTTGCGGGAATGCCGCAGCATGTTCCCGGCACCACCATCGATCGCCAGTGCGGTTCCTCGCAACAGGCCGTGCACTTCGCGGCACAGGGCGTCATGAGCGGAACGCAGGATCTTGTTGTTGCTGGTGGCGTCCAGCAGATGTCGCAGATTCCGATTAGCTCGGCCATGCTCGTTGCCGAGCCATTTGGCTTCACCGACCCATTCACCGGCTCAAAGGGTTGGGTTGCCCGCTACGGTGCCGGCGAGGTGTCGCAATTCAATAGCGCCGAGATGATCGCCCAGAAATGGGACATCAGTCGCGACGACATGGAAGCGTTCGCCGTTGAATCACATGAGCGCGCGATTCGAGCTCGTGCCGAAGGTCGCTTCGAGAACGAAATCTTCGAGTTCAACGGAATCAGCTCCGACGAAGGCCCCCGCGAACCCAACTGGGAAAAGATCCGTTCGCTGCAACCGCTTACCGAAGGCGGACGAGTAACCGCAGCATGTGCCTCACAGATTTCCGATGCCGCTGCCGCAATGCTCATCGCCAGTGAAGATGCAGTGAAGCGCCACGGCCTCAAGCCCCGTGCTCGTATTCACCACATCTCGGTGCTGGCCGATGATCCGATCTACATGCTCACCGCACCGATCCCCGCAACGAAGCGTGCGCTCGAAAAGACCGGACTCACCATGGCCGACATCGACCTCGTTGAAATCAACGAAGCGTTTGCCAGTGTTGTGCTCGCTTGGCAGAAAGAACTCGACGCCGACCTTTCCAAGGTGAACGTCAATGGCGGCGCTATCGCCCTTGGTCACCCACTCGGCGCCACTGGCGTTCGACTCATGACCACGATGCTGAATGAACTTGAGCGCACCGGTGGCCGTTACGGCTTGCAAACGATGTGCGAAGGCGGCGGTCAGGCCAACGTCACCATCATCGAACGCCTGTAGTCGTTCCAACTTTTCCCAGACGCGACGAAGGCCCGGCATTGCGCCGGGCCTTCGCAGTTCTTCGGGGGAATTAGTGCGTCATCATGTCGTGCGACATGGTGCCCGGAGTTCCACGGAGACAACCGACGGAATACGGGTATTCGTTGTTGATGACGTAGTGATACATCTCGACCATCTGACCGTCCCACGGAATCATGCTTGTCATGCCATGGCACTCGTCGAGCTGAACATTCGTGATCCACTTGCCGTTGGCATCGAGCGGCCCGAAGATGCCAAACCCATCGATCGCATAACCAAACATTGGTGACTGTTCGCCCGCATTGCCTTGATCAGGCATGCACTTATAGGAATAGCCGTGGTAGTGGTACTGCGTGTTGTACGGATGTCCGAAACACAGGTCAGTCGGAAGCGCCGCGTTCGGGTCATAAAAGTTGGCCGAAGAATCAGGAGCCAATTCCGCGTGCCATGAAGCGCCAGTCTGTGTTGACACACCGGTGACAAGCCCACTGAAACACGTAGGAGTTGCATTCACGGTCGGGTTTTTCGGAATGGTGAGTTGGAGGTCATACGGTCCAACCGGAATTTCAGCGGCATTGGCATAACCGCCAGCGGGAAGCGCGGAGTAGTACTTATACGCCTCGGTGCCGGGCGGAATTGGGAACGTTCCAATCGGGTGGTTCGGAACACCATTGCCAACAAGAAGGCGCTGAGTGTCGGTAGTCGTGATCTCGAACTTGGACTCCATCGTGACGGAACCAGGAACAGTAGGAATCTTTGAAACGTCAATGATTCCGTTCGACGCCCAAGGCGTTGACGCAGCCGTCATTGTGAGCGGTAGACAAGTAAAGATCGTGCCCTTCGCTGCAGCAGCCGTGCTCGTGCCAGTGGCAACCGTGCGGAGTTCCATCGGCGCGATGTCGGCTGGGGTCTTTTTCGAAGACGAAGACTTTGAGCTACAGCCAGCGACGACCACTAGCCCGAGGGCGAGTACGACGGCGCCAACTTTCAGAATGTTCCTCTTGACCACCGGTAATCCTCCTGTCCCCAGCTACCTGCTGACACGAGAGGAGAGCGTAGCAGAAACTAAAGAATCTTCTCTAGTTACCTAGAATACAGAGAGACGCTGGTCACTACGGGCGCGGTCCTAGGATCAAAGGATTCCCTATGTCGAAGAAGCCACAGCAAGCCCGGAGCATCGAGTCAACCAACCGCATGCTTGATGCAGCCGAAGCGCTCATGCGCGAAGGGGGCCCTCGAGCGATCACAATCGAAGCTGTCATCGAGCGTTCAGAAACCTCAATGGGCTCGTTCTACGCCAGATTCGAAAGTCGGGAAGGGCTCT
Organism: Actinomycetota bacterium; assembly: GCA_009700115.1. Classification (GTDB taxonomy): domain Bacteria; phylum Actinomycetota; class Acidimicrobiia; order Acidimicrobiales; family Acidimicrobilacustridaceae; genus Acidimicrobilacustris. Next base: position 2,603 of record WLMU01000096.1, read on the forward strand.
TTCAAGCGCTCCATGAACGTTTTCTCAATTATGTGATTGAGGATGATCTCTTCCACCAACTTGAAGGAGCGATCGCCGAACCTGACCTCGCCACCGCAATTCACTCATTCGTGAGTCGGCTGTATGTCATGCAGAACAAACATAGAGACGCAGCCGCGTTCTTCTTGATCTTCAACAGCGGCGACAGTGTCATGCGCGAACAAGGCGCAGAGGTAAGTCGGGTATTCGCTGACCTTATGCATCAACTCGTCAAGGCCCACAGGAGCGAGGTGGTGCACAAAAACCTGCGTAGTGCGAGCGACTTCGCCGCACTGCTCATTTCGGGCATCGGTCTTGAGACGTTGATCCATGAACCCGGCGAATTGACCGGACGCGCTCGTTCAACGAAGCAGAACATTCACTCAACCAGTCAAGCGGTTGTGGCGTACCTCAAATTCGCCTGAACCGACTTCTCGCTGACGCAGTGTGATCAGTCAAGTTCGGCACCGAGGAGTGAGATGAAACTCACCATCTCACCCGGGTAACCACCCAGGTTGTGCGTGAGCGCCAGCTTGCGACCTTCGGCCAGCGAATGAATCTTGCGCTCTTCGGGGACTTCGCCGCGAAGTTGCAGGAACGCTTCGAACATCATTCGCAAACCACTTGCACCGGTGGGGTGGCCGAATGACTTCAGACCGCCATCAGGATTGACCGGAAGTTCGCCGTCGAGATCGAACACACCGTCGAGGACGTCGCGCCATGCGGTGCCGCGAGCGGAGAACTGAAGATCTTCCATAAGAAGAAGTTCGGTTGGTGTGAAGCAGTCGTGGACCTCGGCCATTGCGACCTGTTCACGGGCGTTGGTGACGCCAGCTTGTGCGTAGGCATCGACTGCGCAAGCGGCGATTTCCGGGAAGGTCGTGTAGTCGTAGTTCGGGTCGGTGAGTCCGCCGCCGTTGCCAGCGATGAACGAAAGTGCCTTCACGTAGATCGGCTTGTCGGTGTACTTGTGCGCATCTTCGGCACGGCACACGATTGCAGCAGCGGAACCATCGGCCACGCCAGCACAATCGAAGAGTCCGAGCGTGCCCGCCATTTTGGGGGCCTTCTCGACCGTTTCGACGGTGATCTCTTTGCGGAACTGCGCACGAGAGTTACGGGCACCGTTGTAATGGTTCTTCACGGCGATGTGGCTAAGTGCTGCGCGCATGGTGTCTTCGTCGACACCAAACTTATTGCCATAGGCCGGAACAATCATTGAGAACATGGCTGCGGCAGTAAGCGTGCGAGCAGTTCCGTCGTTGGGAATCGGGTTGGCATTGAGGCCCTGGAAGCCAGTGTCCTTGACCTTTTCGGCACCGACAACCATGCACAGGTCGTACGCGCCGGCAGCCAATGCATAGGAAGCCTGACGAAGAGCTTCAGAACCGGTGGCGCAGTAATTCTCAACGCGAGTTACTGGTTTGTTCTGCAACTGCAGCGCGCGAGCAAGAGCAATACCGCTCATGGCGCTCTGCGCGGTGCCAAACCAATAGGCGTCGACATCGTCTTTATTGACACCGGCCGAGGCATAGGCCTCGTTCGAGGCGTCGATCATCATGTCGTCGAGGCTGGCTCCCCAGTTCTCAACGAAGTTGGTGCAGCCCATCCCGACGATGGCTACCTGGTCGCGAATTCCATGACTAGCCACGGATCAGCTTCCCCTTCCAGAAGTAGTTGTGGATGCCATCGGCGGTGAAGAGACGACGGAAGGTCATCTCGACACGGCCACCAATGGCGACCTCTTCAAGATCAGTATCGGTGAGTTCAATCGGCAAACGTCCGCCACCGTCGAAGTCGACGACAGCGAAGATAATCGGCGGGCTCGGCGAGTACGCCATGCGATCGACGGTGAACGTTGCGATCGTGCCCTGCACATCGGCCATCGGCGCATCTTCCATCTGATCGGTGCGCTGACCATCAGAAGAAACACGCATTGGCGGCAAGAACACATCGCCAGTCTGTGAATCGCGACTGCCGACGAAACCGAACTTCCAATCAGTCGTACGAGCAGCGGCAGTTCCGGAAGGACGGGCCGGTTCGGGACGACGAGGCGGTTCGACATTGATCATGCCGCGCCACGAAAGGAAACGGCCGTAGGCCAGCGGTGCACCCGACTCGAGTTGCTTCGCAATCGAGCGAACCGGCGTGTACTTGGCCAGCGCAGGGGTTGTGCGAAGGATCATGACGTCGGCACCATCGGCCAACACCACAAGCGCAATGGTTTGGCCGGGTTCAGCGCTCTCGAGTGCGTTCGCCAGCACGAGACCGGGCTGGGCAGCGCCGGTGCATCCGATCGTGGCGGTGAGGTCGTCGACGACCTTGGCCGCGCCAACCTTTGATGCGAGTGCAGAGCCGATACGGGCAGTCGGTGCAGCGACCGCCACAAGATCGATCTGGTCGGCGGAAAGCCCAGCGGCTTCGAGCGCGTTCTTGTAGGCCTGGCGACCGGCAGCGACATAGGTGAGTTCAGAGAACTTGTCGTCCCACACCTTCGAGCGGATATCGCCCGGAGTGCGCCAACGATCGATGAACTCTTCGGTGATGCTGGCCCCGCCGATGTATTCGGCAACCACTGCATCGCTTTCACCAATGACAAATGCTGCGGCAGCGTCGCCGCCATTGGCCTCGTCGGCCGAACCAGCAAGGCCGGTGCGCATATCGGACATCACGATGAGGCGATCACCGATGGTGGAAAGTCCAAGACGCAATGCGCCAGCGGTGGAACCGACCGAAGCACCCATGTCGAAAGCGGGAATGCTTGACGAAAGACGCAAAGCGGCATGAATGGCCGTGGCGTTGGTCTTGTCGGCGTAGGCCGGAAGCGCAGTACCGAAAAGGAGTGCATCGGGGCCGGAATGTTTCGATGCATCGACACCACGCAGAGCCAGACGTGCAGCCTCGACACCCATCGAAGTGGTGTCCTCATCGAATGAAGCAACCGCTCGGGTCCCGCGGCCGCCTCCTTGTCCGATGAAAGCAGAAATTTGTGACTTATCCAGCCGTCGATACGGGAGGTAGGCCCCCCAAGAAATGATGCCTCGCATGGCTCTGACAGTAACTGATAAACCCTCAGACACCGCAAAGACGCGCCTCAAAACCAAGGAAGCACCATGCCTGCCACGTCGATGATCGTGCCTCAGTAGATGACCGCCACCGTTCTGCCGGAACTTGGCTTCTACACACTCCCAGGCCAGCCCAATTCCTCCCGCGACCTCATTGCCGAAGTCCGTGAAGGCGAGGCATTGGGTTTCGGTCGAGTGTTCGTCAGCGAGCGCTACAACAAGAAAGAAGCGGCCACGCTTTGCGGCGCTGTCGGTGCCGTCAGCGAACGCATTGCTATCTCCACTGCGGCAACCAATCACAACACTCGGCATCCGATCGTCACTGCAGGTTTTGCCCGCACCATGCAAAGCCTCACCGGCGGCCGATTCACGCTGGGACTTGGTCGCGGTATTGCCCCGATGCAAGATGCATTCGGCATTGGCCGGATCACCACTGCGCAGATGGAAGATTTCGCCGGGCTTATGCGGCGACTGTTTCGCGGCGAAGTCATCATTGGCCACGACGGACCTGCTGGCTCCTGGCCAGTGCTCCACCTCGATGCAACACTCGATGAGTTCCTGCCTATGGGAATGGTCGCATTCGGCGATAACACCCTTGAACTCGCGGGTCGATGCTTCGACGAAGTGGTGCTGCATACGTTCTTCACCGACGAGACCACCGCTCATTGCGTGCAGACCGTCAAGCGCGCCGCCGAACAAGCTGGCCGCAATCCTGACGATGTAAAGGTGTGGTCGTGTTTCGCCACCATCGGCGATCACATTGGCGAAGAAGAACGGCTCATGAAATTGGTTGGTCGTCTCGGAACGTACTTGCAGGGATATGGCCACCTGCTTGCCCGCACGAACGGTTGGGACGAAGCAGTCGTCGATCGATTCCTGGCCGATGAAGTGGTCAGTTCGGTCCGAGGCCTCGATGTTGTCGGCACCACCGAACAGTTGCAGCACGTCGCCACCCTCATTCCTGGGAAATGGTTGGCATCAGCAGCGGTGGGGTCCCCCGCCAACTGCGTCGCTGCCGTGCGCAATCAACTCGCGCTGGGTTGCGATGGCGTGATCATGCACGGCGCAACGCCAGCAGAACTTGCGCCGATCGTGGCCGAGTACCGGGCCACGGCCTGAACCTCTGCTCGGCTCGCCCGGTAGGGTCGGCGCATGGAACTCGGAGCAATCACCAATCCCGATGCCGTCCAGTACGGCAAGCCCCTTGATGGCGTGCGCATCCTTGCGCTTGAGCAGATGCAGGCCCTCCCCTATGCCACACAGCTTCTGGCTCGCCTCGGAGCCGACGTCGTAAAGGTCGAGAGTGTCAAGGGCGGCGATTTGGGCCGCGGTTCACAACCGGGCATCACCGACCCCGATGGTCGTTTCGTTGGCGCCACCTACTTGCGCAACAACCTCGACAAGAAGTCGATCTGTGTCGATCTAAAGGCACCCGAAGGCAAGCAACTCATCCTCGACCTTGCCCCCAAGTTCGACATCGTGGCCGAGAATTTCAAAGGCGGTGCGCTTTCGCGCATGGGCCTTGGTTATGACGACATCGCCGCAGTGCATCCCGGCGTGATCTATCTGTCGGTTTCCGGATTCGGCAATACCGTCGCAACGCCATACGACGGTTGGCCCGCTTACGCCGCCGTCGCAGAAGCAATGAGCGGCATCTACGACTACAAACTCGAGCCCGGTCGCCCGCCGGCGGTATCTCCCGTGGGTGCGCTCGGCGACATCGGTACCGCACTCTTCGGCACAATCGGCATTCTCGCGGCACTTCGCCATCGTGATCGCACCGGCTTGGGTCAATACATCGACGTCGCCATGTTCGACGCCATGGTGTCGATGACCGATCTCGTCACCAACTTCTGGTCACTCGGTCTGCGACCTGCTCCGGGTCAAGGCCTCGCCATGATCCTCGACGGATTCGAAGCCTCGAACGGTTGGTTCATCGTTCAGGTTGGGCGCGAGCACGAGTTTGAGCGCCTCGCGAACCTCATCGGTAAGCCGGAATGGCTCACCGATGAGCGCCTTTCAACTCGCGCTGGCTGGCGCGAACACATCGACACCATTCTGCGCCCCGGAGTGAAGGCATGGGCCGCCGACAAGACCAACATCGAGGCGTGCAAGGCGCTGGCCGATGCCGGCGTTGCTGCTGGGCCATGTCTCACTGCACAACAGGTCATCGACGACCCGCACGTTGCTGCCCGCAACATGCTCATGGAGATTCCTCGTCCCGAGGGCGGCGACCC
>WLMU01000097.1 GCA_009700115.1 Actinomycetota bacterium
CCGACTCGTCCGGGCCGATCGATCCCGACCGCATTCTCGACAAAACCTTCGCGACCGTAAAGAAGGGCGTTGACCCTGTTGAGGTTCAGCGTTACCTCCTCAAGATCTCGAACCAATTGAAGGCCGCTCAGGAGCGCGTGGCCGAACTCGAGCGTCAGGTTGAGCAATCGCGTCGTCAAAGTGCTGAACACGATCCCATCGATCCATCGAATCTCACCAAGTTGTTGGGTGAAGAGACCACTCGAGTTCTCGACGCAGCCCAGTCCGCTGCCGCCGAAATCAGGGCCAAGGCAGAAGAGAATGTCGCCCGTCTCCTTCGTGACTCTCGTGAAGAAACCATTCGTCTTCGTGAAGAAACCGATGCGTTAGTTGCTCGGCGCCGAGAAGAAGCCGAGCAAATTGCCGAAGAGATTCGGGAGAACGCTGCAGCCCAGCGCGAAAGCGCTGAAGCTGAAGCAGCAGCCATTATCGAAGCGAGCAAGCAGCAAGGCCGCGAAATGGTGCTTGAGGCACAGCAGGTTCGTCAGCGGATGCTCGAGGACCTCGCGCGGCGGCGTCAGGCACTTCGCGAGCAGATCGAGCAGCTGCAAGCCGGGCGCGATCGAATTTCTGCCGCCTACGACATTGTGCGCGAAACGCTTGCAGTCGCGACCGAAGAACTCGATGTTGCGTTACCCGAAGCTCGACTCACCGCCGAAGTCGCGTCGTTGCAGATTGTCGACGCTGAACCTGAAGCAACGATTACCCCGATTGTCACTGCTGAGGAATTGGGCGTTCCGGTCATCGACGTTTCGCCTGCGGATCGACCTCGCAATGTCGAGATCCCAGCCGAACCAAAGTCCTCTGCTCCAAAACTGACGGTCGTTCCTCCGGTACAGGAACCAAAACCTGAGGAATCCAGCGATTCGCCGTCTGAGAACGCTGCACCAGGGCAACTCGTCGACGCGACCCCAGTTACTGAAGATCCGCGCGAAGGTCGCCATTCGTCGTCGGTCCGAGTCGTTCGCACCTCAAGTGGCAAGGCTGCCGATGTCTTTGCTCGTCTCCGTCAAGAGGGTGAAGACGAAGTCGCTCAGTCGGGCGATAGCCCTGACGCAGAAGTGACATCACTGGTTAGTGAAACTGCGGTCGCCGAGACAAAGCTTGCTGTGTCAGGCACCGTTAGCGAAGTCGATGAAGATGTTGAAGCCGACTCCGATGCCGATCAAGCATTCATCGTTGCACGCAACGAAGCAGTTGCAGCAATCGAAAGTGCATTAGCGCGACGGATCAAACGAGAGCTTTCAGACGAACAGAACGAGTTGCTCTCAACACTTCGATCCGTCAAGGGAAACCTGACCGCAATCGCGTTTCTTCCTACTCCCGAATCGCAACTTGAGCGCTATGAAGACATAGCGCTTCCGGCGCTGGCCGATGCGGCGGAAGCGGGTGGGTCGATTTCTCCGGCGAAGGGACGAGGGACATCTCGTGCATCGGTGGGTGACCTCGCTGCCGATCTGGCGTCAGCCATCGTTGGACCGCTCCGCGATCGTCTTGAACGAGCGGTCTCAGAATCAGCCGGGGATCGTGACGAATTGGCCCAGCGCATTCGGTCGACCTTCCGGGAGTGGAAGGGTCAACGAGTCGACGAGTCAGTGTCGTTCGGGGTTCTCTCCGCGTGTAATCGAGGAATCCTGGATCGTCTGCCCAAGGGATCGCAGGTTCGCTGGGTGGTTGCCGCTGGCGATGCTCCGTCTCCCGATTGCGAAGATAACGCGCTTGGCGGCGTGACCGAGCGGGGAGCAGCGTTCCCAACAGGCCATAACGCCCCGCCATTGCACCCTGGGTGCCACTGCGTCGTACTTCCTGCACTCTGAGTAGGGCGACGCTGGATTGATCTCAGAACCCCCGTAGGCTGGGTATTCATGCGTCTACCCACTGACATGCCCCAGCGCCGTCGCTTTTCCCGAGGCCGTATTGCTCTCATCGTCGTCGTGGCGGTGGTGTTCGCTCTGTTCATGTCGCTCCGAGGCCTTGCTGGTTTCTGGACCGATTGGATGTGGTTCGACTCACTGGGACTTGGCTCGGTCTTCACCGGAATTCTTGGGGCCAAGATCGCCTTAGGTGCAATCTTCACGGCGGCGTTCTTTGTAATGGTGATCATCAACTTGGTGATTGCCGATCGCATCGCTCCGAAAGTCCGGGAGACCGGACCAGAGGACGATCTTCTTGATCGCTATCACGCAACGATTGGCCGCCGCACGAAGACCGTGCGTGTCGTGGTTTCGCTCATGCTCGCTTTAGTCGCCGGGCTGGGCATGTCCGGTGAATGGAAGCAGTGGATCCTTTTCCGCAATGGCGGCAGCTTCGGCGTTAAGGATCAAACGTTCAATACCGATGTCGGTTTCTACGTCTTCAAACTTCCGTTTTACTCCTCTGTCACAAACTGGCTTTTCGCTTCCGGCATCATCATCCTCATTGTCACGTTGGTGGCCCATTACCTGAATGGCGGCATTCGCTTTCAGACTCAGGGTCAACGAGTCACGCCGCAGGTGAAGGCACATATTTCGGTATTGCTTGGTCTCTTAGCGCTGGTGAAAGCCGCTGATTATTGGTTGCAGCGCTACGCGCTTACGTATTCGACGCGCGGAACAGTCGACGGTGCGACCTACACAGATGTTAAGGCGCAGCTTCCAGTCATTTACTTGTTGCTCTTTATTGCGCTGTTGTCATTCGGACTTTTTATCGCCAACATCTGGCGCCGCGGTTGGACACTTCCCGTGGTCGCTGTTGGTCTATGGGCCTTGGTGTCAGTCATTGCGGGTGTTGGGTATCCAGCATTCATTCAGAGGTTTGTTGTCGAACCCGAGGAATCTGCGCGCGAGACCCCCTATATCCAACACAACATCGACTCCACACGCACGGCGATGGGTCTGAGCAGCGTCGATACGCAGCCGTTCCTTTTTAACCAAGACAAAACTGTTGCAACTCAGAACGTCAACGATAATCCCGGAACGATTCGCAACATTCGTCTTCTTGATCCGACCATTGTCGAACCCACTTATCAGCGGTTGCAGAGCCAGTACTCGCAGCTGCGTTTTAATGAACTCGATGTCGATCGTTACCCGATCAAAACCCCATCTGGTGATATTGCGAATACGCAGGTAATCATCGGAACTCGAGACCTCAACGTCGCTCAGATCCCTCAGGGTTCTTGGGAAGGGCAGCATCTTGCCTATACCCATGGATACGGCGTTGCGCTGGCCCCGGCGAATGCGACAACGACCCAGGGTCGTCCCGATTTTCTTATTCGCAATGTTCCCCAGATCGTTGACACATCGCGGATTTCAGCCGATGTTTCTCAGCCACAGCTCTATTACGGCGAGAACGTTTCGGGCTACGCCATCACGAATGCGTCACGCGAGGAAATTGATTATGTGCAGGCTGATGGACAGACAAAGTTCACGCAATACTCGGGTTCGGGCGGCGTAAAACTTGATTCATTCATCAAGAAGGCGGCCTACGGACTGAAGTTCTCGGATTGGAACTTGGTTGTCTCGAACTTCCTCAACTCCGATTCGCGAATCGTTTATCAGCGCGACATTCGTCAGCGCATTGAAGCTGTTGCGCCGTTCATGCAGTTCGATTCCGATCCCTATCCCGTCATCCAGGACGGGCGTGTCGTGTACATCTTCGATGGCTATACAACGACGGATCGCTATCCGAATGCACAGCGAGCTGATTCGAGTGGACTTCCCGCAGGAAGCGACCTCGGCGGCAAACGGTTTAATTACATTCGCAACTCGGTAAAGGGTGTTGTCGATACCTACGACGGCACGGTGAAGTTGTACATCGTCGATCCGTCAGACCCGATTGTGAATGCCTATCAGAAGGCGTTCCCTGCATTGTTCGCTGGAGTCGACGAGATGCCGGCCGTTCTCAAGGCGCATTGGCGTTATCCGGAAGATCTCTTCCGCACCCAAACCAATATGTTCGGGCGCTATCACATCAGCGACCCGAAGGCTTTTTATGAAAAGACCTCGAGTTGGTCAGTTGCGCAAGATCCCGGCTCCACGGTTAATGGTTCAACCGCGATCGTGACTGCGAATCAAACGTTGAATGGAACCACGATTCTGCGCACCAAAGAAGCTCGGATCAGTCCGGTCTATTCATTGATGCGTTTGCCAGGGCAGGCAACAGAATCGTTCGTGATGTTGCGGCCATTCGTTCCCTATTCGGAAGATGACTCAAAGAAAACGCTTACGTCATTCATGGTGGCCAACAGCGATCCTGCGCAGTACGGCAAGTTGACGGTCTATGAAATGCCATCGGGTTTCAATATCGACGGACCGGCAATCGTCAACGCGAATATCCTTTCCGATCCTGAAGTCAGTAAATACACAACTCTTTTGAATCAGCAGGGTTCACGCACACAATTCGGCAGTCTCATGCTGACGCCGGTCAACAACTCGATCATTTACGTTCGACCGTTGTACGTCTCGTCGGATAACAACACGCAGATACCTGAACTCAAACAGGTCATTGCGGTGTTCGGTGGCCAGGTAGTCATGAAGCCGACGCTTCGTGAAGCCCTCCAGACCTTGTTCCCGGGCGCAAACCCACAGACCTTCGAGTCGAGCACTGTTGTGCAAGATGACACTGGTAGTAATGGTTCGGCGAACAACGGATCATCGTCATCAAGCACGACGTCAACGACGACGATTCCGTCCACCGGCAATGCCACGAAAGATCAACTCATTGATCAGGCGGCAAAAGCGCTCGCTGAAGCCGACGCCGCTTTGCGCAATGGTGATCTCGCCGGTTATCAAGCAAAGGTCAAGGAAGCCCAGAACCTGATCAATCGGGCTCAAGCGCTCCCGGATGGAACGACATCAAGCTTTGGTGCGTCGGGTTCCTCAGGTTCGTCTACTACGACGACCACGAAAGCGATTCGATCAGGCACACCAGCCTGATCAGACGGTCGGCCAGTTCCCGCTCTGAAGTGCAGTCACAAAGAGCGTGACCGTTGCCTGGAGGGCAATGTCGTCTTCAGCCGCGCCTAGGGGAGTGCCAGGTTCTATAAGGCCCCGGACGGTGGCGCTAAAAACTCGATGTCCGATGATGACTTGTTGGTCAGTTAGCCCGAAAGATGCGAGCACAGTTCGAATCGGTTGTGCGATTCGCTTTGCTTGTTCCCGAAACTCCGGATCTTCAACACTGAGATGGCCTCGTAGTGCCGCCATCCGTCCCGGGTGGGCACGTGCAAAGTCGCGTTCTGCTTCGGCGATTCTGGTGAGAGCCTCAGCTCCGCTGCGACCAATGGTCGCGGCCCAGACGACGTCGGCGAGTTCGGTGACTGACAGGATCGCTACCTCTCGTCGAAGAGCATCAAGCCCGTCGACGTGGGAGTAAAGAGAACTCACGTGTCGGTCGACGGCTTCGGCGACTCGAGACAGTGTGAGATCGTTCCAGCCGACAACGTCTGCGAGATTGGCGGCAGCCTCAATAAGCGTGACGAGATCGAGGAACGGTCCTGTGACGCGAGACTGTGTTGCTGAACTCATAGGTTCCAAACCTTGATGGCGTTGTCACACACCATCTTGCGCTTCTCCTCATAGGGGATGTCCGTGAATGCGCGTTCGATGAGGTCCTGTGAGTCGGGCCAGCTCGTGACTGGATGCGGGAAGTCGGTGGACCACAAGATGTTGTCGACACCGACGTCGTAGCGGAGTGCTTCGATCGAACGGGGCTCGTCGATGAACGTCGTCCACATGTTGCGACGGAAATAGAAACTTGGAAGTTCGCTGAGGTTGTCGTACACGTATCCCTGGCGAACGACCATGTCATCGATCAAGTGGAGGTAGTGGGCGATCCAACCAATGCCGGGCTCGACGAAAACAAGTTTGAGATCAGGGAACTTCTCGAGAGTGCCAGTGAGAATCCACATGCCCAGCGCTTCTGCGGTGGTTAGGGCGACCATGGTGACCATGATCCCCTTTTGAGGAGTTGGGTCACGGCGAGTGAGTTCGTCGAGATTGGTGTTGATTCCGATGTGACAGCACATCGGAAGGCCGGTCTCTTGAACTGCTGACCAAAGCGGCGCGTAGCGGTCATGGAAGTAATCGGGCTGACCGAGTTCGGTGGGGAACACCGGGATCTGTAAGGACTTGGCGCCCATGGCCGCAACGCGGTGTACCTCGGCGACGGCTGCATCGATGTCATGAATGGGAATCTGATAGCTCACGACAAGGCGGCGAGGATCGGCCGACGCAAATTGTGTGAGTACATCATTGAACGCCCGGGTGGCTTCTGCAGCGCCACGCTCCATATCGCCGATGTAGCGAAACGCGCTGACTTCGGAGTAGATGACTTCGATATCGACGCCATCGGCATCCATGTCGGCGAGTCGATCTGAAGCCGTGTGATAGCCAGGACGAGTGAACGCTGCATGAGGATTGCGCTTCATCGCATCGGCATTGACTTGAGCCGAGTTCATGTTGGCAGCGACGCGTGCAGCAAACGCTTGCTGGGCTTTGTCATAGTCGGGGTGGAATTTCGGGTCGAGGTTGGCCTTGACCTGCTCTTGCGAAATCGAAACATGTGAATCGGCCGAAATGATTCGTTCGCCGGTGCGGTTCAGGATGATGTCTGATTCGGTAAGTGTCATGACTTGCCTTTCGCTCAGCGACCCAAGATGATGCCGCTACGGCCGGCGCTGACGAGAACATGCTCAGCCCCGGAGATTTGGTTTGACGCAGTGCCGCGCAACTGGCGGACGCCTTCGACGATGTTGTTCATGCCGTGGATGTAGCCCTCGCCGAGCAGCCCGCCGTTGGTGTTCGTAGGCAGCGAGCCACCGCGACCGATATGGCCATCCTTGATGAAGTCACTCGCTTCTCCTCGGCCACAGAATCCGAACGCCTCCAACTGAAGGAACACGATGGGACTGAAGTTCTCGTAGATCATTGCGACGTCAATGTCTGCGGGGGTGATTCCGGCCTGGCGATAAAGCTGTTCACCGAGAATGCGACCTTCGGGGTACTCGCAAAGATCTTCGTGGTAATAGGCAAACATTTCGTGTCCACCCTCGAGCTGGATGGCAGAGGACCCAAGGATCGGAACAGCATCAGAACCATGGTCAGCGGCTCGCTCAGCAGTTGTAATCAGTAGAGCGACACCGCCGTCGGATTCGAGGCAACAGTCGAGCTTGCGGAGGATCGGTTCGACGATCCAGCGGGAGTCTTGATGGTCTTGAAGCGTGATCGGGCGTTCGAAGAACTGCGCATTCGGATTTGTTGAGGCCCAGTCACGAGCCACGACGGTGTAGCGGCCGAAGTCTTCGTTCGTAAGGCCGAACTCGTACATATACCGCTGGAAGGTCAATGAGTAGACCTTGGCCGGGGTGTTCAGGCTGAACGGGCTGGCCCAGTTCCAGACGGGATCGGGGTTGGCCTGCACTGGTTGACCAAATCGGTGGCCAGAACGTTCGTTGAATGCTCGATAAACGAGAACAGCGTCGGCTTGACCGCTTTCGACGGCGGCAGCAGCGAGTTGCACGGTTGCACTCGCGCCTCCGCCACCTCCGCGCGTGCGGGCACAGAATCGCAGCATCGGAACACCGATTGTGCGGATGAGCGCCAGTTCGTCGTTTGTGTCCATCGAAAATGTGACAGTGCCGTCGACCTCGGTGGGGGAGAACCCTGCGTCGCGAATTGATGCCAGCGACGCTTCGGCGGCGAGTTGCAAAGTGGAACGTCCGGAGTTCTGCGAGAACTCGGTCTGGCCGATTCCGGCGATGACCGCACGTTTACCGCTCATGACTGCACCTCAGCCAAACGAAACTGGGGGAGAACGGTGCCGTCGTAATCGATGAAACAGACTTCGACTCTTTTGTCGTTCAGAACTTGGTCGTGGGTCG
>WLMU01000098.1 GCA_009700115.1 Actinomycetota bacterium
ACAACTGCTTGTCCATGTCGTCAGAGAAGGCATTTCGCTTCTCTTGGTTGTCGTTGGTGATGACGGCGATTGGGCCATCGATCTCGAGTCGGACCTGTCCACTCATGGTTCCCCCTGGCAGCATGCGAGTCGTCGCAGTCTTGCCGACTGACATCATGGGGTCGAACGGGCGGTGGCCGAGGCTCGGTCTAAGGCAGGAATCTGTAGCCCATGCCCGGCTCGGTGATGAAGTGCCGAGGATTCGCTGGGTCTTGCTCAAGTTTTCGTCGGATTGCCGACATGTACACCCGGAGGTAATGACCTTCCTTGCCATAGGCAGGGCCCCAAACGGCTTGCAGCAAGGTTTGCTGAGAAACAAGTCGATCGGGATTTCGTGCGAGGATCTCGGTGATGCCCCACTCGGTTGGGGTGAGGTGAACTTCTTCGTCTCCTCGGTAGATCCGCTTTGTGACGAGATCGATCGTGAACCCGTCGGTGGTGATCATGGGCTCATCGGCTGCATCGGATGATCGCCGCAAGGCTGCGCGAAGGCGAGCGAGTAGCTCATTCATGCCGAAGGGTTTTGTGAGGTAATCGTCGGCGCCGGCATCAAGCGCTTCAACCTTGTCTGCCTCGTCCTGGCGAACCGACAGCATGATGATCGGTACCGAACTCCAGCCGCGAATTCCATGGACGACTTCAATTCCATCAATTCCCGGAAGGCCAATGTCCAAGATAATGATATCTGGATGTCGCTCGGCAGCTAGGCGAAGCGCTTCTTCGCCCGACGAAGCTTCTTCAACATTGAATTCTCGAGCGCGAAGGTTTGTGGCTAATGCTCGGCGAATCTGAGGTTCGTCGTCGACGACGAGAACGGTGGTCATCGCGCAGTGAACGGTTGGGAGCGAATGACAGAGGCCTGAGCAGAGGATTGAAGCGAGATGATTGCAGTGAGTCCTCCGCCCGGGGTTTCTTCGAGGTGAATGAACCCATTCATCGCTTCAGTAAAACCCTTGGCAACAGCGAGACCTAATCCGGTACCAGCGCCTCCCGATTGGTCGCCCAGTTGCATGAATGGTTCGAAAGCGCGGACTCGATCTTCTGAACTCATCCCAGGTCCATGGTCAGCCACCGTGATGTGCACGAGATCGCCGTTTTGGTGAGCCGTGATCTGAATTGGGCCATTTGATGATCCGTGTCGAACGGCATTGGACGCAATATTGGCGAGGACCCGCTCAAGGAGAACCGAGTCCGCAGTTACTTCAAGGTCGGGGTCGCTGAACTTGGACTCGAAGTTGCAACGAATGGGTCCGAGACTTGAAAGTGCATCGTGGAGCGCTGTTGAAACTCTGACAGCAATGAAATCAGGTTGCACGACTCCGGCATCGAGTCGGCTGAGATCCAAGAGATTTCCGACGATCCGGTCAAGTCGGTCGGCCTCCTCGTCGATAGTCAATGCGAAATCCTTGCGCGCTTCGTTCGACCATTCGATGTCGTCTTGAAGCAGACTTGTCGACGATGCCTTAATTGATGCGAGCGGTGTGCGTAAGTCGTGAGAGACGGCTCGAAGAATTGCGGTGCGAAGTCGGTCACCTTCGGATGCGGCTTCTGCCTTTGCCGCAGTGATTGCGAACTCGGCAGCCTCGTCCCGAGCACGTTCGGCATCGGCTGAACGCTTTGCAACCTGATCGACTAGTGCGCTGACGACAATCGCTACAAAGAAGAAAACGGTCAGCGCCGCGAAGTCTTCACCACCTTCGATGCGAAAAGTGTGGAGCGGCACCGTGAGAAACCAATTGATAACAGGGAACGAAACGATGGCGGTGGCAACTCCAGCTACGAATCCACCGATGAGTGCGGCACCGACAACGATTCCGAGAAAGAGCAGGAGGTCGGTCGGGAGATTTGGGGCTGGTTTCAGGTGGGCGAGCGCCACGGTGAGTAGAGGGATACATGCGAGTGAGAATCCCGCTGATGAGAGGAGTCTTCTGCGTTGCACGTTGGAAGTCTATGGAAGCGGGGCTTCGACGCTTTCAAGCGCTGGTTCGCCCATGAGATATGGGACGAACGTCACGTTGACGTGTTTCAGCCCTGCGAGGGTGTGGGCGATTGAATTGCTGGTGCGGTCGTGGAGAAGTCGGTGCCAAAGGTGCTTGTACTCGCGTCGGGGGATGAGAACTGTGAGTTCCACATCGGCAGTGCCGGTGATCACAGCGGCCATCTCAAGGGCAGCACGATTCATTCGTCGGTCTGGACATTCGACGATTTCGAGTGGGATGCGCTCGAGGTCAAGTTCTGTCCAATCTCGCATCAGATGTTCAGCGTGGAGTTCGTCGGTCGCAAAATGTACGGCTTTTATGGTGTCTGGTGAAAGCGAACGCGCGTATTGAAGAGCGCGAGCTGAACTTCGGTCGATCTCGCCAATCATGACGACAACAGAGTGGAATCGTCTGATTCGGGTGGTCGTGACTTTCTTTAACTCGACACCAAGTTCGGCTTTCTCTGACTCGTACTGCTTGTTGAGTCGCATAAGAAGCACGACGAGAATCGGAACGAGCAGCATGATGAACCATGCGCCACCTGCGAATTTGAAGATGCCAATCACCACGGTGACGACAAGTGTTGTCACCGCTCCGAGGCCGTTAACGACGAGCCCGACCTTCCACCCCGGCTCCTTGTCTTTGATGTGCTTTCGGGCCATTCCTGCTTGCGAGAGAGTGAAACTTGTGAACACTCCGATTGCATAGAGCGGAATGAGATGCGTGACGTCAGCCTGAAAAATGATGACGGGGATCGCTCCCGCAATTGCGAGGGCGATGATGCCATTTGAAAAAACTAAACGGTGGCCGCGTTTGGTGAGCTGCTTCGGCATAAACGCGTCATCGGCGTGGAAGCTCGCCAAGCGAGGAAAGTCGGCGAAACTTGTATTCGCTGCAAGCACCAAGATGAGCATGGTTGCTGCTTGGGTGACTAGGAAAAGGATGCGACCAGTCGTTGAGGAGCCATAGATGGCCTCGGCCATCTGCGCGATGACCGTTTTTGAATCACTCGGAACAATTTGCATCTTTGCGGCGAGCCAGGAGATGCCAAGGAACATTGCTCCGAGAAGAACTCCCATCACGGTGAGTGTTTCTCGGGCGTGCTTCCACTCAACTGGTCGGAATGCGGGGACGCCGTTGGAAATGGCTTCCACTCCAGTCATGGCGGCGCCGCCGGACGCGAATGCGTGGAGAAGTAGAACAATTCCAACTGCGCCTGTTGCTTCAATCGCGGCTGGGTCTTGCGGGACGACGTGTTCAAGTCCGCCTCCGAAGACTGCCTTGAAAATCCCGGTTGCGATCATTAGGAACATTGCCAAGATGAAAGCGTATGTAGGTACAGCAAAAATCTTGCCGGATTCCTTTACACCGCGAAGGTTGCCGATGCAGATAATCAAAATAAAAACGAGTGCGATCGGAACTCGGTAGGGATAAAGAGGATGAAATGCGGAATACAACGCTGCGACGCCCGCCGACACAGAAACCGCAACGGTGAGGATGTAATCCGTGAGAAGAGCGACTCCGGCGATCTGAGCCGGAATTAGTCCCAGATTGTCTTTAGTGACGATGTAAGCGCCGCCTGCGGATGGGTAGGCCTTAATGGTTTGTCGGTAACTGAAGATGAGAATGACGAGGACAAGTACCAGCGCAATCGTGATCGGCGTCAGATAACGGAATGCCAAGACTCCGATGCCACCCGCGCCGCCAATCATCAGGAGCGTTCGGAGAATTTCTTCTGAGGCGTAGGCGGTTGACGAGAGCGCGTCGGACGCGAACACGGCAAGTGCCGTTGGTTTCCCAAGACGCTCGTGTTCGAGCTGGTCATTGGTGAGCGGGGCCCCGAGAATCTTGGACTTGAATCGGTAGCCTCGAGTTTCGGGGAGTCCCACGTCTATTGAAGCTGGGAGTGGTCGGAGTTCGCTGCGATCGGAACCAGGGGGGAGTTCAGCCATCCTTCGATTCAACCTTGATCCGAGACACCTAAACGGCAGTTCTGGGGGTTCTTAACGCCGTCTTGTCGCCGATGGATGATGTCTTATCGATTTCATTGCGCGGGCAGAAGTCCTCTCGACGTGTCACTCTTTCTTGCTGTTGTTCTAAGAGGATCGGGGTCAAAGATGAAGTGGTACGTCGGTGAAGTCACTGTCACGAAGGTTGTGGAACTTGAACAAGAACTGCCCCTGAAGGGTCTGCTTCCTGCTGCGACCGAGGAGGCGCTTGCGCCGCATCTTTCTTGGCTCATGCCCCATTTCATCGATGACGAGGGAAATACCGACCTCTCGATTCATGCATTCGTGGTTGAAAGCGATGGGCTTCGAATCATTGTTGACACGTGTGTAGGCGATCGAGACATGGCGGGTCTCCCCGGCTTTACGGGCGACCCTGCGTTTCCGAAGCGGCTCGCCGCAGCCGGCTTCCCTGTTGAGTCGATCGACATCGTGTGTTGCACGCACCTGCATTTCGATCATGTGGGATGGAACACTCGTCTTGAGGACGGAAAGTGGGTGCCGACATTCCCGAATGCTCGTTATCTCTTCTGTCGCGCCGAATACGACGGGTGGATGGCCGAACCGGGTGGTTACGCCTGGAACCTTCCCGACACCGTTGCGCCCGTCGTCGATGCAGGACTTGTCGATCTTGTCGATCCCGATCATCGCGTCACCAGCGAAATCAGGTTTGTGCCGACACATGGTCATTCGCCTGGGCACATGTCGGTCGTCATTGAATCGAATGGTGAGCGAGCGCTGATCACGGGCGATGCCACGCATCATCCGGTGCAATGGGCCGAACCGGACTGGGGCATGAGCGGCGATTGGGACGGACCAATGGGCGCCGAAAGTCGCCGCCGTATGCGCGAGGAACATGGCGATACGGGCACGCTCATTCTCGGAACGCATTACGCCGCGCCCAGTGCTGGTCACATCGTTCAACGAGATGGGCAATGGCAATTCCAGGCCAGTAACGAAGAAGGCTTCTGAAGTGGCAAGTGCGCTGTTCGATCTCACCGGCAAGGTCGCGGTTGTGACCGGAGCGAGTAAGGGCCTTGGGCGAGCAATGGCACTGGGGTTTGCCGATGCCGGCGCCGACGTGGTTGTTTCAAGCCGTCGTGTTGACGCGTGTGAAGAAGTTGCCGAACAGATCAGAGCGAAAGGTCGCCGAGCACTCGCAGTCGCGTGTCATGTGGCGGACTGGGGCCAGTGCGACGCTCTGATTGCTGCAGCGGTCGCTGAATTCGGAAAGATCGACATCTTGGTGAACAACGCGGGTATTGCGCCGGTTCCGCCTTCGCTTGCTGAAGTTACCGAGGAACTGTTCGACAAGACCTTTGGAGTAAATGTCAAAGGTCCGCTGCGGTTGATGGCGATGGCAGCCGACCACATGCCCGCTGGCGGATCGATCATCAACATCAGCACGAAAGCCTCCCAACGACCTTCACCGTTCACTGTTGTGTATGCGGGTTCCAAGGCTGCTCTCAACGCCATAACTCAGGCGACTGCGCAAGAGTTCGGGCCGCGCGGCATCAGAGTTAACGCGATTGTTTGCGGTCCTTTCGTTACTGACAGCTTCAGTAAGGCAATCCCGACTCGTGAAGCGGCCGAACACGTCGCGAAGATGATCACCGTCGGTCATATCGGACAGCCCGAAGAGATCGTTGGAACCGCGCTGCTGTTGGCTTCCGATGCCTCGTCGTATATGACCGGTGCACTTATCAATCTCGATGGTGGCGGTTCGTGAGCGAGGAACTTGTCGATGTCGAGCGCCTTGGCGTTTGGCTTGATGGTCTTGGCCTTGAAGTCGGGCAATCGATAACGGTTGCGCCGCTCACGTCTGGTCGATCGAACGCGATGTTCACGATCTACCGCGGCGGTTCTCGTTGGGTGCTTCGCCGGCCCGCTCTTGTTGCCATTGAACGAGCAGATGAAGGTATGCGTCGCGAGTTTCAAATTCTCGATGCGCTGAATGGCTCGGATGTGCCGCATCCCGAAACGGTGGCGTTGTGTGAAGACAGTGAAGTTCTCGGGTGCACGTTTTTCTTGATGCAGCAGGTTGATGGCATCAATCCTGCGCCACCGTTGCCCGAACCATTCACTGCGGAAGATCAGCCAAGCGTTGCGTTCGCGATGGTCGAAGCGCTTGCTGCATTGCATGACTTCGACTGGCAGTCGAACGGTTTGGCCGATTTCGGAAAGCCAGAAGGATTTCACGAGCGCCAAGTTGATCGATGGACGACGCAACTGGCGTCCTATGACGGACGCGAACTTCCGGGACTTTCGCGCATCACCGATTTCTTGTCGGCCAACATCCCTGGTTCTTACAAACCAACATTGATGCATGGTGACTTCCATATGTTCAATGCCCTAGTCGCAGCAACGCCACCAGGCCGGGTGGCAGCCATCCTCGATTGGGAAACGGCAACGATTGGCGATCCGTTGCTTGATCTCATCGGGTTCTGTGAAATATGGGGAAAGGCGACCGCTGCGCCGGGTTGGCCTCGTCGCGATGAACTCATTGCTCGCTACCAATCTTGCCGTTCGATTGAGATGCCCAGCGACCTTGCGTATTACGAGGTTCTCTATAACTTCCGCATGGCGGTGCTCTTGGAAGGCATCTACCAGCGTTCCTTGCACGATCCGTCACGACCCGATCTTGAGGATGTCGGTGCCGGAGCTATGGGATTTCTCATTCGAGCGCTTGAGGTGCTCGAGAGTCAGTAATTCGAGGCATGTGATCGCGTGGTTCGTGCGAGGCGGTGAGCCTGCGTAGCCTTGCGACGTGTCCGAGCCCTTCTACGTCACCACTCCTATCTATTACGTGAATGATGTGCCTCACATCGGGCATGCCTACACAACGGTGACTGCAGACGCGCTTGCCCGGTGGCATCGGTTGGTGGGAGACCCCACCTTCTTCCTCACCGGAACCGACGAGCACGGTCTCAAAATCCAGCGATCGGCCGATGCCAATGGCATTACTCCGCTCGAACAAGCAGATCAGACGAGTGCTCGATTCCGTGAGGTCTGGGAATTACTCAACATAAGCAATGACGATTTCATTCGTACAACCGAGCCCCGCCACATCAGCTCCGTGCAGAAGTTCATGCAGGCGATTTTCGACAATGGCTGGATTCGCAAAGGTTCGTATTCGGGTCACTATTGCGTTCCCTGCGAGGCCTACTTCAATGAAGCCGATTTAGTTGACGGCGATTGTCCTATCCATGGTCGTCCTGTCGAATGGCTTGAAGAGGACAACTGGTTCTTTGAACTTTCGAAGTTCGAACAGCCGCTACTTGATTGGTACGCCGCCAATCCCGATTGCGTGCAGCCCGAGGGTAAGCGCAATGAAGCGCTTGGCATCATCAAGCAAGGGCTCGAAGATGTGTCTGTCTCACGCACATCGATTTCGTGGGGCGTGCCTGTTCCTTGGGACGAAGGCCACGTTTTCTACGTCTGGTACGACGCGCTCATTAACTATGCGACCGCGGTCGGCTACGGCGATGACCCGGAACGCTTCGCCGAATGGTGGCCCCAGGTTCACCACCTTCTCGGCAAAGACATCCTTCGCTTTCACTGTGTGTATTGGCCGGCAATGTGTTTGGCCGCCGGGATCGAGCCACCTAAAAAACTTGCAGTTCATGGGTTTTTATTGGTCGGTGGCGAGAAAATGTCGAAGACGCGCCTCAATCAGATTTTTCCGGCAGATCTCGTTGCCGACTTCGGCGTCGATGGATTCCGCTACCACTTCCTTCGCGACAACCCGTTCGGTCCCGATGGAGATTTCTCCTATGAATCAATGGTCACGAGATACAACGCTGACCT
>WLMU01000099.1 GCA_009700115.1 Actinomycetota bacterium
CAGCCAGCAATTCCTCGTAGTCCCCAAAGCCCCACGACACTCCAATGAAGTGAGTACCGAGCGCTGCTGCACCATGACCGTCATGTTCGCGATCACCAATCATCACGACCGCTCCTGGGTCGGTAATTGCGAGCTGCTCAAACACTGAACCCATGACCACCGGTTTCTCGGCACCGGCACCGTCGCGTTCTGAGCCCACCACGATTTCGAACTTCGAAGCGAGTCCAGCGTGTTCAACGACTGGTCGAGCAAACCCAGTGCGCTTCGAAGTAGCAACCGCAAGGCGGAAACCCGCGTCATTCAAACACGTGAGGAGTTCAGAAATTCCGTCATAGACCGAATACTCATACATTCCGCCGGCTCCGTAGTGCTCGCGGTACACCGTGATAAGCGAGTCAACCAGTGTGTCATCGGCAACCACTGAGCCGAATCCTGTTGTCAGCGGAGGCCCGATGAACGAAGAAAACTGTTCATCGGTAATCGCAGGAAATCCGTGGTGCGCAAGTGACTCATCGACACAACGACGAATACCTGGGCTGCTGTCGATGAGGGTTCCATCGAGATCGAACAGCACCGTCGTGATTGCCATAGATTCATTCTGGCTCACGGAATGAACGCCCGATTCATCAGTGCACAGCAAAACGCAAATGGGCCCCGACCGAAGCCGGGGCCCGTTGCACAAACAAACGCTTAGGAAATGAACACCGGATTGATCGGCGAACCCGTTGCGCCCGTGACCTTGAGCGGCGACACGGCAATGACTCCTTCGTAGTTGCCGTCTTCACACGGCTGACGAAGATCGAGATGCTCGAGCATGAAGATGCCTGCCTGCACCAACAGGATTTTGTGCACGATAAGAAAGTCATTGTTGTCAAACGGAATGACTTCGACAGCTGCGTTGTCGGAACCGACGGCAGTGACATCCATTGATGCAAGCCACTCGGCAGCATCTGAACCAATACCAGCCTGTGCGAAACCTTCTGGTTCGCCAGCGGCATTGTTGGCCCACCACATATCGAGGTGACCAGTACGAATAAGCACAACGTCGCCAGCGCGAACCTCAACACCCTGTGCAGCAGCGGCTGCCTGAAGGTCGGCAGCCATGATCATGGTGCCGGGCTCAAGCCACTTGTCGGCACCCTTCAACTTCACGATGTCGAGAATGACCGAACGTGCCGCGAAACTGTCGACCTTTTCGATACCAAGCTTGCCCGCACCACCAAGTGCGCGCATCTCGCCGTAAGGAACACCGTTGTAATGCTTGTGGTCCTCATACACATGGATAAGAGCGTCCATGTGTGAGGTGGTGTGCGAGGCCATGACGAGCACGTCTTCGTGGGCGCCTGTTCCTTCTTTTGCACCGTAACTGGCGTACATGCCGTCGTCGGTGCCGTCTTGCAGCGTCAGACGCATTGGCGTTCCGCGGTAATCAAGCAACGGAACACCCTGGCCCTGGATCGGAATGCCAAGGCTGTAGACCTTGCCCGTCGTGATCGAAGCTGCAGCAGCTTTGATGACCTCTGGAGTGAGGTGATTGAGCGCTCCGCGCTCGTCGTCGGCGCCCCAACGGCCCCAGTTATTTGTGCTCATGTGAGTTCCCCCGGTAGATCGGTGTGTCAGTTCCTGAAAGGTACAACTCCGACGGCATCACTGCCGCCGGAATCGATTAGGCGAGTGCGGGAAGGATTTCGTTGCGAAGCAGTTCGATCTGCTTCCAACCTTCCGAAATCGGCATGCCACCGCAAAGTGGGTGCATTGAGAAGACGGCCATATCGCCAGCGGCCTTCGCTTCTTCGACCGCTTCAGCCGGAGAGACAACCTGGTACAGACCCTCTTCGCGGAGTTCGCCCACGGTCTTGGCATGCGAATGTGCCGAAGACTTGATGTCGGAGGTCTGCCATGAGGAATAGGTCGTGGCCTCATGAAGGATGTGCTCGCCCATAGCGGCCCATCCGGCGTCGACGTCTTGCGCGAAGAAGGTGTGATGGAAACCTTCTGGCGGCGACATTGCAAAACCTTGCGTGCCGTACTCGGCGCACTTCTCGTAATAATGCGCTTCAACTTCCGGAACCGGAGCCGCCCACATCACGGGGAGACCAAAGCGTGCCGCGCGACGAGCTGCGGGCTTTGAGGTTCCACCAAGAAGGAACATCGGATGTGGTTGCGTGTACGGGCGCGGCGTGACTCGCACGGTGGTGCCGCGGTATTCGAACGGTTCACCGGTCCATGCCTTGAGCATGACCTCTACACATTCGTCCATGATCTTTCCGCGATCGGCCCATGACTTGCCGTGTGCTGCGTATTCGCTCGGGCGATAGCCAATTCCACCAATGACGGTGAGGCGACCCTTCGACATCAGATCGATGACCGCCATGTCTTCGGCAATGCGCAGCGGGTCATGCAAAGGAACGAGCAACGCCGAAAGCGAAACGGAAACGTTCTTCGTGCGGCTGAGAATTGCTGCAGCCATTGTGAGCGGAGAGGAACTCCAACCGTTTTCGGCGCCGTGATGCTCTTCGAGCGTCACCATGCCGCCACCAAGTTCATCAAGAACCTGAGCCATGTCGAGCATGGCGTTGTATCGATCGGCCATCTCATTTGGCTCGAGTCCTGGCTGGATGCAGTTGAAACGCATCATGGTCATTGCCATGTCATGTCCTCCCCTAAGTGGAATATGATTCTGCCCCATTTCGAGCAGGTAGTGCGACGACGTTGTGTGTTGCTAGTGCGCTACTGCGCAACCTCGGCCGAGGCCAAAATTTCGATTGCCTGCTTGATCCGCTCGGCGTGCTTGGTTTCTTCTCGGCCATTGCGAAGCAACAGCTCGATGATTTCCGGATCGGTTTCGTGCGAGGCCCACTTTTGGTAGCCGAGGTCGCCTTGGAGTTCGCCCTCGACGATCATCGGCAATGCCGACGCGTCGACCGAATCGGGAAGATCAACTTCGAACTTCTCGAGCACCTCGGCCGAAGGCACGTACTCGGTGCCGGTCTTGAGTGAAATCACCTTCATCACGCGACGAGCGTGACCAACTTCTTCGCGCCCGTTCTTACGAAGAAGCTCGGCGGCTTCTTCGTTATTCAAACGGGCCGCAAGTTCGTTGTAGAGAACATCGCCACTGTTTTCGAGTCGGACGAGAAGTTCGGCTGTTTCGATATCGAGAATCTCGGCTTCATTGATCTTCATGCTCGCTTCGAAGAAATTCATAAGAGGATCTTCGCGCCTAACGCGAGCGTCCGCCCTGTCGACCAGCAGAACGGCTCGATCCCTGACGGGAGCCGGAGGTTGACCCACCAGCACCACCGGATGATCGACCGCCTGAGCCAGATCGCGAACTTGATCCAGAACCAGAGCGAGCGCTGGAACCGGAACCGGAACTTGGCCCGCCGCCGGAACCACGGCGTCCGCTGCTTGGGCCGCCACGCTTCGGCCGACCAGACGCTGACGGAGTCGCCGAACGCGGGTTACGCGAATTCGGACGACCACCGGGCGTCTTGGCCGGTTCGGGAACATCGAGCATTGCCTTCACTTCAGAGGCGCTTTTCTTCAGTCGCTGACCGGGAGCAATTTCCTGCAGTAGCGGTGAATCAGGGCGCACTTTCGTCACGGTGGGTTTAATACCCGCCTTGCGCATGAGTTGATCGGTGTCCTTGCGTTGCGATTCCGTTGCGAGCGTGACAACAACTCCTTCGTTTCCGGCGCGTGCTGTGCGTCCAGAACGATGGAGGTATGCCTTGTGCTCCATGGGCGGATCGGCGTGGATCACGAGCGATATGTCATCGACGTGAATTCCGCGCGCTGCAATATCGGTAGCGACCATGGCCGCTGCCGTTCCGTCGGAGAATGCCGCAAGATTTCGCGTGCGGACATTCTGCGAAAGATTTCCGTGCATCTCGACCGAAACAACTCCGTGTGCGTTCAACTGACGCGTGAGTTGCTTGGCGCGATGCTTCGTACGAGTGAAAATAATTGTGCGGCCAGGTGCAGCAGCAAGATCGATGATGACGGGAAGTCGATCGTCGTTCGTTACGTGCAGCACATGATGGGTCATGGTGTTGACCGGTGACTGTTCGGAATCGACGCTGTGTGTGACCGGATCAGACATGTAGCGCTTGACGATGACGTCGACGCCCTTGTCGAGCGTTGCTGAGAACAGCAGATGCTGCGCATCGTCGGGCGTGCGATCGAGCAGACGCTTTACGCCAGGCAGGAATCCGAGGTCGGCCATGTGATCGGCTTCATCGAGAACGCACACTTCAACGCGATCGAGTTTGCAGAAGTTCTGACTGATGAGGTCTTCAAGACGACCGGGGCAAGCGACAACAACGTCAACACCCTTACGAAGCGCGTCGACCTGCGGGTTCTGACCAACACCACCGAAGATGGTTGTGGTGCGCAAACCAAGTCGACGAGCAAGTGGCGAAATGGTTGCATCGATCTGGAGTGCGAGTTCACGTGTGGGCGCAAGGATGAGTGCACGCGGACGGAATGGTTGGCGGTCGAGCTGCAACATCGAAAGACGAGTGAGCACAGCAAGACCGAATGCGAGCGTCTTGCCGGAACCGGTACGACCGCGGCCAAGAACATCGCGACCCTTCAATGAATCGGGAAGGGTCGATACCTGAATGGGGAACGGATCAGTGATGCCTTCAAGGGCAAGCGCACCACAGAGGGTGTCGGGAACGCCGAGGGCAAGGAACCCGTTGTCGGGATCAAGAGTCGGAAGCGCTTTTTGCGCGGCCAGGGGCTTTTCGTTGCGGGAACGATCGGAACCTGGTCGGGGACGCGCGCCCGAAGAGGAACGGTTGGTACGGGGGCGTTGTGACGCCATATGAATTTTCTCCTACTGAGGTCCGCTGAGAAAGCAAGGGCCAGATGGTGAGCACGGCCGAAACTTGGTGAAGTTGCGGGGTGCTGGGGCCTGAAGCGGTTCAGCGGCGCCGCTCCGGAACTGGAACGACAGAGTCACTCTAGTGCGGCGACCTGCGTTTTCCCTCATCGCCCCCAGTGTCAGTAGCGCGTGCGAGGCTCAGACCATGGCATTCGGACAGCAATCAGGCCCACCAGCATCGTCGAAACAGGTCGAGGAACTCCTCGCGTTGTTTGAAGGTGCGGGCTACTCCTCGTTCCGAGAAGCACGCCATATCTATGGGCTTACCCAACGTCAGGCGGGCGGAAAGTTCACTCGTGGCGAGGCCGACGAACTCATTGCTCGTCTCGCTGCCGGCGAAGGCGAACTCAATGTTGAACAGGCCGAGCGCGCAATTGCCTCGTCATCCGATGCCAACGAACGGGCGGCAAAGCGCGCCGCCAACCGTCAGGCCGAAGCCGTTGCTGCCATGCCCGACGAAGTTCTGGCCGACGAACTCGTACGCCGCGGCTGGGTGTGCATCCCTGGCGAGTAGTTCAGCCAGTGAAGCGGGGTGCCACCGGGACGGGATCCAGCGGAACGAAAGCCTCAGGCGTTACTGCGGCCGACACCTCAGAAAATGCAGCTATGTCGTATTCCGGTTCCGGCAATGTCGACATTCGGAACTCGTAGGAAACACCATTGGTGAGGCCGAGTACCTCGCATTCGGTGTAGTCCTCAAAATCAATATCAGCACACGAACCTTGTGCGACATTCATCCAACCGTCATTCTCGCTGGAGACGCTCAGACCCTCAGAGACCTCGCGGACTTGCATGAGGAACCCGTCAACGTTCCCACCGAGTCGTTGGGTCGGATTCGTCCACGACATGGCGACCTTGGTGTCCCCTGCGGTTGCCACCACATTGGTGGGCGGTTGACGTGAAAACGGTGAGACGAAATTGCACCCTGACCCCGATACGGGAAGAACCCCATCGGCAAACAACTCAATGATGATGCTGGTGAGACAAACTGGGGGTGGCCACGCTGCGCCAGCGACGTGTTCTCCACCCTCGTAATACACCAACGAGGCATCAATGTTGTTAGCGACGTAGTACTCGTGCATCGCCACACTCCACTCGTATGGAGTCGCGGTATCTCCAAAACTGCCGATGATCAATGGCGCCGGCGTGCCTAGCGGCAGTGTCAATGCCGGCCATACCTTGACGGGCTTTGTGTCATCGAGGACATCGATGCCGCTGGGGAACAGCCCCTCACAGTCACCTAGGTAAACTGGATAAACCCATCCCAGATAATTCACTGGGTCACCGGGTACGGAACCCTCGGCTTCCTGGACCATCTCCGCCGCGCCGGAGGGAACCCCAGGCAGATCAAGGCAATTCACGACATGATTTATAAGACTTGAATTGAAGGAGGCACGAATCTCGCTCGGGCTGGCTGTCTCTGGGGCATTGGGCAGACCATCCAGCATCGGTTCGCCGACAAAAGGGTCGGGGGGAGTTTCGATTGCAACATTGAGACCATTAACGACAACGTCGTAGGTATCCGAGATGAAGCGGGCAGTCTTGGGCCACGAGGGTTCACTTCGAAGCGCACCCGAAACCTCCCCGGTAAAGCTCGCAAGAGTGACTTCAGCCTCTTGGCCGTCGACAGTGGCCGGAACCACCACCCCTTCAACAGCACCGGCAGCGGGATCTAACCCAACGGGAGCAAGCGGAGTAAGAGCAGCAACAACCGAGTAGAACTTTTCACCGATACCGTCAGGAGCGGCGGGGGCGAATTGAATATCGAATTCTGTGTCGGGCGGACCGGTGCGCTCGATGAAGAAGTCAACGTAGGTAGATGAGGGATCTACTGCCCCGCTGAGCAGGAAGGCGCCGGCGTGGTCCCCGAAATGCTGCAGGTAGACCTCACCGAGGCGAGTCCCGTATGAACCACCGAAGTATGCCAGCTTCTTGTCGCTACCCCGACCAATATCTTCTGCTCGCCGGATCCAGTCCATATCTGCAGCTACCTGCCTCGTACCCAAAAATCCGAGGTACCTCGCGGTCGCTGCCGAACACATCGACTGATATGTCCCGGTGGCTGGGACATCTGCGGCGAAATACCTCTGCCAGTCGGGATCCAGAACATTGCCAAGGCTGTCGGAACCATCGGCTGGAGAGACGCAGTATGGCGCCGGGGAACTTTCCCCGATGCCCCGGGGATCGAAACCAATGATGTCGTAGTCCTCGGCAAGAGCAGTGCCGGCGTAGACCTGAGACATCCCGCGGGCCCACGACAGGCCGGGACCTCCTGGGCCACCGGGGTTCGTCAGCAGAGCACCGTTACTTTGACCGCTCGTGGCCGGGAACCGGTTCACCGCGATGTCAATGACCGTGCCCCGTGATCCGAAATGATCGAGCGGCACCGACACTTTCGCACACTGCTCACCTTCGATGGCCTCGGCGCTCTCACAGTCGCCCCAATCGATGGCGCCAGGCGTGAGGGAAGCCTTCGTCGGCTGTGGGGCTGGCACCACCTCTGCGGAAGGGGTTGACACGTTAACTACAGGGACGTTGATTTCGCTACACGAAATGGCGACCTGTGTTGCTTGCACCCACGCAGAAACGGTATCGAACAATTGCAGCGTCGCCGTATAAGTGAACGTCGCACCCGCATCTACCAAATCACCGAACCAAACATCATCTACATAGGGTGCTTCCGGCGGAGCCAAGGTTGGCACTGGACGTATCACCGGAGTGTCGACACTGCCCAAAGACGTCTCGACAGCAGGGTTACCTGATGACACAACCCAAGAGCTCCGAACAGTCCAACCGTCAGGCACATCGGTGAGACTCATGGATGACGTATATCCCGTGAGATCTGCGGTGAGTTCACCGTTAATTGCCACCCCATCGGGAACACAGGTCACGTCATCGGGGTCAATGCTGAGAGCCACCGTGGGAGTCCC